>JBGQKM010000418.1:0-2074 GCA_041499515.1 Planctomycetia bacterium | reverse complement strand
CCGGGACGATAAGCGAATCCTCGAATGATACATGCCGGCGTACGGGATAGCTTGCCGCAGACCAGGCCGGCCGCGCAAGCCAACTGGTCGGCGTCTGCCTCAATACTAGCCTGCAGCGTGTATCCGTGCGAATCAGGCTGGCCGCGATAGTCGTGGAGAGCCTGCATGCCGGCCACTCCGATAGCGACTTCGGTCAAGCCTTCGCGCCAGGGCCGGCCGAAAGTATCTGTGATGATCACGGGGATGGAAAGGTTTAGAGCTTTTTTCAGATCTCGATGGATCTTGGCGGCGGAGCGGTCGGGATCGTCGGGCAGTAGAAGCGCGTGGCGGCCTCCGTCAACGTTAGAGACGTCCACTGCGCTGTTGGCGCAGATCAGGCCGTGGTGAGTTTCCGTGATCAGGACGCCGCGCTTGCGCCGCACGATGCGCCGGCTCTGCTGGATGGCCAGCTCGATGACGCGAGCATCGAGACGATAGCGCTGCGCCCAGCGGCGAGATGCGGCGGAGGGTTCGATGTTGCTGAGGTCTACGAATTGGCCCTCGGCCTTGGAGACGATTTTATGTTTGACGATCAGAATGTCGCCCTGGCGCAGTTTTTGATTTTTAAGAGCGTCGAGAAGCAGTTTGGAAATGGAGTTGCCGGGTTGGATTTCGCCTTTCAACGGAACGGGGATGATGCGGAGTTCCCGGGCTGGGGGCGGAGAAGGTTGCTTTCGCCCCTTTGGGGCTTGGTCGTTACGCCTCGTCCTCCCACGGCTTGCGCCGTGGGCTACATTCTTTGGCCCCTTTGGGACTCTTTTTTGCCTGGCGACTGGCACCTTACTCATTCGCGGCTACGGGAAGATCGGCCAGTTGCCATTGCCGGACCAGGCGTTGGGCGCGGGTTTGGCCCGGCGCGGACGCAAGGGCGCGCAGATCATGGGGCGTGTCGACGTCGAGCGCGATGCCGGGCAGGGAAAGCACCACGCAGGGTTTCCCGGTGGCTTGAGCGGCGGCGTGGTGAGGTTCGAAACTGTCGTTGCCGAAGCGGGCGGGGAACAATCCGGCAGGGCGTCTCCAGATCGCATTTGTGCCGCGTCCGTCAGCCGCGCGTACGAGCACGGAGCCCTCGGCCGGCGCGGATTGCAGAATCTCTTCGAGTTCCCAGCTCTGGATCAGGGGGATGTCTCCCGGAATCACCAGCGTGCTATCAATGCCTCGAGATTCGCAGAACCGGGTCGCCATTTCGATGGCGTCGGTCTCGCTCCGGTTGGCGTTGTCGGGAATCACGGAAAAGTGAAACTGATCCGCGAGTTGAATCGCAAAAGGATCGCTGGTCACGATGCCGACTTCGGGGCAATCTGTCCACGTGCCCAGGGTTTCGAGCACATCGAACAGCATGGCTTGCGCGAATTCGGTGCGGGTGGACTGATCGAACAGGGTTGCGAGGCGCTGCTTGGCGCCCGAAAGGTTCTTGACCGGGACCAGAATCATAACAAGTCCGAACCAGCGTGGGCGGCGCTTTCCGTCGCCATGAACGAAAGGACCTGGCGCGCCAGCTCAACCTTTTCGTCGGCTGTGCTCATGATGGTGTTGGCGCAGTGGACGCGCAGTCCGGACTGCTTTAGTTCCTCGGCTGCTTTGGCGTCGCGGTTGTCCACCACCAGAATATCCAGAAATTCGCGGTAGGCCTGGGCCACGCCTGCGATTGAAACCGGCAAACCCTTGGCTGCCATCAAAATGCCGGCCGGCCCCGAAACTGCGGTGTTGCCGATAATCGGACTCACGGCCGCAACCGGAGCGCGAGTTTGTTTGAGCGCTTCCAGGATGCCAGGCACGGCCAGAATGGGGCCGATGCTGGTGACCGGGTTGCTGGTGGCGAGCAGCACAACGGTGGCCGACATGATGGCCTCAATCACGCCCGGCGCGGGTTCGGCATTTTCAATGCCCGCGAAACGGACCGAGTTGACCGGGTCCTGGTACCAGCGCTGCACAAAATATTCTTCGAAGCTGAGTTCGCCGATCGGCGTGTCCACTCGGGTTTCCACGCGGGCGTTGCTCATAGGGAGGATCCGGGCCTCGACACCCATCTTGG
>JBGQKM010000417.1:0-2222 GCA_041499515.1 Planctomycetia bacterium | reverse complement strand
TTCTATCTGGAAAAGACCCCCAAGACACACGGCTACATTTTCCAAGGCGTGGCGATCAAATAGGGGGTCGACTTGCACTGTAGACATCCTATGCGGTGATGTCCTCTTTGTTTCTTCTCAGGCACTCCATGACACCGGAACCCAGCTCGAGCGTATAGCCCCAGCGGATCGTCTCGGTCGGGGCGGCGGGTTGGGCGGCGGCGATGAGATTCACGCAGCCGGCGGCCGACTCGAGGCGCATGGCGCCGAAGCGTTCGTCCAATGTCAGCCGCAGCGTTTTGCCCGCCGCGGCCGCAATCGAAAACGTCGCGCTTTTCGCATCCAGCGCTCCGATCGATCCGAGCGGCCGATAGCGGCTCGCTAGTGGCCCACGCTCGGCGCCGCGGACTCGGCAGGCGATGTCAAAGTGGATCTGAGACTTCGCCGGGTCGAGCTCGATGCTGGCCGACCAATGGTTTTTGCCGGCCATGCCCACCAGCAGCGCGAGCTGCCGCTGGTCGGGGCGGCTTTCCACATGCAGCGATTGCCAGGGGGGGCTGGCGGGCCAATCGTCGGACGCTGAGCCTTCGACGCTCTGCAATACGCACACCCAAGCCGATCCGTCGTCGAGCCACACTTCGTGCGCGTAGCGATCCTGGCGAAACACGAATTGCAGGCCGAGGCCGCCTCCTTCCAATCGTGGTTCGCGATGCGTGTTCACGTTGCCCGTTTGACCTCGCGTTGTCTGGCTGAGTGTTGGAAAAGGGAAACAGGCACCTCGCGGCCACTCCTCGTTGCGGGAATTAGGCCGATCCACTCGGAGCCAGTCCCATTTTTTCAACGGCCTGCTAGGCCACGCGCCAGCGCAAATAGGCGTCGAGAAAGCCGTCGATGTTGCCGTCCAGCACGCTTTGGAAATTGCCGACGTAGTAACCGGTGCGCGTGTCCTTGACGCGTTGATCAGGGTGCAAGAAATAACTGCGAATCTGCGAGCCGAAGCCGGTCTTGGCTTTTTCCTGATATTTGGCGGTCTGGGCGGCCTCACGCTTTTCTTCTTCCAGCCGCGCCAGCCGGGCTCGCAACATCTTGAGCGCCGTGGCCCGGTTCTTGTGCTGCGAACGCTCGTTCTGGCACTGCACGACGATGTTGGTGGGCAAATGCGTCAGGCGGATGGCGCTGGAAGTCTTGTTGACGTGCTGGCCGCCGGCGCCGCTGGCGCGAAACACGTCTTCGCGAATGTCCTCGTCGCGCATCTCAATCTCGACCGTATCGGTGATTTCCGGCGAAACGTCGATGGCGGCGAAACTGGTCTGTCGTTTGCCCTCGGCATTGAATGGGCTGATGCGCACCAGGCGGTGCATGCCCGTTTCGCCTTTCAGATAGCCGTAGGCCATCGGCCCGCGAATCGCCAGGGCCGCGCTTTGGATGCCGGCGACGATGTCTTCCTGGCGATCCAAGATCTCGACGGCATAGTCGTGCTTCTGGGCCCAGTGGATGTACATCCGCAGCAGCATTTCGGCCCAGTCGTTGGCGTCGGTGCCGCCGTCGCGGGCGTTGATGGTCATGATGGCGCCTTTGCCATCGAAGGGGCCGTTGAGCAGGCCCTTGAGCTCGAGCTGGCCCAGCAGGTCTTCCAGCCGCTTGATTTCGGCCGTCAGTTCGGCCACCAGCGAGGCGTCCTCGTCGGCCATTTCCATCAGGGCCTGCAAATCGCGGGCTGCAGAGATGGCCTCGTCCAGCGGCTTGAGCAGGGCGTTGAGCGACTTGAGCTCGGCGATCGTGGCCTGGGCCTTTTCCTGGTTGTCCCAGAAACCGGGCTGGGCCATTTTTTGTTCGATGGCCGCCGAGAGCGACTGTTTAGTCGCGTAGTCAAAGAGAGTCTCGCAACTGGACAATACGCTGCTGGATGGCCTCGGCCCGATCGGTCAGTTCTTTGTCCATGACGGCTCTCTGGGGGAAAGTAATTGGGCGTTCCAGGTCGCAAACAGCCCATTATACCGGTCGAGGGGTCCTCGGGCGAGAGCGAACGGGCAGGGCGTTGGACCGGCGCGCGAAGCCGGCTTCAGAACTGGTCTCGTCGCAAGACCTCGACCGTCTCGACGCAGGCCGTGATGGCGCGTTCGGGCGAAATGTCGCGGGCAATGAAGTCCAGGATCTGTTCGGCGATCTCCGAGGCGACGACCACTTCCAGCCGGACTTGGGCATTGCGAGAGGCAGATTCCGCGGCCGCGGTTCGTCGGCCG
>JBGQKM010000416.1:0-2243 GCA_041499515.1 Planctomycetia bacterium | reverse complement strand
CGAACCACGTCGAGCCAGTGCCGGGCCCAGCGCTCGCCATACTGGGGTCGCGCGAGCAGATCGTCGACAACCCGCTCGAAGGCCGTGGGGCTGGCATCGGCCAGAAAGGCGTCCAGCTCAGCCGGAGTCGGCGGCAGGCCGATCAGGTCCAGATACACTCGCCGCAGCAGCGTCGAACGTTCGGCCGGGGGCGCCGGCTTGACGCCCGTTTTTTCCAGGCCCGAGAGGATAAAGGCGTCGATCGGATTGCGAACCCAGGCCGCGTCGGAAACGGCCGGAACTTCGGGCCGCTTGACCGGCTGAAACGACCAGTGTTCGCGACGGTCGGCTTCGAACTGATGCCGGCCGTAGGGCTCCTCGGCACGCGCGGCCATCGACCCCAACCACAGGGCCGCGAGCGTCCACGTCGCGATCGAGATCGGTACCCGACGCCCCATGCGAAAAACCCTCGGGATACGCCGCAAAGGAGAGAAATCCAGGTGGGCCTTACTCGCATCAATAATAGTCGATTGGAAGGCCAATTGCCAACCCTGAGAGCTGGTTATCGCGTGCGCCGCAAGGCACGGGCGATGGCGACCGAACTGCCCGATTGGGCAACGTTTGAATCAATTGCGGCCGTCTTCGGCGATCCAGGCCGCGATGTGTTCGCCGATGGCCTCGATCAGCAATTCCAACGAGCCCGGCGCCACGATCGCAATCGACTCTTGATAAATGCCCCGGCCATAGGTCTCGGCCGTGGGCACATACCCCGGGCGCCACCCATCGGTCACGGTGGCGATGACCAGCGGATGACTGGAAAAGCGATCGCGCAGGGCGCGCTGCAAAAGATTGTAATGCTCGCCCTGAACCGCCAGCCAGAAGGCGTCTCCCAATTGCCAAAGCGACGCGGTCAGGGGCACCGTCTTGCCGGGGGGCAACGAGCGCAGCCGCGCGAGCTGGCGGGTCATGCGTTCGGCCTGGGCTCGGCAGTCGCGCGCCCGCGCGGGATCGCCCCGGCGCTGTGCCTGCTGTTCTTCGGCCTGCCAGCCGGCGAGCTGCGTCTCGGTTTCTTCGCGCGTGGGCAGATCGTCGCGGTAGGACAGATCGATAGAAAAAGTTTTGCAGCGCCAACGATGCTTTTCGCGAAGCGTCTCGGCTCTCAGCGGCCGGTAATCCCAGGTTCCCAGCGTGGCGCCGGAAATCACCGGCCCGGTGTACTCGAATCGCAAGCCAGGCTGGGGCAACGATTCGAGCGCCGCCAGGGCCGCGTAGCCAAGTTCTCGCCCGTTGCGATCGGCCACGGCCACGTCGCCGACATATCCTTGCCGCGGGCCGAGATCGCCCGAGGCGCCTTGCAAGAACAGGCACGGCGCGGCGGTGGCCGATTCGACCAGCTCGCGCATCGCACCAACGAAGTCCGGACTGATGAGCGTATTATCCCAGGCCAGCGTGGTGGGATGGCAGGCATAGTTGACCAGAGTGGCCAGGGTTCGCGATTGCTCGTCCGTCACGCGCGCCACGAGCACCGTGTCGTCCTGAATGCCGGCTGGATTGAAACCGCAGGCAAACAAATGATTTTCCGCGTCCCAAAAGTCGCGATTGCGGGCCAACGCGCAGCGGCCGCTTCCATAAACGATTCGCAGCGGCACGAGCGCGGCGAGCGCCTCGCGGATGGCGTCTGCGATGCGCTGGGCCAATACGGCCAGGTACGGAGCGATCAGATTTCCGCCGGGCAAGTCGGCGCGCGCGGGGTCCATCAGTCCCGCGGCGTGCGTGTGCGAAAAAGTGATGTGTAACTCTTCGGGCTCAAGCCCGGCGGCGCGGCAGACCTGGGCCCGCAATGCGTCGATTTCCTCGGTCCATAAAAGGCAGTGATCGATCGCCACGAGCACCTGGGTCGTTAGCCCTCGATCTTCGGCGCCCGATTGCGACGAAGCCCGCAGGGCCAAGGCAGTGGCCAGCAGCGGCCGGTGGACGCCGGTGGACTGATCGTGTTTGGCCGCGCCCCACATGCGATGGTAAATGCCGACCGGCGGCGTGATGTCGCGTCGGGCGACGGCGCCCTGACAGAACGATTGCGGAAAGTCGACATGCGGCATCGTTTAGATCCCCGCGGATATGGAATGGGATTGATCGTGGAAAATCGCGCGGCGCGGATTGAGCAACAGCCAGCATACGGCCGCGGCGATATAGATGGCGGCAAAAACGAGCAAGACCTCTTCCCAGCGACCGGTCTTGTCCACGAACCAGCCGATGGCCGGCGG
>JBGQKM010000415.1:0-2282 GCA_041499515.1 Planctomycetia bacterium | reverse complement strand
GCTGCCCCCTTCATAACTTGAGCCCTTGAAGTCTCGCAGCCGGCCGTTGCAGCGATGACTGCCGGGGTCCTGCGTGCCGTCCAGGTACCCATCGTCCATGACGCCCCCGTTGTCGCTGCTAAACAGAACCAGCGTCTGGTCGCTCAAATGGAGCTTGTCGAGCGTGGCCAGAATTTCGCCGACCGACCCATCGAGCTCGTGAATCGCTTCGCCGCGCAGGCCGTGTTGGCTGGTGCCGCGAAAACGCGGGTGCGGCGCGCGCGGCACGTGCACGTCGTGCGTCGCAAAATACAGAAAGAACGGGCGCTCTCGGTGGGCTTCGATGAACCGCACCGCACGCCCGGTAATCACCTCGGCAATCTCCTCGTCCCTCCAACGTGCCGCCCGGCCCCCGGTCATCCAGCCGATGCGACTGATGCCGTTGACGATCGTGCCGTCGTGTCCGTGGCTGGGTCTTTGGTTGAACAACTGGTCCGGATTTTCCTTGCCGGTCGGTTCGTCGCCGATCTTTGTGGAGTAGCTGACTCGAATCGGATCGGCCGGATCGTAGTTGGCAACGCGCCCGTTCTCGACAAAGACGCAAGGCGTGCGGTCGCCCGTGGCCGGGATCACGAACGATTCGTCGAATCCGACTTCGCGAGGGCCGGGCTTGATCTCGAGGTTGTAGTCGGTTTCGTTTTCTCCCAAACCCAGGTGCCATTTGCCGATCACGCCGGTTGCATAATTGGCCTGCCGCAGCAGCTTCGGCAGCGTCAATCGGTCGGCCGGAATGGAAAGGGGTGCAATGCCGGAAAGAATCCGCGCGGCCGCTGGATGACGAAACGGATATTGACCGGTCAACAGGGCGTAGCGCGAGGGCGTGCAAACCGCGGCGGCGGAATGGGCGTCGGTGAACCGCAGGCCATCGACTGCCAGCCGGTCGAGATTTGGCGTCTTGACCTGCGTCGCGCCGTAGCAGCCCAGGTCGCCGTAGCCGACGTCGTCGGCCAGGATCACGATCAGGTTCGGCGTCGAAGGCTTGGCGCCCGGGATTGTCAGTGCGAGCAACAACGGCATGACACAGGCATTCATGATCGATCGTCCATGGCCCGGGTGGCTGGCGCCTCGTGCGTGGCGCGCCCATCCAATTGACTCCAAAACAAAGCGTCAAGCAATCGTCGCGGTCGATGGCCCGGGCCGATTTTCCAAATTCCTGCGGCACGGGGGCGGTTCGGCAGCGGCCGGGCGGGGGTGCGAACAAAATCGCACCATGGGCTTGACGCCGCGGCCCGTGTGTGTATAAATACGCATAGTGCTAACAATTACGCATATGGATCGCATCCCGGGAGCCATCACGATGGCCAGACAATTACCGCCCGCGCTGAGTCGCCGCGAACGCCAGATCATGGATATCATCTACGCCCGCGGCCAGGCGACCGCCAGCGAAATCCAGGCCGCCATGAGCGACGCCCCGGGCTATTCCACGGTCCGCACGCTGTTGCGAGTGCTGAAAGACAAGGGGCACGTCCAGCAAAAGTATGACGGCCCGCGGTACGTTTACTCGCCGACCGTCTCGCCGCAAAAGGCGAAGCGCTGGGCCCTGGAAAACCTGATCGCCACGTTTTTCGATGGGTCGGCCGAAAACGCGCTGGCCACGCTGGTGGACATGTCCTCGTCGAAGTTCTCGGCCGCCGAGCTGCAACGGCTCAAAACGCTCATCGAGCAAGCGCAAAAAGGAGACGGTAAATGAGATCGCCCTTGGAAATCCTGGTCTACGGCGCTGCGAGCGAATATGGGTTTCGTTGGCTGGCCGGCGCGTCGTTGCGTATCACGCTCGTGCTGGCCGTGGCTGCCGTGTTGGCCCTGGCGATGCGACGCGCGTCGGCGGCCGCGCGGCATCGAGTTTGGGCGCTGAGCCTATTGAGCACGATGTTGATCCCGATCGCCGCAGCGAGCCTTCCCAGTTATGGCGTGGCGGTCATCGAGTCGCGCGAGGCGGCCGTTGCAATCGTTCCAGCGGACGTGCATACCACAACGACCGAACCCGTTGCGGTCGCGCAGTCGCCGGCCCAGGCCCTCGTGCCTGGCGACGCGCCGCAATTGGCTGACGACCGGCAGCCGGCTTTACAGCGTGAAACGGTGATAATCGCGGATAGTGCGATCTGGCATGGGTCCGATTTGCTGGTTGCGTGGTGGGTCGCTGGCGCTCTGGGAAGCCTGTCGTATGTGGCGATTGGCGTTGCCGCCGCCAGGCGATTGATCGCGCGCTCGCGCCTGATGATCGATCCGCAGTGGCTCGCGAT
>JBGQKM010000414.1:0-2323 GCA_041499515.1 Planctomycetia bacterium | reverse complement strand
TGGAGCTTGGATTATCGTTTGTTCTACTACCTGGCCCTGGGTCTGCTGCTGGTGGTGATTGGACTTTTGAGAAACCTGGAGCGGTCGCGACTGGGCCGGGCTTGGGTGGCGGTGCGCGAAGATCAGTTGGCCGCCACGTGCATGGGCATCAACGCCGCGCGCGTCAAGCTTTCGGCCTTTGCCTTGGGCTGCGGATTGGCCGGAATGGCCGGCTGCCTGTATGCCACCACGCTGACCAGCACCGCCGGACCCGACGCTTTCGATTTCAATCGCTCGATCCTCATGCTCTGCTGCGTCATCCTTGGCGGGCTGGGCAGCCTGCGTGGCACGCTGTTGGGCGTGTTTCTCTTGATCGGGTTCGACAACGTCGTGGCCCCGATCCTCGACGGACTTTTGCAAAGCGCCGACATCAACCCCTCGGGCAATCCGCTGTTGACCTTCAGCAATTGGAAACTGGCGATTTTTGGTCTGGCGCTGATACTCATGATGCGCTTTCGTCCCGAAGGTCTGCTCCCTTCGCGTCAGGTCGAGGCCGAGCTGGCCAGCAGCGAGCCACAGTCCGGCATTCGGCCGGCGGGAGCCCGTTGATGGCACTACTGAAGCTCGACAAACTGACGGTTCGTTTCGGCGGGCTGACGGCCGTGCAAGACGTCGACTGCGCGGTCGAAGAGCGGCAGATTTTTTCGATCATCGGCCCCAACGGCGCCGGCAAAACGACCGTCTTCAACGTCGTGACCGGCATTTACGAACCCAGCAGCGGCTCGGTGGAGTTTCGGGGCCGCCCCTTGCAACGCCCGTTCTCTTGGCGGGTCGTCGCCCTGTGCGCGCTGGTTGGCCTGTTCACCGGAATCTGCGCGGCGCTGGTGAGCGTCGACATCAACGCCCTGTGGCGGGCCACGATCAAGCGGAACTACGCCGGGCCGGGCGAGACGTTCTCGTACGCCGCCGCCTGGAACGACGCCCGCAACTACTTGCGCGGCTCTTTGGCGCTAGAACACATGCGCGGCGATCGCTGGGCCGTCCGTACCGCCGACGGACGACGCACGCTGGGCTATGCCAAATCGCACGACGAGGCTCGGCAGATGCAGACCCGCTTCGAGCAACTCATCGCCGTGGCCGGTTCGCCCGCCGGCTCAAGTGACGCCGTTCGCGAGCGCGATGGAAAATTCGTGGTGCGCAATGCCGACGACACGACCGATCTGGCCACCTTCGATTCGAGGCAAGACGCGCGGGTGATTTTGGACAAATACGCGGCCATCGCCCGCGAGCCGGCCGCACGCCGCCGCGATGCCATGGCGGCGTTTTTCCTCGGCATCCTGCTGGGCTCGGCCGGCATGGGATCGGTCTGGAGCCGCGCGCGGCGCACGCCGGAGGTGATCTCGCGCGCCGGCATCGCCCGCACATTCCAAAACATTCGCCTGTTCCAGAACATGACGGTGTTGGACAACGTGTTGACGGCCATGGATCGCCGCCTGCGTGGCGGCGTGATCCGCATGGCTCTGCAAGGACCCGGCATTCGACGGCAGGAGCAGGCCGCCGGCTCTCGGGCGTGCGAACTGCTGCGCTTTGTCGGCCTGGCCGGCAAGGAAAACCTGCTGGCCAAGAATCTTCCTTACGGCGATCAGCGGCGGTTGGAAATCGCCCGCGCTTTGGCCACCGAGCCGAAACTGATCCTGTTGGACGAGCCGGCCGCGGGCATGAACCCGGCCGAATCGATCGAACTGAACCAATTGATCCAGCAAATTCGCGCTTCGGGTTTGTCGGTGCTGCTGATCGAGCATCACATGAAAGTCGTGATGGGCATCTCGGACCGTATCGCCGTGTTGGAATACGGCATCAAGATCGCCGAGGGGACGCCCGAACAGGTGCGCAGTGACCCGCGGGTTATCGCCGCCTACCTCGGCAGCGAGGAGGTGAGTTGATGCCGGCTTTGCTCGCGATGGAAGATTTCTGCGCCGGCTACGGCCCGATCGAGGTTCTGCAGGGCGTTTCGATCGAAGTGCAGCCGGGCGAAATCGTGGCCCTGATCGGCGCTAACGGGGCGGGCAAGACTTCGACCCTGATGGGCATCTCCGGCTGCCTGCGCGCGCGGCGCGGACGCGTGCTGTTGGATGGGCAGGAAATCCAGCAGTTGCCGCCGCACGAGATCGTTTGTCGCGGCATTTGCCACTCGCCGGAAGGCCGCAAAATCTTTCCGCGATTGACGGTGCTGGAAAACCTGCAGATGGGCGCCTTTGCACGGCGTGACAAGCCGGGGATCGAGCGCGACCTGGCCCACGCCTTTGAGTTGTTTCCGATCCTGGCCCAGCGCCGCGGCCAGGCC
>JBGQKM010000413.1:0-2324 GCA_041499515.1 Planctomycetia bacterium | reverse complement strand
CCTCGAACGGCTTTTGCACTACAGTTTTTTCACCCCCCAGGGACTAACGATCCACAGCCGCGGCATGGCGGCGCTGGTGCAATTCATGAGCGTGCGCGCGGATCTGTTTCGCACGATTTACTTTCATCGCACCGTTCGCGCCATCGACTTGACGCTGGCCGACCTGTTCGCCCAGAGCAAGGCGTATTTGTTCCCCGGCAATCCGCTGGAGCATCTGGACGCGTACCGCCATTTCACCGACTGGTCGCTGCTGGTCGACGTCAGCCGTTGGGGCACGAGCGCCGACCCACGGCAGCGCGAGTTGGGCGGGCAGTGGCAGTCTTTCTTGAACCGCGAAATCCCCTGGAAAATGGCCTGCCAGCGCAATATCGTATTCGACGCCGCCGAGGCCGAGCGCAGCAGCATTTTCAGCCGCGCCGACGTGATCGAGCGCGAACTGCGCGCGGGCCTGCCGCCGGCGCTGGCCGACATGCCGCTGAGGGTCGATTTGGCGCGGCACATTCATCGGCCCGACACGCGTGGGCCGAGCATGGGGCAGAATTTCTTCTGGGACCCGGCTCGCAACGAACCTCGGCCCTTGACGGACGATCAATTATTTAGGCAGTTGCCGCTGAGCCATCGCATTTGCCGCGTGTATGCCCAGGACCTGTCGCAGGCCCCGCAATTGGCCGCCGCGTTGGATGCCTTGCTCGGGCCCGGCGGCGGCGACGATTTGACGAATATGTAGACCGAAATGGCAAGACGGGAAATGGGGACTGGCTCCGAGTGCATGGAACGCCAGCGCGTACCACGAAACGGCGCGTCTCGGTGCCTGTCCCCATTTCCCAGCCGTTGACGCGCTGCGGCCCGATGGTACCCTACGCCTTGGCCGGTGTTGATCCTTCCCAATTGACAGACGCTTTGACATGACCGACTCGAACACGTACGAAAACCCGCTCATCGGCCGCTACGCCTCCAGCGAAATGGCGACGCTGTGGGGGGCGCAACGAAAATTCAGCACGTGGCGGCGGCTGTGGGTGGCCCTGGCCGAAGTCGAAGCCGAGCTCGGCCTGCCGATCACCAAAAAACAAATCGACCAGTTGCGGGCCCACGTCGATACGATCGACTTTGCCAAGGCGGCCCACTATGAGCAAAAGCTGCGGCACGACGTGATGGCGCACGTCCACGCCTATGGCGACGCCTGCCCCGACGCGCGCGGCATCATCCACCTGGGGGCCACGAGCTGCTATGTCACCGACAACACCGATCTGATCCTGATGCGCGAATCGCTGGAGCTGGTGCGCGCTCGGCTGGTCGGGGTCCTCGACGCCTTGGCCGACTTCGCCCAAAAATATCGGGCCCTGCCTTGCCTGGGCTTCACGCACATGCAGGCTGCCCAGCCGACGACCGTGGGCAAGCGGGCCTGCCTGTGGATGTACGATCTGGTCCACGACCTGGCCGAGTTGGAACACCGCCTGAGCCATCTCAAGGCCCGCGGCGCCAAAGGCACCACCGGCACGCAGGCCAGCTTTCTGGAACTCTTTGGCGGCGACCACGCCAAAGTCCGCCAGTTGGAACAACTCGTCTCCAAGAAGATGGGCTTTGCGGCCAGCTATGCCGTCACCGGCCAGACCTATTCGCGCAAAGTCGACGCCCAGATCATCGACGCCCTGTCGGGCATCGCGCAAAGCGCTCACAAAGGGGCCACCGACTTGCGACTGCTGCAAAGCCGCAAGGAAATCGAAGAGCCGTTCGAGGCCGACCAGGTCGGTTCTTCGGCCATGGCGTACAAACGCAATCCGATGCGGGCCGAACGGATTTGCTCTCTGGCGCGGTTCGTGATGAGCCTGCAGTCGAGCACCGCGGCCACCGCGGCGGTGCAGTGGATGGAACGCACGCTCGACGACAGCGCCAACCGGCGGCTGGTGATCCCGCAGGCGTTCCTGGCCATCGACGCGATCTTGATGCTCTATCAAAACATTGCCGCCGGGCTGGTGGTCTACCCGAAAGTGATCGCCCGGCACCTGAATGAGGAACTGCCGTTCATGGCCAGCGAAGCCATCTTGATGGCCGCCGTGGCCCGCGGTGGCGATCGCCAGGTGTTGCACGAGCAGATTCGCCGTCACAGCCAGGCCGCCGCGGCAGTGGTCAAAGAGCAAGGCGGCGACAACGACCTGCTGACGCGCCTGGCCGGCGATCCGGCCTTCGCCGGCCTCGACCTCGGCGCCACCCTCGACCCAGCCCGCTTCATCGGCCGCGCGCCCCAGCAAGTCGATGAATTCCTAAGTGAGATCATCGCCCCGATTCGCAAGCGCTATCCGAAAGGGCAAACGCCGAAGGCCGAT
>JBGQKM010000412.1:0-2341 GCA_041499515.1 Planctomycetia bacterium | reverse complement strand
TGACCCGCCGGCAGCCCAGCGCGCGAGTTCTCCCCGAAACGGTCCGTCCGATCCATGATAAGACATCGCCGGCCCGCCGAGAATGACCTGCGACCGCGCCGTCGCTCGAAAAACGCCCATTTCCCCGCAATTCTCAGGCTCGAAGATTCGGTTTGCGGCCTGCAGACCGGCTCGCCGACGTCTCCGCAGTCGTCCCGTCGAGCGCTTGCACCCCTTTGACCGTGGGGGCAGTCGCCACAGCCTTGACGCCCAGCCGACGGGTTCTTAGCATACGGGGGCTGTTGGTGAATCCGCGGGTTTTTGGGGCGGCAGATGCCCGTCTGTGCCGAGCGCAGATGGGTTTTTTTGTTGTGTTTTGCATCGTCGAGCGAGCTTGCAAGTTCTTTGGGCCCACGATGGTCGCGGCGATTCGCGGCCGGGCCGATTCGACTAAAGCGAGGCCCCACTGTGGTTTGAGCCGCCCGGGGGTCAGGTTCTCGACACGTTGTCCGGCCGAGCCCAGAGGCGAATGCCGGCTGCCCATTGACGAGAACGCATCCCTCAACGGCCACGGTTCGATGCCCCTGTCAGTAGAATAAGAGAGTCGGCCGAGGCGAGCTCGCCGGCGTTGCCCCAGTTGGCCGGTGGCCCCGCGAAATCACGGTCGGGGCGGCCAGGGTGCAGCCCTTCCGGACGACCGACAACAGACGATTGATAGCAGACGCTTTGGTTTGGTGGACTGGACATGCTCAATTTTCCTAGCGGCGAACACGACTTGGAACCGGCGCCCAATAGCCTGAGCCTGGGGTTCATCGAAGAGCTCTACGCCAGTTACGCACGCGATCCAAAAAGCGTATCGGCCGATTGGCGGCGCTATTTCCAGCGGCTGGGCAACGGTCAGGCCGGGCCGCCGCGGCTCGGTCCATCGTTCCGGCCGTCGAGCGTTTTCAATCCGCCCGGCCGGTCCGAAGCCGCGGGCGCCGCCAGCGTGCGCGAGCTGGAAATGGCACTGTTGCAGGATCGGGTCGACCAGTTGATTCGCGCCTACCGGGTTCGCGGCCACATGATGGCCAACATCGATCCCTTGGGTATGCCGCGGCCGCATTTGCCTGAATTGGATCCAGAACACTACGGCTTCACCGAAGCCGACCTGGACCGTCCGTTTTCGACCGCCACGATCCAAGGGCCCGACGTGCTGCCGTTGCGGCGGATTCTGGAGCGGCTGCGCAATACCTATTGCCGCGCGATCGCCGTGCAGTTCATGCACATGGATGACCTGAGCGTTCGCCACTGGCTGCAAGACCGGATGGAGGGCACCGAAAACCGGCTGACGTTGAGCAGGCCGGAGCAATTGCGAATTTTGACGCGGTTGACTGACGCCACGGTTTTCGAGGAATTCATTCAAAAGCGGTTCACCGGCGCGAAGAGCTTTTCGCTCGAGGGAGCCGAAAGCCTCATTCCTCTTTTGGATCTGATGATCGAGAAAGCGGGCGATCAAGGCATTCGCGAAATCGTGTTGGGCATGGCCCATCGCGGGCGGCTCAACGTGTTGGCCAACATCATGGGCAAAAGCGCGCAAGAGATTTTCCGCGAGTTCGCCGACGTCGATCCCAAACTGCACTTGGGCCGCGGCGACGTGAAATACCACTTGGGCTACAGCAGCGACTGGATCACCGCCGCGCGCCACAAAGTTCACCTCTCGTTGTGCTTCAATCCCAGCCACTTGGAATTCGTCGACCCGGTGGCCATCGGCCGCGTGCGCGCCAAGCAGGATCGGCTGGGCGATGTGAAGCGCGAGCGGATCATGACGCTTTTGATCCACGGCGATGCCGCGTTCGCCGGCGAGGGGATCGTGCAGGAGACGTTCAATCTCAGCCAGCTCGAGGGCTACAAGACCGGCGGCACCATTCACGTGATCGTCAACAATCAGATCGGATTCATCACGCCGCCGGCCGAGGGCCGATCGAGCACCTATGCCACGGACGTGGCCAAGATGCTGCAGCTCCCGATTTTCCACGTCAACGGTGAAGATCCCGAGGCCGTGGCGCAGGTAGTGCGGCTGGCGATGGATTTTCGCCGCCAGTTCCACCGCGACGTGGTGATCGACATGTATTGCTACCGCCGCCGCGGGCACAACGAAAGCGACGAACCGGCCTTCACCCATCCGGTTTTATATCGCACGATCGAAAAGCGGAAGCCGGTCCGCGACAACTACCTCGATCGGCTGCTCGAACTGGGAGAAATCACCCGCGAAGAAGCCGCCCGCATCGCGCAAGAAGAAACGAAAAAACTCGACGAGGAATTGTCGGTCGCGCGCAGCGACGAATACGTCGCTCGGCCGCCCGCGTACCCCGGCGTGTGG
>JBGQKM010000411.1:0-2363 GCA_041499515.1 Planctomycetia bacterium | reverse complement strand
ACGGCGCGGGCGATCGAGGCTTGCGCTTCGTCCGGCCATACGGAACTGGCGGCGGCCATGATCGACTGGCGATCGGCCAGGGGCAACTGCAAAAGGCGCGCAGCAAGTCGGCGGAGAGAAAGATCGTGCGCACGGGGCCTGAGCCGCGGCCGGGCAGAATGATCTTCAGCGCGCGAACGTCCGGCGGCAAGCGATAGGCGGCCAACGCGCGCAGCAAATCGCGCCACGTCAGGTCTCCCTTGTCCTTGGCCCGCACCGTCAGCACGCCGTCTTCCAGCGGCGCGGGTTGTTGCACGGCCATTTCGGCCACGATGCTGACCGACTTGGCCGACTCAAGCACGGCCGGGTCTCGACCGACTCTCATTTCTCTGATCGCGGCGCTCATCGGAGTCAGGCTCGATCGGAAATTGAAATTGGCGTCTTTTGGAAACAAAAATAATCCGCTGTGCGCCAGATAAATAATCCCCTGCGCCGTGCGACCGGCCGTAAATCGTCGGTCCACCACGACGATCGCCTGACCGTTTTCGACCAGGCAAAACGAATGGTGCGGCGAACTGCCGGGATAATCATCCTGGTCGTACGAGCGCACCAGCCCGTTGACTTGCGGCGATTGCCACCAGGCGGCCACCTCGGGATTGAGCAGCTCAAGCGCCTGTTGCACTTTGACTCGAAACGCCGGCGAGGTTTCTTGATAGATGACGCCGCTGCCGCGATCGAAACCGGCCGTCTCCGTGTCGGCCACCGCGACGGACGAAGGATACTGTCGCGCCAGGTCTGCAAAGCGATCCGCGACCATTCCCGGCTCGGAGGCTCGATAGCCGACCGGCAAGGTCCCGCGACGTTTGGCCTTGGCCAGGATCCATTTCTCCAGCACCGGCAAGCCGTGGGGCTGCACGATGATCCCCTTGTCCTCCCAATCGGCCAACTCGTCGGCCAGATAATCGCGCCAATTCTCGGGCATGGTCTGCGCGGTCAACGCCTGGATCCACGTCGCCAGCCCGTCGGCGAATTTCTCCAACTCATAGTGCACCAGACGCAGGAATATTCGACACGATTCGTAAAACAGAAAATAAAACCGCGTGGTGAAATCCATGACGGGCCTCCGTGATCCGTTGGTCAGCTTTTCGAAAATAAGCGACTAACGCCCGTACACCGCGCGCATCTGCGCGGCCCGGATAAATTCGACTTCATTGGTATGCGATTCGAGTTTGTGGTCGATGTCTCGGTTGAACTTCGCCGCCATCTGCTGCAGCATCTTGTCGACCAACTGTGGCACAATCGGGCCATCCAACGCGACAGGAAGCCAGGCGAGATCCTCGCTGACCAGCGTGGGCTGCGCGGCCGCATCGGTGCTCCAGGGCATGGAGAAGCCCGCGTAGACGAAGACGCCGGGGCTGACTTCGACCAGCGGGCCGGTGAACGGCGGCGGGCTGGCCGCAAACGGATCGACCGACGGACCACTGTCGGAAAAAGAAGGCGTCTCGTTGGGCGGGGAATCGGCGGCCGAACTCGACGGTTCCGCGCCGGTCGTGGGATCCGTTGCGGCGTCGGTCGCATTGTCCGCCGAGTCCGACAGCCACGGTTGCAGATCGAGCGTGCCAATCATGCCGTCACCGCTCTCGGTCGGCGCCGCCGGCCGCGACCCGTCGAACGCGTCTGGAACGTCCGGCCCAAACACCTCGGGCTGGGTCGCATTGTCCGCCAACGACGGACTCTCAGGCAATGAAAGGTCACTCGGCCCGAGCAGATTTTCCGCGACCAGATTGTCCGTCGGGTCGGCGGACGCTGGCGAGCTATCCGTGGGTGACAACGCATCAGCCGGCTGCGCTTCGGCATCCGGCGGCTGTTGCGACATGTGCCGCGCGGCCTCTGGGTCCGTAAGCGGATGATTTGGATCCTTCATGTGAAAACTCTCCTGTGCGAAAATGTGGTAGCGAACGAAAACTGCCTTCGTACTCGCGTGAATATTTTCAACGATCGCACCCTAACAAATCGTCGCGCAAATGTCAGTCGAGTTTCCAGGCCACTCGAGAAAAACTTCTTCCCTCCGTGCTCTCGGTGGCCTCGGTGGCATAAAAACTCCTCCGAAAAATATTTCCCAGATGGCTCACAAACACCCCTAGAAATCAGGCCACGCGTTTTGGGATAATGGCCCCTAGCAGCCCGTTGAAATTCCGCTGTTTCACGCGGCGGGCGTGAGCCGGAGCAGCCGCCGGTGATTGGTGAGCGCGAGGATCGCGCGGCTTCGGAAAGCGCTCGACGCGCGCCATAATGTCGCCCACAGCGTCGCTAACAAAGTATGGGTAAGATACACAAATGAAGAAGCGGCTCCCTCGGGCTGCAAGGCCCGCGGCGTGCCCATT
>JBGQKM010000410.1:0-2453 GCA_041499515.1 Planctomycetia bacterium | reverse complement strand
GGCGAAGGGGACGTGACGGCCAGCAATCGCGTCTGGCACACGCCGCGCCGCGCCGGCCGCGACCTGCCCTCGCCCGTGGCGATTGACAACTATCTGCTGGTCATGAGCATGGCCGGCATCCTGAACTGCTACGATTGCACCACCGGCAAGGAACTGTGGAAAGAGCGGGTCGGAGAAAAATTCTCGTCCTCGCCGCTGGTCTCCGAAGGCCGGGCCTACTTCCAAAGCGACGCCGGAGAAACGGTCGTGGTCAAGCCGGGCGACCAGCTC
This sequence comes from Planctomycetia bacterium, assembly GCA_041499515.1. Lineage (GTDB taxonomy): Bacteria > Planctomycetota > Planctomycetia > Pirellulales > PALSA-1355 > PALSA-1355. The sequence continues at coordinate 2,183 of JBGQKM010000410.1, read as the reverse complement.
GAGATCATCGCCAAGAGCAAGCTCCCGTCGGAAAGCGACGAGCTGTTTCGCGCCGCCCTGGTCCCCAGCCAAGGCCAAATCCTGATCCGCTCGACAAAGTTCCTATACTGCATCGGCGCGGCCGGAAAGTAGTCGCGCTCCAGCGTCCGATGATGCTGCTCGTTCGGGTGAATTGTTCTTCTCCCTTGGCGAATTCTTGACTCCAAACAAATAGTTCTGACCCGTTTTCTTCTCCAAACAAATAGTTCTGACCCGTTTTCTTCTCCCTGACCCGTTTTCTTCTCCGTTTTCTTCTCAAGGTTCACGCAGGCCTTCGCCAGTACCTCCTGGTACCGAATAAACTGACACAATGCTCTCTGGAAAAAGCCTTGCAATCGCTGCACAATCCATCGCATCAAAGTGGTCACTTGGTAGCTCGATTTCGCTGATAGGTCGAGCCCCGAAAAACGACCACATGAAGGGTAGTCGCCTCCATGGCTTCGCCTCGCCCTGGTCAACTCGCGCCCCCTGAGGCTCGATATACCGCAGTGTGGCCTCTCGCACGCGCACCTGGTGCAAATTCCAACCGCACCACACTGCAACCAACGCCACCGCGATCATCAATGTTCCTAGCGTAAATCGAAACCAACGAATTGGATTCGCCCAGTGATTGCGGATGTAATCGGGAAGAAAACGGGTCAGAACTATTTGTTGAACGCGATTGGCGATCGTGCCTACGCCAGCCACTCGTGGATCACTCGGCCGGCGACGTCGGTCAGGCGGAAGTCGCGACCTTGGAAGCGGTGGGTGAGCCGCAGGTGGTCGAGGCCGAACAGGTGCAGGAGCGTGGCCTGGAAGTCGTTGACGTGCACCGGGTCTTTCACCGGAGCCCAGGCGATGTCGTCGGTCTGGCCATAGACCTGGCCCGCTTTCGTGCCGCCACCGGCCATGAAGATGCTGAAGGCGAAGGGATGATGGTCGCGGCCGGTCACCTGTTCGGAGCCGCCGCGATTTTCGCCCAGCGGCGTGCGGCCGAATTCGCTGCCCCACACCACCAGTGTTTCGTCCAATAGCCCGCGCTGCTTCAGGTCTTTGATCAAGGCGGCGATCGGCTGGTCGGCCATGGCCGCGTTATACGGCAGTTCGGTGTCGAGATTCGAGTGGTGATCCCACGAGGCGTGGATGATGTTCACGAACCGCACGCCCCGTTCGACCATCCGTCGAGCCAGCAAACAGTTGGTGGCAAATGCCCGGTACACGTCGGGCCCGCCGCCGCGGGCGCCCTTGAGTTCCGGCGGTTTGCGATCCAGTCCGTACATCTCGCGGGTCGCCTGGGTCTCGCCCGACAGATCGCTCAACTCCGGCGCCGCCGATTGCATGCGGAAGGCCAGTTCATAGCTGGCGACGCGGCTGGCGATTTCGGGGTCGTGTATCTGGGCGTAGCGTGCCTGATTGACTTGCGCCAGCACGTCGAGCCCTTTGCGCTGCAGTTCGTTGGACAATCCGGGCGGGGTTTGCAGGTTGAGCACCGGCTCGCCCTGGTTGCGAAACAGGACGCCCGAATAGACCGACGGCAAAAAGCCGCTTTGCCACAGCGACGACCCGCCGCTCGATCCGCGTCCGGCGTTGAGCACGACATAGCCCGGCAGATTCTGCGACTCGCTGCCCAGCCCATAGGTGATCCACGAGCCCATGCAGGGCAATCCAAAGCTGGCCCGGCCGCACTGCATCAGCAGTTGGCCCGGGTGGTGGTTGAACTGGTCGGTGTGCATGGTGCGAATCAACAGCAGATCGTCGGCCACCGAGCCGAGATGCGGCAGCAGGTCGGAGAGTTCCATGCCGCACTGGCCGTGCTTCTTGAAGACCCGCTTGCTGCCCATCAGTGTGGCGGTGTCTTTTTTCAAGAACGCGAACCGCACGTTCTTGGTCATCGACTCGGGCAGTTTCTGGCCGTGCAGCTCGTTGAGCTTGGGCTTGGGGTCGAACAAGTCGATATGGCTCGGCGCGCCTTCCATGAAAATGAAGATGCAAGACTTCGCGCGCGGCGCAAAGTGCGACGGCCGCGGCGCCAGCGGGCTGCCGTGCGCCAGACCGGCCGCTTGTGCCGGCCGCGGGCCCAGCACGCCGTCGTCGGCCAAGGTGGCGCCCAGCGCCAGCGCGCCCAAGCCGGTGGCGGCGCTAGTAAAAAACTCGCGGCGGCTCTG
>JBGQKM010000409.1:0-2570 GCA_041499515.1 Planctomycetia bacterium | reverse complement strand
CGTTGAGTTATGAGCTGGGGGCGTGCAAGCCTTCGGCCAAGATTTTCGCCGCCGCGGCCACAATGGCCGGCGTGACGCCGCGGGAAATTTTGTTCATCGACGACATCGCCAAGAACGTGGCCGGCGCGCAGGCCGCCGGCTTCGACGCCGTGCAATACACCACGACGGCGGCCCTGGTGGCGGACCTGCGGGAGCGCGGGCTGGCGTTCAACTATTAAGCCCGACCGTGGGCTCGCCGATGGTGGCCGGATCGAGGCCGCACAGATCGGCTAGCGACTCGACCACCACGTCGGGGCGATAGGCATAACGGGCCAGGTCCTCGCGCCGCGCCGCGCCGGAAAGGACCAGCACGGTGCGATAGCCCATCTGCACGCCGCCCAGGATGTCGGTTTCCATGGTGTCGCCGATGACGGTCGTTTCGTCGGTGGCCAGGCAAAGCTCCTTGCGCGCCATGCGCATCATCACGGGGCTGGGCTTGCCGACGCTGAAAGCCTTCAGCCCGGTGGCCGTTTCCAGCATGGCCACGATCGCGCCGCAACCGGGGCGCATGCCGTGCTGAGTGGGACAGTTGGGATCGAGGTTGGTGGCGATCAGCTTGGCGCCGTCGACGATCATCCGTGTGGCGGTTTCGAACATCTCGAACGTGAAGGCGCGGCCTTCGCCGACCACGACGTAGTCGGGATCGTGATCCACGATCGCATAGCCGTTGGCGTGCAGAGCCTGCAGCAGGCCCCCCTCGCCGATCACATAGGCCGTGCCCTCGGGCAATTGCTGGGCCAGGAAACGCGCGGTGGCGATCGCGCAGGTGAAGACGTGCTGTTCGTCGACGTCGATGCCCATCCGCTCGAGGCGCGTGGCCACGTCGCGTCGCGTGCGCTGGCTGTTGTTGGTCAGGAAGGTAAAGGGGGTTTGAGAGTTTTGCAACTGGGCGATAAATTCGACGGCGCCTGCGATCAGTTGTCCGCCGCGATAAATTACGCCATCCATGTCAATCAAAAAACCGCGTTGCATGGCAAGCGTCCTTGGGGGGCTGTTATTGAGAATCGAATACTAGACGTTCGAGCCGAGTGGGGGCCGGCGTCAGGCAGGCATCCTTGCAATGGGCGTGCCGCGGGGCAAGAAGCGACACGAACTTCTCACGATTGTCGAAACTAATGCTCATGTTGGCGCGCAAGTCCTTTCGCCACGTGAGGCGTTGCGCGACTTCGCAGCACCCCCGGTTTCCGCTAGCTGCAAAAAAACAGGGCAGCCTGGCGGTGGCTGCCCTGGGGATCACTATCAGGAATCGTGAACGAGAGAATTTCGGCGGCTTACAGATACGTGTTGATGATATTCTCCAGCAGTTCCTGGCGGCCGCTCTTGTTGGGCGTGGCGTCGCCTTTTTCGAGCATGTATTTTTCCAGTGAGCCAAAGCTTTCCTTGCCCGAATCGATCCGCGCGCCGATGCCGCCGTCCCAGGATGCGTAGCGCTCGCGGAGCATCTTGTCCAGAATGCCGTCGGCGCGAATCGCCGCGGCGATTTTCAGACCGTGGGCGAAGGCGTCCATGCCGCCGATGTGGGCGTAGAACAGGTCGATCGGCTCAAAACTCTCGCGGCGCACTTTGGCGTCGAAGTTGACGCCGCCGGGGGCCAGGCCGCCGTATTTCAAAATCGAGAGCATGCAGGTCGCGGTCAGATAGATGTCGGTGGGAAACTGATCGGTGTCCCAACCCAACAGCAGGTCGCCCGTGTTGGCGTCGATCGAGCCCAAAAAGCCCTGGCTGCCGGCGTATTCCAGTTCGTGCTGCATCGAGTGGCCGGCCAGTGTGGCGTGGTTGGTCTCGATGTTCATTTTCACATGGTCGGTCAGTCCGTAGGTGCGCAGAAAGTTGACGCAGTTGGCCACGTCGTAGTCGTACTGGTGCTTGGTCGGCTCCTTGGGCTTGGGCTCGAAATAGAACTGGCCCTTGAAGCCAATCTGCTTGGCATAGTCGACGGCCAGGTGCATGAAGGCGGCCAGGTGGTCGAACTCGCGCTTCATGTCGGTGTTCCACAAGTTCTGATAGCCTTCGCGCCCGCCCCAGAACGTATAGCCCGATCCGCCCAACTCGAGGGTGACTTCCAGCGCCTTTTTGACTTGCGCCGCGGCAAAGGCGAAGGCGTCGGCGTTGCAACTGGTGGCCGCGCCGTGCATGTAGCGCGGATTGCTGAACAGGTTGGCGGTGCCCCACAGCAGGCTGATGCCGGTGCGGGCCTGCTCTTCCTTGAGCACCCGGACCACCGCGTCCAAGTTCTTGTTGCTTTCGGCCAGGGTCTTGCCCTCGGGCGCCACGTCGCGATCGTGAAAGCAATAGAAGTGCACGCCCAGCTTTTCCATGAACTCGAAAGCCACGTGCACGCGATTCTGGGCGTTTTCGAGCGAGTCGACGGCGGCCTCCCAGGGCCGAACCATCGTGCCGGGACCAAACGGATCCAAGCCCGTTCCGCGAAACGTGTGCCAATAGGCCACGGCGAAGCGGAAGTGATCTTTCATGGGCTTGCCTTCGACGACTTCGTTTTCGTCGTAATGGTGGAAGGCGAGCATGTTCTT
>JBGQKM010000408.1:0-2706 GCA_041499515.1 Planctomycetia bacterium | reverse complement strand
GTTGAAAAATTGGGACAGGCACCTCGCGGCCACCGTTATTTGCACGACTTACGTAGATATGCTCGGAAGGGAGTCCCATTTTTCAACCGCGCCGCTAGCCCGCGCGAGCCTGCCGCACGATGTCACAGAATTGCTTGGCAAGTTTTTCAATGTTGGCCAGGTCCCCGGCGGCCACCGCCTTGGGATCGACTAGCGAGCCTCCGACGCCCAAAGCAAAAGCCCCAGCGCGCAAAAACGCCGCGGCCGTCTCCAGGTTCACGCCGCCGGTCGGCATCAACCGGATCTGCGGCAGCGGGCCGGCCAGCGCTTTGAGATACGCCGGACCGGTCACGTCGGAAGGAAAAATCTTGACGACGTCCGCGCCGGCTTCCCACGCGGCGAGCACTTCGGTGGGCGTGAATGCGCCGGGCATGACCAGTTTGTCGTAGCGGCGGCAGAGCCGGATCACATCCTGATTGAGCGTGGGAGACACGATGAATTCGGCCCCAGAGAGTATCGCGATCCGCGCCGTTTCGGGATCCAAAACCGTGCCGGCGCCCAGCAAGATCTTGCCCGCTAGACGCTGCGCTACCTGCTCGAGCATCTGGTGGGCTCGCGGCACGGTGAAGGTGACTTCCATCACGTCGACGCCGCCGGCCGCCAGCGCCTCGGCCACCTCGGCCAATCGCTGGCCGCTGGCAGCTCGAATCACGGCCACGATGCCGGTTTGGTGGACGCGCTGGAGATCGGAGGTCCTGGTCATGCGAGTTTCCGCTGCCATTCGAGAAAGTGGAGAGCCTTTGGCATCGCGATTGCCCTGGGTGGGAAATATGCGGCAGTGGGGCGTCTTTCCCGCGATTCCGCGGAGCTGGCTTGGAGCAATTTACAATCCTGGACGGCGGCCGACGCAGCGTACATAATAGTAAAAAGTGGGGGCGATGGTAGAGTCCGGCGAAAGGTAGCGGCCCTATGCAGGCCGGCGCTGCGAATGGCCGAGTTCCTGGGCAGCCCTTTGGCGACGATCGTGGTTCTGGTGGCGATGACCGCGGCGCTGATCGCTGGCGGGATCTACGTGATCGGCAGAGTCCGCGCCGGCATTAACCGTAAAGAACCCCTAGCCAGCGAGTTGCTGACGAATTTCAAAGAATTACACGCCAAGGGTGAGCTAAACGACGAGGAATACCGAACAATAAAGGCTATGCTGGCGGAGCGATTGCAGCAAGAGTTAAACAAAACGGACGAAACACGTTAGTCGGGGTTTGCGGAGCGGGCAAACGGCCCGGTTGCGAAGACCTGCACGACCCAGCGTGGTTGTTGCGCCCGTAGGACGAAAAAGTCGATCGCCGCTCCGCCGGTAGCTGGATGGGGACTAGAATTATTGACTGCTCGAAATCATTTCGGACAGGGACGAATCACGGCCAGTGCAATGACGCGCCCGTTTGGCCACTCGAGCGACACCTCGGACTCTTTCTCTTGCGGCAACCAGACAAACTTGTCGCCGTCGGGGGAAACGGAAAGGAGTAGACATGCCCTCAGGTAGGGACGTCAACACAGGTCGACGGGGCGGCGGCACGACCAAGAAAAACGCGTTCTGTTCATTCTGTCGCAAGAGCTATCGAGACGTCGGTCCGCTGGTCGAGGGACCCGGCGACGTTTATATCTGCGGCGAGTGCATTGAATTGTGCCAGTCGATCCTGGAACAGGAACGACGACGACGCGGCACGAACAAACAGCTCTTCGCCAAGGTGCCCTCGCCGCGCGAGATCGTCACCCAATTGGACGAATACGTCATCGGCCAGGAGCACGCCAAGAAAGTTCTGGCCGTGGCCGTCCACAGCCACTACAAGCGGCTGATGCTGGGGGCCGAAGGCTCGGATGTCGAAATCGAAAAATCGAACATCCTGCTGCTGGGTCCCACCGGCTGCGGAAAAACTCTCTTGGCCCGCACCCTGGCCCGCATTCTCAACGTGCCGTTCGCCATCGGCGACGCCACCACGCTGACCGAGGCCGGCTATGTCGGCGAGGACGTGGAAAACCTGCTGCTCAAATTGCTGCACGCGGCGGATTTCGATCTCGAATCGGCGCAGCGCGGCGTGCTCTATATCGACGAGATCGACAAGATCGGCAAGACCAGCCAGAACGTCTCGATCACGCGCGACGTGTCGGGCGAAGGCGTGCAACAAGCCCTGTTGAAGATGCTCGAAGGCACGCTGGCCAACGTGCCCCCGCAGGGCGGCCGCAAGCATCCCGAGCAGCAGTACATTCAGATGGACACCAGCAACATCCTGTTCATCTGCGGCGGGACGTTTGTCAACATCGACAAGATCATCAGCAAACGGCTGGGCAAGCGCACCATCGGCTTCGGTCAGGAAAGCGGCCTGCGAGCCGAAGACGACGTGTCGGCGCTGCTGCCACAAGTCACTTGCGATGATATTTTGGAATTCGGCCTGATTCCTGAATTGGTGGGCCGCCTGCCGGTGATCTCGGCCTTGACCCCGTTGGACTCCGATGCTCTGGTTCGCGTGCTTACCGAGCCGAAGAATGCCCTGGTGAAACAATATCAGCGGCTGTTCTCGATGGAAAACGCCGATTTGCAGTTTACCGACGAAGCCCTGCAAACGATCGCCAAGCGGGCCCAGGTGAAAGAAACCGGCGCGCGGGGCCTGCGGTCGATCATCGAAGAAGTCATGCTCGACATCATGTTCGATCTGCCCGAGCAGGGCCAGG
>JBGQKM010000407.1:0-2825 GCA_041499515.1 Planctomycetia bacterium | reverse complement strand
CGGCAGTTTTTCGGCATCGCCGACCTTGGCCGACGGCAAGATTTTTCTGCTCAACGAAAGCGGCGCCACCTACATCGTTGCCCCGGGTGATACCTATCAACTCATCGCCACGAATTACCTGGACGGGCGCACGCTGGCCTCGCCCGCGTTCGTCGGGCAGTCGATTTTTCTGCGCACCGACACGCACTTGTATCGCATCGAACAGCCCGGGAACGTGCGGGCCGGGGCCACGACTTCTCGACGCATCACTGGCACGTTCTTGCGTTAGGCGCGCGATGCGAAACTTAGGGTGTGCGGCAAATCGTCATCCGCGCGCGACACGCCCGTGGACATAGACGTCGGTGCCGCATTGCTCGATGCGCGGCGCCGTTATCTTCAAGGCTTCGGTGATCCGTGCCACGCCCGTGCCGCCGATGGGGCTTGGCGCCCCGGCGCCGCCGATCAGCATTGGGGCGATCAACGCGTGAACTTCGTCGATCTGGCGGGCATCCAGCAGGCTGCCGAACAACTGGCCGCCCCCTTCCACCAAAAGATTCGTCATCTGGCGGCGGCCGAGCTCATCCAATAACCACAGCAGGCGCTCGGCGTGCGACACGGCGGGGCCGACGAGCACTTCGCAGCCGGCGGCGGTCAGCCGCGTGCGATTATTCTGCGGCGACTTTGGGCCCGCGACCACGGTCACCGGCGCGTCACCGGCGGTGCGCACCAGTTGGCTCGTCACGTCCAGCGAGGCCAGCGAATCGAGCACGATCCGGGCGGCGGTGCGGGGGCCGGGCGGCCGGGCCGTCAATAGTGGATCGTCGGCCACGGCAGTGCCTCTTCCGACGAGGATGCCGTCGACGCGGCCGCGCAGACGGTGCACGAGCGGGCGCGAGGCGTCGCCCGAGATCCAGCGGCTATCGAGCGCGTGGGTGGCCAGCTTGCCGTCGAGGCTCATGGCCCACTTGGCGATGATCCAGGGTCGCCCCGTGCCGACGAGTTTGAGATAGGGGGCGTTAAGCTCTTGGGCTTCCGATGCGAGCAAACCCACTTCGACGTCGAGGCCGGCTTGCTGTAACTCGGCGATGCCCTGGCCGGCGACTTTAGGAAACGGATCGCGCTGGGCAACCACCACGCGTCGGATGCCGGCGTGGATCAAGGCTTGGCTGCAAGGGCCGGTCTTGCCCGTGTGGCAGCAGGGCTCGAGCGTGACATAGGCCGTGGCACCTTGGGTCCGCGGGCCGGCGCTTTGGAGCGCCTCGATTTCGGCGTGCGGTCCGCCGTATCGTCGATGGTAACCCTCGCCGACCGTTTCGCCGTCGCGTACGATCGTGCATCCGACCATCGGATTGGGCTCGACCAGGCCCTCGGCGCGGGCCGCCAGTTCGAGGGCACGGGCCATGTGCCAGGCGTCGAATTCGCACTGTTGCATCGTACGGACCTCGGAATGCCGACGCCGCGGGAGGCAATCGGCAGTCTCCCTTGGCTAATCGCCCGGCGTCCACAGAGCCGACTTCTTGCCGCTGGGCTGATCGCCGCCGGGCGTCCAGATTTTGCCGGGCTCGGCCGCTGCCGCTCCTGGGACGACGATGCCGGGCGCCTCGCGCGAGGCGGCTGCCGCGGCGGCGGTCGGTTTGCCGTCGGGGCCGATGATGCCCGCCTCAGCCAGAAGTTGAAACAACGCCTGAGCCACGCCCGGTTCGCGAATGTGTTCTTCGCGGATATGCGACAGCAGCCGATCGGCATCGCTGACGTCGCCGCGGGCGATGCGCAGCGTCAACTCGGCCAGGTCCCAGGGCGCGGTGGATGTCTTGGCCGCCTCGGCCGCTCGCCGGGCCTGGGCCAGATACTCGATCGCTTTTGCCGTATCGGGTTCGATCTGGGCCAATACCCCGTAGACCTCGGCCTTGTCGAGATCTTTTTTTTGCTCGAGGCTTGGGCGCAGGGTGATTTCCAGCGCCAGTTTGCTCAGCGCGGCGATGTGGCGATAGTGATCGGCGCGCCGGTAGAGATCGATCAGCTCGTCGTCCGAGAGCCGCTTGACGTCGACGCGTCCCAAGCGTGCCAGCGACAATTCGGCCAGTGAAACTTGTTTTGGATCGATCGCCTCTTGCGTCGGGCAGCCGAGTTTGCGGCGCAATTCGTTGAAGTCGAAATCGAAGGCGAGCTGATCGGTCGACATTTCCAATAGCAGGATCGAAGCCAACAGCCGGATCCGCTGCGCAGGGTCGCCGGCCACCTGGCTGGCCGTTTTGCCGGCGAAGATTTTTTGCGGCAGCTCGGACCAGCGGTTGAGCAGAATGTCTCGCCGATGTTGATTCATCAGCTCGAGACGTTTTTCCGACGGCGTATCGTCCGGCAGCCGCCAATTCCAACTCAGCGCGTGCTGCACGGCCGGCACTTGCGTCGTGACTTCTTCGCGGCCGGCCGTGCCCAACGCATCGCCGCCGACTTCGGCCAGCACGGTCTGGGCCTTGGAGAGTTCGGTGCGATAGGCGACCATTTCGAGCCGCGCCGCGCGGTCGGTTTGTTTGCCGAACAAGAACACCTGGCCGGCGACCTGCGGAACCTGCTCGGCAGTGATGTCGGCGCCAGGGACCGATTCGGCCCGGTCGAGCAGCCAGTAAGCGCCCTTGGGCGGAGGCTCGTTCTCGCTGGCCATCCGAGTCAAGTCGATCGGCATCGTCACCGATCGCGGATGGGCGGCCAGGCGGGCCTGCAGCGTTTCGGCGTTGAGGATCGCGTAGGGGATCGTCAACACGTCGACCTGATCGATGGCCTCGGGATCGATCGATTGGACCAGGGCCTCGGCCTCGACGGCGTCGTCCAGCGGAATCGGCTGGGCG
>JBGQKM010000406.1:0-2835 GCA_041499515.1 Planctomycetia bacterium | reverse complement strand
GAGCGGGCAACTGGCGGCGAATTTGGCCGCCAAAGGCCAGAGCGGATTCATGTCGACGATCTTGCGCAATCCGGGGCCGATCTATAGCGTGCGCTACGATCGGGTGCCGCTGGCCGAGGTGGCCAACAGCGAGCGGAATTTTCCGGCGGCGTGGATCGCCAAGAACGGTTGCGACGTGACCGATGATTTCGTGCGCTATGCCCGGCCGCTGGTGGGCGAAGACATGCTCGAGATGCCGATCGTCGACGGCCGCTTTCGCATGACCCGCTTTCAGCCGATCTATGCCAGCCCCAAACTACCCCCATACGTGCCCCAGGCCGACCGGAAACCCTAGCCGGCCGAGGCCGTCGGCGATAACGATACTTTTTTGATACGCTCTCACGCATCGAGTTGACGGTTCATGTTCGAAATCACTCCGCGTCACGAATTCCTGGTCGGCATCGACTCCGATGGCTGTGCCTTCGACACGATGGAAGTGAAGCACAAAGAGTGCTTCATTCCGAATATCATCGATTGCTATGCTCTGGCCGGCGTGAGCAAATACGCCCGCGAGGCGGCCGAGTTCGTCAACTTGTATTCCAAGAGCCGTGGCGTCAACCGCTTTCCGGGCCTGATCGAAACATTCGTGCTGCTCGGCCAGCGCCCCGAAGTCAAAGCCCGCGGCGTTGAGATTCGCATTCCGCGGGGCCTGGTCGATTGGATCGCGCGCGAAACCAAGCTGGCCAATCCGGCGTTGGAGGCGGCGGTCCGGGCCACGGGCGATCCCGACTTGAAGCAGGCGCTGGCGTGGTCGAAATCAGTCAACGCCGCGATCGAAAAGATCGTGCGCGGGGTGCCCCCCTTTCCGTACGTGCGCGAGTGCCTGGAAAAACTCTCTCCCAAAGCCGATCTGTTTGTCGTCTCGGCCACGCCCAACGAGGCGCTGACGCGCGAGTGGGAAGAACACGACCTGGCCAAGTACGTCGCGGCCATCTGCGGCCAGGAAATCGGCACGAAAAAAGAATCGCTGACCAACGCCAAGAAATATCCGGCCCGCCACACGCTGATGATCGGCGACGCTCCGGGCGACCAGCAGGCGGCCAAGGCCAACGACGCGCTGTTCTTCCCGATCAACCCGGGGCACGAAGACGCCAGTTGGAAGCGGCTTTTGGACGAGGGCATCGGACGGTTTCTCGGCGGCACGTTCGCCGGCGAATATCAAAACAAGCTGCTCTCCGAGTTCGATACCTATCTGCCCGACAAGCTGCCTTGGACCCACAACTAAAAAAAACATCAACCCAACAAAGCTGAGCACGCACCATTATGGCAAAGGCCTGTGATTTCGGCATGATTGGACTGGCGGTGATGGGCGAGAACCTGGCGCTCAACATCGAGAGCCGGGGCTATCGCGTGGCGGTCTTCAATCGCACCACCAGCGTCGTCGACCGCTTCATCACCGGTCGAGCCCAGGGCAAGAACTTCGTCGGCTGCCACTCGGTCGAAGAGTTGGTTCAAAGCCTGGCCGTGCCGCGCAAAGTGATGCTGATGATCAAGGCCGGGCCGGCCGTCGACGCCCTGATCGACCAGTTGCTGCCGCTGCTTTCGCCGGGCGACGTGATCATCGACGGCGGCAATACTTACTATCTCGATACCGAACGCCGCACCCAGCTTGTCGAATCCAAGGGACTGCTCTACATCGGCACCGGCGTGTCGGGGGGCGAAGAGGGGGCGCTGCTGGGTCCCAGCATGATGCCCGGCGGATCGCCCGCGGCCTGGCCGCTGGTCAAGCCGATCTTTCAGGCCATCGCGGCCAAGGTCGGCCCGAACAACGACATTCCCTGCGCCGAATGGGTCGGCCCGCGCGGCGCCGGCCATTACGTCAAAATGGTCCACAACGGCATCGAATATGGCGACATGCAGTTGATCTGCGAAGCCTACTTCGTTCTGAAACAAGCCCTGGGCCTGACCAACGACGAGCTGTACGGCGTGTTCGACGCATGGAACCGGGGCGAACTGGACAGTTACTTGATCGAGATCACGCGCGACATTTTCAGCGTCCGCGATCCCCAGACCGGCGGCTATCTGGTCGACTGCGTGTTGGACACGGCCGGGGCCAAGGGGACCGGCAAGTGGATGAGTCAGTTGGCCCTCGACCTGGGCGTGCCCAGCACTCTGGTGACCGAAGCGGTGTACGCCCGCTGCCTGTCGGCGATGAAAGACGCCCGAGTGCGCGCCAGCCGGGTGCTCGGCGGCCCCGCGCCGAAATTCGAGGGCGACCGCGCGGCGTTTGTCGAAGCCACGCGCGACGCACTGTACGCCTCGAAGATCTGCAGCTACGCCCAGGGCTTCGTGCAGATGGAAGCGGCGGCCAAGGAACACGACTGGCCGCTCCAGTACGGCAATATCGCCCTGCTGTGGCGCGGCGGATGTATTATTCGGGCCCGCTTTTTGGACCGCATCAAGGAAGCCTTCGACGTCGACGCGAAGCTGGAAAACCTGCTGCTGGCCCCCTACTTCACCGCCGCGGTGCAAAAAGCGCAGCCGGCCTGGCGGCACGTCGTGTGCACGGCCATGCAGATGGGCATTCCCGTGCCGGCCTTCGCCGCGGCCCTGGCCTATTACGACGGCTATCGCCAGGCACGCTTGCCGGCCAACCTGCTGCAGGCCCAGCGCGACTATTTCGGGGCCCACACCTACCAGCGCATCGACAAGCCCGGCGTCTTCCACACCGATTGGCTGCGCCAAAGAAAAGAGCCCCAGTGAGCAAGGCCCCGGACTATCTCGAACAACTCTTCGGTCTCACGGGCCAGGTGGCCGTGGTGATCGGTGGCACGGGCGTGCTGGGCGGGGCCTTGT
>JBGQKM010000405.1:0-2889 GCA_041499515.1 Planctomycetia bacterium | reverse complement strand
GCGACTGGGGCAAGCGGCGACGTGCTTATGGACTTTTTGCATTAAAAGATATCGCGTCATGCCTCGCTATAACCCAGCTTCGATCGAGCCCCGCTGGCAACGCTATTGGGCCGAACACAAAACGTTTGCCACTCCGCGGTTGCCCCAGGGAGAGAAACTGTACGTCCTGGACATGTTCCCCTACCCCAGCGGCGATGGCCTGCACGTCGGCCATCCCGAAGGCTACACCGCCACCGACATTCTCTGCCGCTTCGAGCGCATGCGGGGCCGAAGCGTGATGCACCCGATGGGCTGGGACGCCTTTGGCCTGCCGGCCGAACAACACGCCAAGAAAACCGGCACCCCGCCGCGTGTGACGACCGAAAAAAATATCGCCACCTTTCGCCGGCAATTGCAAATGCTCGGCTTCAGCTACGACTGGGACCGCGAGCTGGCCACCACCGACCCGGCCTACTTTCGCTGGACGCAATGGATTTTCCTGCAAATCTTCGACACCTGGTTCGATCACGATCAGCAGCGGGGTCGGCCCATCGCCGAACTGCCGATTCCGCCCGAGGTGGCCGCCGACGGCACCGAGGCGATCCGCCGCTATCAAGATCAGCATCGGCTGGCCTATCAATCCGAAGCCCCCGTCAATTGGTGCCCGGAGCTGGGCACCGTGTTGGCCAACGAGGAAGTGATCGGCGGCCTGAGCGAACGTGGCGGGCATCCGGTCATGCGCATGCCGCTGCGCCAGTGGATGCTGCGAATCACGGCCTATGCCGACCGGCTGGAAAAAGACCTGGACCAGGTCCAATGGTCCGACAGCATCAAGGCGCTGCAGCGCAACTGGATCGGTCGCAGCACCGGCGCCGAAGTCGATTTCTTTATCGGTCAGGAAATCGCCGGACCCCAGGCCCGCTTGTCGCCGGTCGAATTCAAAGCCTGGCGAAACGCCCGGGCCGCCGACGGATTTCCACGCACGCCGGGCGACGACGTGATTCGGGTTTATACCACGCGGCCCGACACGCTGTATGGCGCGACCTACATGGTGCTGGCGCCGGAGCATCCGTTTGTCGCGCGGCTGACCAGTCCCGAACAGGCCGCCGCGGTGCGCGCCTATTGCGAACAAGCCGCCCGCAAGAGCGACCTGGATCGCACCGATCTGGCCAAGGAAAAGACCGGCGTGTTCACTGGCTCGTTCGCGGCCAACCCGGCCAGCGCGCGGCCGGCGCCGATTTGGGTCGCCGATTACGTGCTGGCCAGCTACGGCACGGGGGCCATCATGGCGGTGCCGGCGCACGACACGCGCGACTTCGAATTTGCCGTCGCGTTTGGCCTGCCGATCGTGCCGGTCGTCGACCCGGGCGCCGAGGAGACCGTCGACCGCGAGGCGGTGCTGGCCGGCAAGGCCGTGTTCGCCGGCGACGGGACGGCGATCCACTCCAGCACCTACGACGGCCTGTCGACGGCCGAATTCAAACAGCGCATCACGGCCGATCTGGCCACGCGCGGGCAAGGCCGCCAGGCGGTCAACTATAAACTGCGCGACTGGCTTTTCAGCCGTCAGCACTATTGGGGCGAGCCGTTCCCGCTGATGCATGAGTTGGACGCCGCCGGCAACCTGACGGGATTGCTGCGCATCGTTCCGGCCGAGCAATTGCCGGTGCAGTTGCCCGAGCTGAAAGATTTTCATTCGCACGGCCGCCCCGAGCCGCCATTGGAACAGGCGCCGACGGAGTGGCTCTATCCGACCATCGACGGCAAGCGCTATAAGCGCGAAACGAACACCATGCCGCAATGGGCCGGTTCGTGTTGGTATTATTTGCGGTTTCTCGATCCGCGCAACGACCAGACCCTGGTCGATCGCGAGATCGAAAAGGCCTGGATGCCGGTCGACGTCTACATCGGCGGCGCGGAACACGCCGTGTTGCACCTGCTCTATGCCCGCTTCTGGCACAAAGTGCTCTACGATCGCGGCATCGTCAGCACGATCGAGCCGTTCCAAAAGCTGATCAACCAGGGCATGATCCTGGGTGAAATGGAAATGACCGGCTATCGGAAGCCCGACGGCGCGTGGGTCAGCGCGGCGCTGGTCGATGCGAACGACGAAGGCCAGGCCGTGATCCGGTCGACCGGCCAGAGAGTCGAGGCAACCCGCGTGCCGCTGGACCAGGCCGAAAAATCGGGCGAAAGTTTCGTGCTCAAGGATCATCCCGAGGTGCGGCTGGAGAGCCGAGCCTACAAGATGTCCAAAAGCCGTGGCAACGTGGTGAACCCCGACACGGTCGTACGCGAGTACGGCGCCGACGCCCTGCGTCTGTACGAGATGTTCATGGGCCCGCTGGAAGCCACGAAGCCGTGGAGCATGGAAGGAGTCAACGGCGTGCGCGGATTCCTGGATCGCGTGTGGCGCATGATCTCCAGCGAACGCAGTGAGTCGTGGGAGATCAATCCGGCCGTTAAAGAGATCGAACCGACGGCCGACCAGAACCGCGTGTTGCACAAAACAATCCATGGCGTGACCCAGGATCTCGAGCGGATGTCGTTCAACACGTCGATTGCCAAGATGATGGAGTTCACCAACTACTTTCTCAAGTGCGATGTCCGTCCGCGCGCGGCGATGGAAACGCTCGTGTTGCTGCTCTCGCCGCTGGCGCCACACATTTGCGAGGAACTGTGGTCGCTGCTGGGACATGACCAATCGCTGGCGCGCCAGCCGTGGCCCACGTTCGATCCGGCCGCCGTCCATGAAGACCACGTCGAGATTCCGGTGCAGATCAACGGAAAATTGCGGGCCCGAATCACGGTGCCGGTCGACGCCTCGCCCGCCGACACCGAACAGGCGGCCCGCGCCGATGCCCGCATCGCCGAACTGCTCTCGGGCCAGACCGTGCTCAAAGTCGTCGT
>JBGQKM010000404.1:0-2914 GCA_041499515.1 Planctomycetia bacterium | reverse complement strand
CGCCATGATGCAGCGCATCGGTCGTGACGCGCCGCTCGAACATGTCGAAGTAGACCACGGCGCACTTGGCATAGGGACAGAAGAATGCCGTTTCGGCCAGTGGGGCCGCGGACTCCTCGCGGACGTGCGCCCGCCAGGTCTCGCGCGCCACGGCAACGCCCAACGAACCGCACGCCGGACAGTGCAGTTGGTCGGTATCGTCGGGTTCGCGAACAAAGGCTTTGTTCATGGCAATCGTGACGGACGCTAGGAAAACCACGCGGACTCTGGCGCTCTGCTCGTGCCGGTGAAGCCGGCGGTTACACCTTGGGTTCCCAGCCGGGCCGATACTCGCGGCTCCAGAGGGCCGTGGCCGCCGGATCGTCCTGCACCTGGCCCGTGGCTGGGTCGAGGTTCAGCGTGTGCCCGGTGCGATAGGCGATATTGCCCAAGTGGCACAAGAGCGTGCTCTTGTGGCCTTCTTCGATGTCGGCGTTGGGCCGCGCGCCGGAGCGGACGCAGGCCAGGAAGTTTTTCAGATGCGGATCGTGCCCGTCGAAACCCTGAGTCTGGCTGGCCAGGAGTTTGCCCCCGGCGTCGAAAATCTTATAGCTGCCGAAGTCCAGGACCATCGACCCCTGATCGCCGTAAAAGGCGATGCCGAACGTCGAGCCCTCGAAACCCCGGCGATGCCAATTGCGGCCTTCCCAGGTGATCGCCTTGTCGCCGAAGTCGTAAGTAACGACGTGCGTGTCGGGCGTTTCTTGATCGTCGTTGAAGAAGTATTTTCCGCCGTTGGCCGTGACGCGGCGCGGATGGTCGACCCCCAGGCCCCAGCGGCAAACGTCGAGCGAGTGGATGCCGTTGTTGCCCAGTTCGCCGGTGCCCCAGTGCCAGAACCAGTGCCAGTTGTAAGGTACGACGTTGTCGCGATATTCGCGCTGGGGCGCCGGACCTTGCCAGAGCGCATAGTCCAAACCCTCGGGAACCGCCGCCGGCTTGCCATGCCCAATCGGCAGCCGATCGGCGTTGTACCAGCCGCGCGAAAAGAGCACGCGGCCGATCTCGCCGGCGCGCAACCGCTCGATGGCCTCGATCGTGCCCGGCATGCTGCGGCGTTGCGAACCCAATTGCACGATCCGCGTGTGTTTGCGCGCCGCGGCCACCATCAGTTCGCCCTCGCGCGGGTTGTGGCTGGCCGGCTTCTCGACGTACACGTGCTTGCCGGCGGCGCAGGCCAAAACGGTGGCCGGACCGTGCCAGTGGTCGGGCGTGGCGATCACCACGGCGTCCACCGCCGGATCCTCCAGCACGCGTCGCAGGTCGGTTACGCGCCGCGGCGACTGGTCTTGCTTGGCGCCGACGGCGCTGATCGCTTTGTCGATCACGCGCTGGTCGACGTCGCAAACGTAGGCCACGCGCGCCCCCCCGACGGCCGCAAAGCTGCCGGCCAAGGCCGTGCCTCGGCCGTTGACGCCGATGATTCCCAGCACCACGGCCTCCTGCGGACTGTCGGCTGCGCGCAACGATCGCGCGGCCGATGCTGCCAGAGTCCCGGTCATCGCGGCCGACTGCATGAGAAACGTGCGTCGCGAGGTGGAGGCGTTCATCGGCGTGTACTCGCTCTCAAGAAGTGGGTCGAAACCTTGCGCTCAGAATAACCCGGCGACGAGAGGGCGTGCA
Source organism: Planctomycetia bacterium (assembly GCA_041499515.1). Classification (GTDB taxonomy): domain Bacteria; phylum Planctomycetota; class Planctomycetia; order Pirellulales; family PALSA-1355; genus PALSA-1355. The sequence continues at coordinate 1,252 of JBGQKM010000404.1, read as the reverse complement.
AGCTGGCACGCTCGCGGGGTGCGTTCGGGAACCCACCGTGCTGAAACGCCCGATTGGCCGGTCGATGATTGACATGCCGGGTCAAGCAAACCTAACATAGGGGACAACCTTAGCCCAAAACGGTCGCGTCGGGCATCCGCCGGACGGCGCTTCGCGCGAAGTAGGCGAAATGTTCTTTCATGGATACTTAACCAAATACCGGGCCTGGTCATTCTTGCCGATACGCCGCACTTGTCGGGGCTCGCGATCGTCGCCCCAATCCCCTTTGGTTATCCGGGACTCAAATAGGATGTCTTCCATCGGCCCAGGACGATCCTAGCTCCGCGCCCGACCATCGCGCGGCGTTGCCCGCCGTCGGGCCCGATGAAGTCATTGCACCCTATGGAATCACCCCAAAAGCCGCCCACGAACATTCCTCAAGATCCAAGCGCGCCCCCACCACCGCCCGCCGGCAATGAGCTGCCGGACATCGAGGCCGCCGACGAAACCGTCGCCGAACAACTGGGCATCGATCCCAACCAAGCCACGTTGGACGAGACGCGATCGTTGGGCGATCGGGTCAAGACGGTGCTGATCGGCAAACCGCGCGATCTGACCGACACCTCGATTTATCACACGCTGTCGCTGGCGGCATTTCTGGCCTGGGTCGGCTTGGGCGCCGACGGTCTGTCGTCGTCGGCCTACGGTCCGGCGGAAGCCTTTCACGCGCTGATTAGTCCCGAGTACGGCGATCACACTTATCTGGCGATCTTTCTGGCGTTGGCCACGACCGTCACGGTGTTCGTTATTTCGTCCTGTTATAGCCACATCATCGAAGAGTTTCCCACCGGCGGCGGCGGCTACCTGGTGGCTTCGAAATTGTTGGGTCCGCGGGTGGGCGTGGTTTCGGGGTGCGCGCTCTTGGTTGACTACGCTCTCACGATCACTGTCTCGATTTCCGCCGCCGGCGACGCCCTGTTCGGGCTGTTGGGTCCCGATTGGACTTTTGCCGGCCTGAACCACCACGATTGCAAACTGTTCGCCGAGTTTGCCGCGATCGGAGTGTTGATCGTGCTCAACTTGCGCGGCATCAAGGAATCGGTGATGGTGCTCGTGCCGATTTTCATGGTGTTTCTGATCACGCACGCGGTCCTGATCCTGGGCACGCTGCTTATGAATCTTGGCGCGGTGGGCGCGACGGCCGAGCACATTGCCGTGGGCATTCGCACCGGGCTGGACGACCCGAAATTGGGCCTGTTCGGCATGCTGCTCT
>JBGQKM010000403.1:0-2936 GCA_041499515.1 Planctomycetia bacterium | reverse complement strand
CGACGTGTTTCCCAACAGGCTCGCGGGAAGTTTCAACGCCTTGAAACAAGAGCATAGCGAACGGATGGACGTCCCCGAGGACCACAAGTTCGTCGGGTTCGACGCCTATCAGCGGGCCATGGATTGTCTGCGGCCGGGGGACGTGGCGATCTTCGCGACGCCGCCGGCGTTCCGCTGGGTGCATTTCACCTATGCGATCTCCAAGGGTCTGAACGTCTTCATGGAAAAGCCGGTGACGGTCGACGGTCCGACCTCGCGGAAAATGTTCGCGCTGGCCGAACAATCGCGGCAGAAGAATCTCAAGGTGGGCGTGGGCCTGATGTGCCGTCACTGCAAAGCGCGGCACGAACTGTTCGATCGCATCAAGAACGATGAGATCGGCCAGATCACGATGCTGCGGGCCTATCGCATGCACGGCCCGGTCGGTTCGGCGTTTTCCAAGCCCAAGCCGCAGGATGCCAACGAACTGATGTGGCAGATTCAGAACTTCCACAGTTTTCTGTGGGCCAGCGGCGGCTGCTACAGCGACTTTCTGATCCACAATCTGGACGAGTGCTGCTGGATGAAGGACGCTTGGCCGGTCGAAGCCCAGGCGCTTGGCGGCCGCCACTATCGGGGCGACAACGTCGATCAGAATTTCGACGTCTATGCCGTGGAATACACATTCGCCGACGGGACCAAGCTGTTGCTCGACGGTCGCGTCATGGGCGGCTGCCTGGACGAGTTCGCGAGTTTTGCCCACGGCACGAAAGGTTCGGCCGTGATTTCACAATCGTCGCACACGCCGGCCAAATGCAAGATCTTCAAGGACCAGAATATCAAAACCCGCGGTGGCAACGTGGCCTGGGCCTTCCCGGCGCCCGAGCCGAACCCCTATCAACTCGAGTGGGACGATTTGATCGACGCGATTCGTCAGGACAAACCGTATAACGAAGTGCAGCGCGGAACCGAAGCCAGCCTGGTGACCTCGATGGGCCGCATGGCCGCTCATACCGGACGCCTGGTGACCTACGAGCAAATTCTCAATGGCGACCACGAGTTCGCGCCGGAAGTGGATCGGCTGATCCTCAATGGACCCGCGCCGATCCAGGCCGGCGCGGACGGCAAATATCCGGTTCCGCAACCGGGCATCACCACCAAGCGCGAATACGCTTAACCGCCGACTTCCGCCGTATTTTAAACGCGTCCCAACCACGAAGCGCCGAGAGCCGACCACTCTCGGCGTCCTTTTTTAGCCGGTCGGTATGCTTTACGCGGCGCGCGGACCGGTTAAGCTACAAGTATGGCAACCACATCGCGATCGACGTTTGGCTCCAGGTTTGGCGAACCGCGCATCGGCACGAAACCGCTGGCCGCGCTGTGCCGCCGGCTGGCGACTTCATTGGGCGCGGGTGTCGATGCGCGAACGGTCTGGGCTCGCGAGGCCAGCTCGGCCCAAGGGTTCGCCCGGCGCCGATTGCTCTCGGTCAGCCAGGACATCGCCCAAGGCGCGGCCATCGGCGACTCGCTGAAGCGGCGCACGGGGAACTATTTTCCCGAGTTTTTTCGCGAGCTGGTGAAAGTGGGCGAGGAAAGCGGCCACTTGCCCGAGGTCTTTCGCCAACTGGCCGAACACTACGAGCATCAATTGAAACTCCGTCGCTCCTTGGTGATGGCGCTGACCTGGCCCTTGATCGAATTGACCCTCGCCCTGGGGGTGGTTGGACTGTTGATCTGGTTGATGGGAGCCATCCCCGCGTTAAAAAAATCCAATATCGACATGCTCGGCTTTGGTCTGGCCGGGACCAGCGGGCTGATGACGTACCTGGGCTTCCTGGCGATCGTCGCCGCGGCGCTGTTGGCCGTGTATCGCGCGACGGTGCGTGGAGTGCTGTGGGTCGCGCCGGTGCAGCGGTTATTGATGAAGATCCCTCAGCTCGGCCGCGCGCTGGAGACGATCGCCCTGGCCCGGTTGGCGTGGGCCATGCACGTGACGCTCAACTCGGGCATGGATGTGCGGCCCGCTTTGAAGATGTCGCTGGGCAGCACGCACAACGTCGTCTACACGCAGCACACCGACCGCGTGCTGACCGCGATTCGCGCCGGTCGGGACATCCACTCGGCCTTCAGCGACACGGGCGTGTTTCGGGTCGATTTTCTGGATGCCGTGCGGGTGGGCGAAGAGAGCGGGCAACTGGTCGAAACCATGGGGATCCTGTCGGGCCATTATCAGGAAGATGCCCGGGCGGCGATGAACCTGATGGCCATCTTGATGGGCCTGGGCGTTACGGCGCTGATTGCCGGGATGATCATCTTCCTGATTTATCAGATTTTCACGCGCGCCTATCTCGGGCCCATGAACGACGCGCTGAAAATGCGCTAGCGCGCCGCGAACCGTTCGGCTTGTGCGGCGACATCGAGTCCCACCAGGCCATTCCAGGCTTGCAGAAACCGGGCGCACATTTTTCCCGGCGTGCCACCGCCGATCGGCTGACCGTTGAAGCGCACGACCGGCACCAGGCACGGCGACGTGCTGGTCAAAAAGGCCTCGCTGGCCGCCACCACGTCGGCCGGCGTCAAGTCTCGCTCGGCATAGTCGACGCCCAGCTCCTCGGCCAACTCCAGCAAGACCGCCAGGCTGATGCCGGGCAGGATTTTTTCCGACGGCGGCAAGAGCAGGCCACCTCCGGCCTGACACAGCACGAGGTTGGCGGTCGACGCCTCGGTGACGAACCCGTCTCGATCGACCATCAACGCGCGGCTGTCGGGAAAACGCAGGCGGGCCTGCCGATCGGCCAGGTAGTAGTGCATGCGGCTGCGGCATTTCAGCTCCGGCGGCCAGCATTGCGGCGGAATCTGCTGGTGCAGGGTGGTGGCCAGCGACTCCCCGCTCACATATTTTTGCGCCCAGAAGTTGAAGGCCAAGGGAAAGGTGTGCACACCGACCGCGGGGCCAT
>JBGQKM010000402.1:0-2944 GCA_041499515.1 Planctomycetia bacterium | reverse complement strand
TTCGCATCCCGAATTGCTTGACGCGTTGGCGCGCGATTTCGTCGAACACCATTACGACCTGCGGCACCTGATGCGCGCGATCACCCAATCGGCGGCCTATCAGCTCTCGGCCCAGGCGCCGGACGCGGAGCACGGCGATAATGGCCGGTATTTTGCGCGACGGCATCTGCGCCGGCTGTCGGCCGAGATGCTCTACGACGCGATCTCACAGGCGACCGGTGTTACCAGCGAATTTGCGATCAACGGCACGAACAAGAAGATCAAGTCGGCCGCTGCGGCCTACTCGCCCGAGGACGTGGGGGGACCGGCCAAGGCATTCCTCAGCCAGTTCGGCCAGAGCAACCGGGACAAGGCCGAGCCGACGCGCTCGACGTCGATTCTGCAGGCCGCGGCGCTCATGAACAGCCCGCTGGTCAAGGAGCGGGTCGGCGTGCAGGCCGGGGGGCGGCTCACGCAGTTGCTCGAGCGCGACCCGCCGCTTGCGGACCAGGCCCTGATTGAAGAATTATTTCTGGCGACATTGACCCGCACTCCGAGTGCCGAGGAACTGGCGATCGCCGGCGAAATGCTGGCCGGCGACCGCAAGACCGGGGCCGAGGATCTGTTGTGGGTGCTGCTGAACAAGTTCGACTTCCTTTTCTATTGAAGCACGGAGAGTGTCCCATGCGTCATGGCCGGTGCAGCGACATGCCGACGCTGGTGCGTCGCGATTTCCTGAAGATCGGCGCGGTGAGTTTCGCGGGCTACGGCCTGCTGCCGATGGTGACGCCGCGGAACGTCCGCGCGCAGGGACAAGCCGCGCCGCGCGGCAACGTCGACTTTTGCATTTTCCTGATGCTGACCGGCGGGATCAGCCAGCTCGACACGTTCGACGTGAAAGAAGGCCCCTGGACTCCGGAGGATTTCGACATTCGCACCATCACGCCCGATCTGCGTTGGCCGTTTGGATTACTTCCCACTTTGGCCCGCCAGTTGCCGCGGATCGCCGTGGTGCGTTCGATCGAAACCTGGGAGAGCGCGCATGCGCGGGCCCAATACAACCTGCAGACGGCCCGGCAATTCAGTCCGCCCAGGTTGCAAGAGATTCCGTCGGTCGGCTCGATCGTGGCGTACGAATTGGAGAGCCGCCGCCGCTCGGACGATTTCCTGCCTCCGTTCGTGGCGATGAATTTCTCCACGGCCAATGCCGGCCTGCTCGGGCCGGGCATGCTCCACTCGCGGTTTGCGCCGATGGCCATGGGCTCGCGCGGGCCCAACGAGTTCATCGTGCCCGAGGCAGAGCGAGAACAGCTTGCCAGACGCCTGCGTTTTTTGGAAAGACTCGACGGCCCGCCGCGCGGGGGCAACATGGCGACACATCCGCTGCCCAGCAGCTTCACGGCCTACGCGGCCCAAGCCCGAGCGTTGATGGAGTCGCCCAAGCTGGGCGGTTTGCTCCAGCTTGATGGACCAGAAAAGACCCGCTACGGCGACTCGGGCCTCGGCGACGCCTGCATCATCGCTCGCAACCTGGTGCGGGCCGACGCCGGCACCCGTTTCGTGGCCATCTCGCACGACGGTTGGGACATGCACGGCAAAATCTACGACAAGTCGGCCCTTTATGCCCGCTGCAAGGAACTGGACACGGCGTTGGGCGGTCTGCTGGACGATCTGGCCGACAAGCGCGACGACACGGGGCGCACGTTGCTCGATCGCACGCTGATCATGTGCCTGGGCGAATTCGGCCGCACGCCTGGCCAGCTCACCAAAAACAAGGGACGCGACCATCATCGCTTTGCCTCCTCCGCGCTGTTTGCCGGCGGCGGCGTGCGAGGCGGGCAGGTCATCGGCGCAACCGATGCCGAGGGAGGCCGCGTGATCAACTCAGGCTGGGGAGCCGGCCGCTCGATCTATCCGGAGGACGTCGTTACCACGCTGTACTCGGCCCTCGGCATCGACTGGCTCAAGCAACTCGATAATACACCCTCGGGCCGCACGATCGACTATATCGAGAAGTTCTCGCCGCAAGGAGACATCGAGTACTTGCCGATCGATCCGCTTTTCGGGTGATGGGCCCTGCGGGTCTGGTGTCGAGGGAATTGCAGCGTTCCGGCCGCTCGCCGCGTGATGGCCGCCGTGAGAAACCGCCATGAAGTTCAGCTTTATCCTCGTCGATCCGGTGTCCGACCTGGCGGAGTTGACCGCGCGCATGGAGCGTGTGGCCGAGCTCGGCTATCAAGGCATTGAACTAGTGGCGACGCACCCCTTGGGTTACCCGGTCGAGGAACTGGCGGCGGCGGCCGAGCGCATTCAACTGCCGGTCGTGTCGCTGCTCTCGGGCTGGTCCTACTCGCACGAAGGGCTTTGCCTGTCGAGCCCCGATGAACCGGTGCGCGATCGCGCGGTCGCGCGGCTGATCGAATACGTCGAGTTGGCCGCCCGGCTGGGTTCGCTGGTGGTGGTCGGCCTGATGCAAGGCTTCCGCCACGACGAGCCCGATCTGGCGACAGCCAACGGGCGTATCACCGCGGCGCTGGCTCGGGTTGCGCGGGTCGCGGAAAAACGGGGAGTCTCTGTAATTCTCGAGCCGGTGAACCATTTGCAGGTCGGTTTCAACCACACGGCGGCCGAAGTGGCCGCGCTGGTCGAGCGCATCGGTTCGCCGGCGGTGAACGTGATGCTCGACACGATCCACATGAACATCGAAGAGCGGTCGATGCTCGACACGATTGCCGCGTATGGCGGGCGGATCGGTCACTTCCACTTGTGCGAATCGAACGGCGGCCGATTGGGCAGCGGCCACCTCGATTTCGCCGCCATCCTGGCCGCGCTCGATGCGGCGGGCTACGACAAGTACGTCTCGGTCAAGATTTACCGCGATGCGTCCTGGCTAGAGGCCGCACGGTCGGCTATGGCGTTTCTGCGCGCGTGAAAGCTTATACGGCGTGCCGATACCGCATCCGTA
>JBGQKM010000401.1:0-2957 GCA_041499515.1 Planctomycetia bacterium | reverse complement strand
GCGCGCCCCCCTGGATCGACAGGGGCGCCGCCCACGCCAGGGCCCGGCCCTCCGTTTGTGCTCCGACATGGCTTGCGTCGACGTGCCCGGTCCACGACATCCCGCTCGGCTGCTGCCGGCTCGCGACGACCAGGGCCACTTGCCCGGAGGTGATTTCCGTTCCTGCGCGAATGCGGAGCGTTTCTCTGAGCAGCCCGGCGAGCCGCGCCAAGTCGACGTTTGCCTTGAGTTCGTAGTTTTCGTGGGCCAGGGCTGAGAGCTTGTCGGCGGCGGAAAAATCGCTAGTTTTCGCGCTACCGGCCAGCGAGAGGTTTCCCAGGTCGCAGTGGATGGCCAGTTGCTCGAACTGCACCAGGTCGCCGGTTTGCACGATGTGGCAGGGAACCTCGACGCGGTCAATTTGGATGTGATCGGTCCCTAGCGCGGCGGCGGCAAAGTCCAGTTCGGTGATCAGGGCTTCGCCGCTGACGGAGGTTTCGCCCCCTTCGGCCAACTGGCCCCAGGCGCCTCCCAGCCGCGCCGAGAGCCGGCCGCTGAGTTGGGCCTGTTCAACGAATCGACGAACGAGCGGCGCAAATAATTCAAGCGGCAAGGCGCTGGACGCACAGTCGATCTTGCCGCTGGCCAACGCGTTGGCGACGTTGGCCGAACCCTGGGTGCGCAAATCGACTTTGAAGCTCGCCGGCTGCTGTTCGTGGGGCAACGAGCCGGACACCGCCAAGATGATGGCCTCGTTGGCGTCGGCAATCGTGCAGTTCAGCGATACGTTCTCGATGCGAAATTGGCGATGGGTGGGCACGTCGTCGATCAAGATCGTGCCGTCGCTGACTTCCAGTTGAGCCGCCAGCCGAGTGTTGCCTGGGCCACTGAGCAAGGCGGCAAATACCTGTTCGATATTGGTCTCCTTATCCTGGCAGACGATGTGCAGAGTCGGCCGCTCGACGCGCACCTGGCCCAGGTCGGCGAAGTCGAGTAGCAGCCCAATGAGGGGTTTTTCCGTGCTCAGCGAATCCACCTCCAGAACTTCGTTTCCCGTGGCGTCGCGGATCTCCAGTTTTTCCGCGATCACGCTGGAAAACCAACCCAGCGAGACCGATTCCAGCGAGACCGCTGAGTCCAATTTCAACGCCGCGCGCACGATCCATTGCCGTAGCGGCGTATGGGCCACGATGGCCGGCGCGAACCAGGTGCCCGCCAACAGCATGCCCAGCATGAATAAACAGCCGTAGCGGAAGGCGTGCGATTTCTTTTTCGCCGCGGGGAGCCTGGCGAGCTGTGACGACGCGTGCCTTTTCGTGCGTGGAAGGTCGACCGTGGCCATGGATCAGGTCTCAATGAAGGGGACGATGCCGAGTGAAGCCGGCCGAATCCCGGGCGAAACAACCTGGACGCGTCGCCCGCGGGCGTGCGCGCAGTCATCCCGTCTTGGAATCGGCGGCCGTCTTTCTATAGAATCGGCAGTTAGGGGCACACAACCCGCAATGTCGACGGGCAAAGTTTCTCCGGTTAATATGAAAGTCGTGTGGCGATTCTCTTTTGCAAGCACTGCCAGCATGGTTGGCTGACGTGCGGCAAACGCGTGCCAGCATGCATCGCGGGTCCAGGACCTTTTTTTGAGGTTACGAATATCATGTCAGCACTTCCCGCGATCTTTCGCCTGCGGCAAACGTTCGAAGCTCCGCGCGTGGCTGACATAGCCGGCGAAGTGCGGACCCAGCTTGAAAAACTGCGGCTGCACGAGCGCATCAAGCCCGGCCAGAGCGTGGCGATTACCGTGGGCAGTCGCGGCATCGCCAATATTGCCCTGATCGCCAAGACGATCGTCGAAAGCATGAACAGCTTGCGCGCCGAGCCGTTTCTGGTGCCGGCCATGGGCAGCCACGGCGGTGGCACGGCCGAAGGACAGCGTAAAGTCATCGAGTCGTACGGCGTGACCGAAGCCTATTGCGGATGCCCGATCCGCTCCAGCATGGAGACGGTCGTCGTTTGCCAAACGGCCGAAGGCCTCGACGTGCACTTCGATCGCCAGGCGTTCGGCGCCGATCACGTGCTGGTCTGCAATCGAATCAAGCCGCACACCGGTTTTGTCGGCGACATCGAAAGCGGATTGATGAAGATGATGCTCATCGGTTTGGGAAAACACGCAGGCGCGAAGATTTATCACCGGTGGATTCAGGACAATAGTTTTGGACAAATCGTGCGCAGCGTGGCCGGCCGCGTGTTGGAATCGTGTCGCGTCGTGGCCGGCCTGGGGATCGTGGAAAACGGCTACGACGAAACGGCCTATATCGTGGGCGTCAGGCCGCAGGAAATCGAAGCCCGCGAGAAAGAGCTGCTGATCCTGGCCAAGAAACTGATGCCGCGATTGCCCTTCGAGCAGGTACACCTGCTGATCATCGATGAAATCGGCAAGAACATCAGCGGCACGGGTATGGACACCAACGTGGTCGGCCGAAAATATCAACTCCACCAGGCCGCGCCGGATGAATTTCCGAAAGTGAAGTGCATCATGATCCGCGGGCTGACCGAGGAGACTCACGGTAATGGCACGGGCATGGGCCTGGCCGAGTTTTGCACGCGTCGCGCGATCGAACAGGTCGATTTAGAAGCCACGCGGATCAACTGCCTGACCGGTGGGCACGTTCCGGCCGCCATGATGCCGTTGGACTATCCGACGGATCGGGCCGCGATCGAAGTGGCGCTACCCACCATCGGCATGGTCGAGCCACCAAGCGCGAAAATCCTGTGGATTCGCAATACGTTGGAACTGCGTGAGGTGGAATGTTCGGCCGTTTATTGGGATGAAGCCCGGCGGCGATCGGATCTTGAAATTCTCGGCGAGCCGCGGCCGTTGCCGTTCGACGCCCAGGGCAATCTGCCGACCGACGGCGCGCGGTCGCTAGCAGGCCGCTCGTAGCCGCGCCCGCGACACGGTTAGAGCTTGAAGTTGAACGTGC
>JBGQKM010000400.1:0-2963 GCA_041499515.1 Planctomycetia bacterium | reverse complement strand
CGCTTGCGAAACTTGCTCAGCATGGCCGCGGCGGCTTCCTGGCTGTCTTTGGTCGCATCGGAAATCTTGGGCAACTTGCCCGGTGGCTTCTTGCCGTGAGGCGTTTGCGGCTTGGGCAGTTCTGGGGCCGGAGTTTCCGGCGTCAGCGTTTGCGTGGTATCCAGCCGGATCGAGTCCGTATCGCTCAGGCTGGCGCTTTGAGTTTCCTGGGCCGCGATGGGCTTCGGCGCGGCGGGCTTCGGCGCGGCGGGCGGTTCCGCGGGTGCCAGCCATTGCGTGACATCCACCGGATTCTTGGCGGCGTCCTGCGCCGTGCGGACAACGGCTTCCTTGATATCGCCGACCGGGGGACGTTTTTTGGCGGCTAGGCCGTGAGCCACGTGAATCTCGAACTTCAAAGGCCCGATCGTCAGACGATCGCCTGCTTTCAGTTCGCGCTCGCCGACCACGCGCTCGTCGTTGATGTACGTGCCGTTCTTGCTGCCGAAATCGCGAACGCCGATGTAGCCGTCTTCGATCAACAGCACGCAATGGTGCCGGCTGATCAAATCACTACCAGGACGCAAGTGACAGTCTTCGGCCCGGCCGATCAAAAACTTCCTGCCCGGAACCGAGATTTCCTGGCCGGCATTTTTTCCTTCCAGAACCCTCAGCTTCAAATCCATAATTCTGCGCAGCTCCGCAAAGGCAACCTAAAAGTAAACCCGAACGAGTGCGGATAGAGCCAGCAATAATATATGCAGCCCTGCTGAGCAGCCGGAACTGTGGATCAAGCCCGTCTTGTCGGTCGCTTCTCTGGAGCGCAGTTTATGATGTCGACCGACGATGCCTGCGACACATTATGCCAGCAACGGCTGTTCAAGGCAAATCGAATAATTTGGAATTCGCGGTTCAATCCCCCCCATTGTGCTAACGTCGGCAGTTCCAGTCGGCGACGCGATATTTTTCCTGGGCTAACTCTTGGGCCTCCGCCGACTCCGCCGGCGAAAACGCCTGCGAATCGAGCGCCAGACGCAAACGGCAGGCTAGTTCCTGCCGCAAAATCTCGATCAAAAGCGCTACCTCAGGCGTTTGGCCGCTGAGCTCCTTGATGCCCGGCAACTCCGGAGCCTGTCGCGATCTCTCCAGAAGCAGACTTCCGTGCTGCAAAATGGCCCCGCGACGTCGCCGTTGCGCACTTCCGCAAATCTTTGACTTCCCCAACAAGACGTCTCCCGGCGAGCGACGCTCGAAACACAGAAACGGCTGGTCGGCCGCCGCCAACTCCGCCGGTTCGATACACAACGTGGCCTGAACGCCAAAGCGAGCCAAAACGCTCACCAGCGCTTCATGCGCCGTGCTGTAAAGCCGCACGGGGTCCTCGGCCAACGGATGCGCCACCGGCATCGCCAGGCTGTAGGTCAATTCCTGGTCGTGTAGAATCGCGCCGCCACCGGTCTGCCGCCGCACCATCGGACAATCACGGCTTGCCGCGTGCGCAGCCCGCTGGGCCGCACGCTGAAAATAGCCCAGCGAAAGTGTCGGCTCGCTCCAGCGATAAAACCTCAGTGAGCAGCGACCGTTTTCGGCGGCCGACTCCAGCAGCACTTCGTCCACGGCCATGTTCCAGGCCCCAGCGGCCGGCAAGTCGACCATCAACCGGCACGGCGCTTGAGTATCCGGAGCAGGCATCGACGACTTTCCCAGAGGTCGTTGACGAACAGATAGAGAAACCCGACCAGCTTGCTAGGCCTTGCCCGACCACCGCAGGACCGGCTGGCGCGCGGCGCGGACCTCGTCGGGCCGGCTCACGGCGGTGGTGTGCGGTGCTTCGTGCAGTAGCTCGGCCGGTTCTTCGCTAATGCGAAACAGGGTTTGCGCAAACGCGTCGAGCGTCTCTTTGGTCTCGGTTTCGGTCGGTTCGATCATCATCGCTTCGCGCACGATCGGCGGAAAGTACACCGTCGGCGCGTGAAAACCATAGTCCAGAAGCCGCTTGGCGACGTCCATCGCCGACACGCCGCGGTCGGCCTTGAGCTTCGCGGCGCTGGCCACGAACTCGTGCATGCAACGATCCCCCTGCGGCACCGGAAACATGTGCTTGACTTTCGAGAGCAGATAATTGGCGTTGAGCACCGCGTTTTCCGAAACGCGCCTCAGGCCCTCGGGCCCATGCGTGCGAATGTAGCAATAGGCCCGCACCAGCACGCCGACATTGCCAAAGAAGCTGCGCACGCGGCCGATCGACCGCGGGCGGTCGTAGTCCAGGCGATAGCCCCGTTGGTCGCGGACCACGACCGGCAGGGGCAGGTAGGGAGCCAACGTCTCGCTCACCGCGATCGGGCCGGCGCCCGGTCCGCCGCCGCCGTGCGGACCACTGAAGGTTTTGTGCGGATTGAAGTGCATCATGTCGGCGCCAAAATCGCCGGGGCGCGTAATACCCAGAATCGCGTTCATGTTCGCGCCGTCCAGATAGATCAGTCCGCCGACGTCGTGCACGCGGCGCGCGATGTCGGCGATCTGACGGTCGAACATGCCCAACGTGTTGGGATTGGTGATCATGAACACGGCGGTCGTTTCGTCGAGCCTGGCGGCCAGATCCTGCATGTCGACAAATCCAGTCGGCGTGCTCTTGACCGTGACCGTTTCGAAGCCCGCCATGCTGGCGCTGGCCGGATTCGTGCCATGAGCGCTGTCGGGCGTGAGCACTTTGGCGCGGCGTTGTCCGCCGGCCCGGAAATGCGCCGCGGCCACCAGCAGGGCCGTCAGCTCGCCATGCGCGCCGGCCGCCGGCTGCAACGAAACGGCGGGCAAGCCGGAAATCTCGGCCAGAATCTGTTGCAACCCATAGAGCAATTCGAACAAGCCCTGCAGGGTCGATTCGGGCTGGTAGGGGTGCAAATCGACCAAGCCCGGAAGGCCGGCCAGCCGTTCGTTCCGCTTGGGATTGTACTTCATCGTGCAAGAGCCGAGCGGGTAGAAGT
>JBGQKM010000399.1:0-2986 GCA_041499515.1 Planctomycetia bacterium | reverse complement strand
CGGCGTAACAGCGCTGGGACAAGTCGAGCCAACTGGCGTAGGATTCACTTGGCGCTCAAACGCTATTGTGGATAGTAACGACAGCTACCTTATCGGTGGAGTGCAATACCTTGCCAGTTTTTCTCGGATTCTCGATTCATCGACATTGCCACCCGTTGAAGCCGGAGGCGTTTCTAATGTGCAGGTATTCGTACCTGAGCCGTCAAGTTGTGCGATTGTTGTCTCGGCTTTAGCAGTGGCATTGTGGCCTTTGCTACGCACGCGGCACATGAGAATTGGCGGCTCACGTATGTTTGGCTTGATTGCTCCCGGCTGGCGTCGGCGAAAGCGCTAAGCGTCTGCCGTCGCCCGCCGGTTCGCAACGCCGGCGGCGGGCACTTGGACAGGCGAAAACCCAACCAACGCGATCATCACGAATGTTTCAGGAGTCGCTTATGAAACTTCCACATCCAGTCGTTGTGGCCGTTCTGCTCTCGCCGCTCTGCCTTGTCGTGCTGTCGGTCACTCCCTCGGGCGCTTCGGGGGCGACCATGGTGAGTAATCTTGGTCAACTGGGCTCGGGCTCAGTGTGGGCGTTTGACACGACGGGGGATGCCGCAGCCGTCGAATTTCAGACCGATGGCGAGAGTTTATGGAATTTGAACTCCGCCAATCTTGAGTTTAGTCGTGGGACCTCCCTTCTCAATACCCCTATTCTTGTCGGAATTGCGTCAGATGTCGGCGGCGCGCCGGGATCCATTCTGGGCTCGGTCCAGCAGGACGCACCCCCGAGTCCGACGATCGTGTCGTTCCCTTTTAGTGGCGTTGTCCTGGCGCCCAATACCTCCTACTGGCTGGAGGCGGCACGCAAAGACGATACCATGTTTCCTCTTGATTTTGCAGGAATATGGGCAGGATGGCAATCGTCCGCCACACCCACGGACGCCGGCAGTATTTGGACGACCCTGGGATTTGCCGGGGGCTTTTTCGGCGGGATTGGTGGTTGGACGAGCTTGGACCGCATGGGTGCGTTCTCATTAGAGGCCACGCCGACGCCCGAGCCGGCTTCGCTGGTGCTTTTCGGTCTCGGCGCTTTCGGCCTTCTGTTGGCGGCTTATCGCCGCCGCCTTGGCAAAAGTTGACCGCCGCAATGGACGTGGCGTGCAACGAATCGGCTCGACAATGCGACCGGCGTGGGCCACCGCATTCGATCAAGGCTCTTGGGGTCCGCTGCCATTCTTGAATGGACGCTGGCCGCAACTCAAAAGACCACTCACCGCTGGGCGAAGGATGGCATCATCCCAGCGCCGTCGACAAGCCAGTTGTGCGTCCAATCACCGGGCAAAGGCCGCGCCGGACTGGCTTCCGCTTGCTAATTTGTCTAGGCTGGGGACGAGTCGCGAGCGTTCGCATTTTTCCATTTCGAAACCTGCCGGGCCGCTTCCGGAACACGATTGAGTTTGGGTTTGCGGCCTTCGATCTCATGAAGATTGTTTACTTGGCAGCCGGCGCGGCCGGCATGTATTGTGGAAGCTGCCTGCACGACAATACCTTGGCCGCCGCGCTTCTGGCTTTGGGCGAAGACGTGTTGCTGGTGCCCACCTATACGCCCCTGCGCACGGACGAGGACAGCGTCAGCGATTCGCATCTTTTCTTTGGCGGCATCAACGTCTACTTGCAGCAGAAGTCATCGTTCTTTCGCCACACGCCCTGGTTTATCGACGCGCTTTTGGACCGTCCGGGCGTCCTCAATTGGGCCACCAAAGGTGGTCCCAGCATCGAGGCCGAACGCTTGGGAGACTTGACCGTTTCGATGCTCCAGGGCGAGCATGGCCGGCAGTTCAAGGAGATTCGCAAACTCGTCCGCTGGCTCCAGCGCGAAGCAAAGCCCGACGTCGTGCATCTGTCGAACGCGATGCTGTTGGGCATGGCTCGCGAGATTCGCAAGCTCGACATTCCGGTGGTCTGTACGCTCTCGGGCGAAGATATTTTTCTGGAGAAGCTTCCCGAACCGTTTCATGGCCAGGCGCGCGCCGCGTTGCGCGAGCGGGCACGCGAGATCGACGTGTTCGTGGCTCTGAATAACTACTATGCCGACTTCATGGTCGATTACTTGGAAGTGCCTCGCACGCGCATTCGCGTCATTCCGCATGGCCTGAACCTGGTGGGCCACGGCACGCGACGAAACAGCGGCGACGGGATCTTCACGATCGGCTATCTGGCCCGAATTTGCCCGGATAAAGGGCTGCACAACCTGATAGCCGCGGCGGAATTGCTGCTGGAAGATTCCGGCCTGCCGCCATTTCGGATTCGCGCCGCCGGATACTTGGGTGAGACCGACCGCCCGTACTTGGACATCATCCAGAAGCGGGTCGACGGTTGGAAGACGCCGGACACTTTTCGATATGTGGGCGAGCTGACCAGGGCAGAAAAGATCGCCTTTCTGCAAGACCTGCATGTCATGAGCCTTCCGACGGTCTACCGCGAAAGCAAGGGGCTCTCGGTGCTCGAGGCCTTGGCTAACGCGGTGCCGGTGGTCCTGCCCGATCATGGCACGTTTCCGGAGTTGATCGAGCATACCGGCGGCGGCCTGCTGCACGGCGCCGACCGGCCCCAGGAACTGGCCGAACAACTCAAGCGATTGCTGCAAGACCCTCAACGGGCTGCCGAACTCGGAGCCCGTGGCCAGCAGGTCGTGCATCGCGACTATAGCGCGGCGGGCATGGCCCAAGCGACCCGCGATCTCTTCCGGTGGGTCCAATCAGGCTAGTACACGACCATTGGCCGCGGTCGGGGTTTGGGTTGCGGAGACATGAAGCTGGATCAAGCCGGTTTGAGGTGAAGGCTCGCGCCAGCCGACCACGGCGGCTACGGGAAGTTGATCGAGCCCCGGCGGTCTGATTGGCCAGGCGTCGCGATTTTCCGCTGATTTCGCGGGCTTAGGTGTTGCATTGTGCGCTGCAAGGGCGGTAAATTAGCTAGAACCTGTTTTGAAACTGCGGGGACT
>JBGQKM010000398.1:0-3157 GCA_041499515.1 Planctomycetia bacterium | reverse complement strand
CTCACAGGTAGTGACGCCCGACTTCGTCAACCAATACACGTACGACTCGCTGGGCCAACTGACCGCCTTGTCGCAGACCGGCGACGGCGTGGCGCCCAAGCAGGTCGGCCTGACCTATGACGACGCCGGCCAACTGACCCACCTCAACCGCTTTAACACGCCGGTTACCGATCCGACGAATCCGGGCGGGGGCGATCGCGACTTCGGCCTACACCTACGGGTAGCGTCCGTCAAGATGCGCACATTGGTTTTTGGCATTTCCTGGTCTGGTAAGGTTAGCGGCCTGCGAGACCTATTCCAAAGGTCTCGCGCGGCCGCAGCGCTTAACTGACGCATTGAGTACCGTTGGATTCTCCCATTGGTTGCGAGTCGCTGGCGAAGCGGTCCTGGGCGACAGGGACTTCCCGTAGCCGCCCCATGTCCAGGTAAACACGTTTCCCCCAGCGTGTGCCGGCGATGTGACGCAGCCGGGCCGCCACCAGCATCACGGCACTCTTGCCGTCGGGGAAATTGCCGACCACGCGGGTCCGTCGCCGAATCTCACGCATGATCCGCTGCACACGTTGCGCCTGAGAGCAACACGGGGGGAATGAACGACTACAAAGAGTGCGGAGGGACAAAAGGGGACGCGACTCGATTCATGGGGAGGGGGTTTTTCGACGGTGACCGTAAGGGAGGAGGGCCGCTTGTCAAGAATGAGTCGCGTCGCCTTTTTCCAACCGGCACGGCACCTTTCGCTGCCTGGCGGATTTGCTTCGGCGACTTCCAACCACTCAGTCCGACCGGCTGAGGGAGTCGCTGCCGGAGGCCTGGTTTCAGGCCCGCGTCAGCCTTCGACACACCGCATTCAGCGGAATCGTGCTATCCTTTCATGAGAGGGAAGTCTATCTTCTTTGGGGAGGATTCCATGACTCACTCTAGCTCTGAATTGGCAGGTCGCATCCGCCGTTCAATCGCACGTTGGATTCAGGCCCGAATGCAAGAATTCGTTCACTGCTCTGAATGTGGAAACGCGGTGACACCGTGGGAATCTTGCTGCCCATCCTGCGGTCAAGCGGACCCGTCTCGGGTGTCGTGGTCTGTCGGCGCTTATCTGGTGCTCGGGTTTGTATTATTGACATTCGCCCTGACGTCGCTGATCAGCGCCTTCTAATCGACATCGCGCCGCTGAGTTGAGTTGCCTGCTCCGGGGGCGGCATCAGGCAAGTATGCAGGTCGACGCCAGAGTCGGCCTTGCCAGCAGTGCAAGTCGAAGCGACCGCCGGGCCAAATTCAGCCGCTTCGTCACGCGTGAGGGACGGGCGTGCCGCGACGAATCCGTCCGGCTTGACTAACGCGCACAGCATATCGAACTCGCTCACCCACCCAGAAGCTAGCTCGCGGTGACCGGCCAGGTTTTCTTTGCTTCGACCACTCCCGCTTTAAGGATCTTCTTGAGCACAGCGAGATCTACGTCGGCGAGTTTGTTAATGTACAGGCATTGCTTGAGCCCTCCCTTATGCTTGCCTAGCTTCTGCAGGAGCTCCGCCTTGCCTGCGAAGTCGAACACGTAGATGACTAAATTCGCCTTCCGCGGACTGAAGCCGAGCACGCACGCCGACCCGGAGTGCCCCGTATCGTACTTGTAATGATATAAGCCGAAGCCGATTATGGTCGGGCCCAACATCTGCGATTTCCAGCCGGTGGCCTCCTTGAAAAGCTTCAACAGCGTTTTGGCATCCGCCCGGCGAGTGTCGTTCTCGACGGCGGCGATGAAGTTCCTGACACTGACCTTCGTCAACTTCGTTTTCGTTTCGGCCATTTCTTTTCCTCTATCTTCTCAGCGGATGACGCCAGCCCAACAGGTATTCGACCCCCGAATTGCGGTAAAACTCTAGCGCATTTTTGCGGCCGAGCATCGCGTCGTCAATCCTGAGACGTTATACCGGCAAACGAGTTGCGACGGATCGCCGGTTGGATGCCCATGCTACACCGCACCGGAGCCCGTGCTATGCCGCAGCCCGCCTGTCGAACATTGCCCCCGAAACCTGCTCGCTACGCCGAGGCCGCGAGGGCCGTGGCTTCTCGAAAAGTGGCCAACACAACAAAGACTGGGCGGGCCTGAGTAGGCCACTCTACAGTTAGGGCCAGCTATGCGTAAATGGTTGGGTTTTCGAGTTTCGTCGCCACGACGAGTCTTCTTGGCGAACTCGCAAGTGAGCGGTCGCGAGCAACCGCCTCACCAATCAACGCTTCAGAAACCCGTGGTTCTCACGTCATTTGACGCGGCGGCGCGCGCCAAGGCGATCTTACGCACCACGTTCTACCAAGCCGGCGTTTTTTTCCACCGCTGGCGGGCTGGAGGCGAGCAGCGGCTTGAGGAAGCGTCCGGTCGCATTGTCGGGCGTGGTTGCGATTTGTTCGGGGGTGCCGGCGGCCATCAGATATCCGCCCGCGTCGCCGCCGGCGGGGCCCAGGTCTAAAATCCAGTCGGCCGATTTGATCACCTCCAAATTGTGCTCGATCACCAGCACGGTATTGCCCAACGCGACCAGCCGATCGAGCACGGCCAGCAGCTTCTTGATGTCGTCGAAATGCAATCCCGTGGTGGGCTCGTCGAGAATGTACAACGTGTTGCCCGTGTCGACGCGGGCCAGTTCGGTGGCCAGCTTCACGCGTTGGGCTTCGCCGCCGGACAGGGTGGTCGACGACTGGCCGAGGCTCAGATAGCCCAGTCCGACTTCTTGCAGGCTGGCCAGCAGGCGGACGATCTGCGGAAAGTTCTCGAAAAACTGGATCGCGTCGTCAACGCGCAGATCGAGCACGTCGGCGATCGACAAGCCTCGATAGCGGACTTCCAGAGTTTGATGATTGAAGCGGGCGCCTTCGCACACGGGGCAGGTGACGGTCAGATCGGGCAGAAAGTTCATTTCGATGCGGCGCATGCCCTGCCCCTGGCATTCCTCGCAGCGGCCCCCCTTGACGTTGAAGCTGAAGCGGCCCGACTTATAGCCCCGCTGGCGGGCTTCGCGCGTGTCGGCAAACACGCGGCGGACTTCGTCGAACACGCCGGTATACGTGGCCGGATTGCTGCGCGGGGTGCGGCCGATCGGAGTCTGGTCGATTTGGATCATCTTGTCGATCTGGCTCACGCCGCGCAGGCTGCGGTGCGGACCCG
>JBGQKM010000397.1:0-3198 GCA_041499515.1 Planctomycetia bacterium | reverse complement strand
GGGAGTCGTCGGTCACAAGGCGGAGCGGCCCAGGACGTTATTTTCCGCCGAAGGGGCCGACCTGGCCGACGCGCTCGATTTGCAGTTGAGCGTGACGGACCGCGACACGATCGACGAACTGGCTTCGTATCCGGCCGGCGAGGAGCGAGAGCTGTTCGCGCTGCATGCGCTGCGGATCGGCGTGCTGGCCCTGCGGCAAGCCCGCGGACGCATCGACGCCGACCTGATTCAGCGTGAGACGCAACGCATGCTCAGCGGCTTGCAGGGCCAGTTGACGGCCCATGCTTCGCAGATCCAGGAAAAGCTGGCCGGCTCGCTCAAGGAGTATTTCGATCCCGAGAGCGGGCGGTTTCACGAGCGGGTGCAGCAACTGGTCAAGCACGACGGCGATCTCGAACAACTGTTGCGGCGGCAGATCGGCGGCGACGATTCGGAGCTGTGCAAGACGCTGTTGGCCCATTTCGGCCAGCAGAGCCCGTTGATGAAATTGCTCAACCCCAGCGAGTCAGAGGGTCTGTTGCAGGCGTTGCGGCAGACGGTCGAGGCCCAACTCACCGCCCAGCGGAATCACGTCCTGCGCGAGTTTTCGCTGGACAACAAAGACGGCGCCCTGGCCCGCATGGTCTGCGAGTTGACCAACAATCACGGCCAGTTGACCGAATCGCTGCAGAAGAAAATCGACGCCATGATCGACGAGTTTTCGTTGGACAAGGAAGATTCGGCCTTGAGCCGGCTGGTGCGGAACGTCGATCGGGCTCAGACCACGATCACGCACGAATTTTCGCTGGATGACGAGACCTCCGCGCTGTCGCGGCTGGCCGCCATGCTGCAAAACACGCGGCAGGCGATCGACAGCAACTTGACCCTCGACGGCGAGAGCTCGTCGCTGGCACGGCTGCGGCGAGAACTGCTGTTGATATTGGAAAAGCACGGCGAAACGAACACGAGCTTTCAGGAAGAGGTCAAGGTCGCGCTGGGCAAGATGGTCGCGCGGCGCGAAGAGTCGCAACGCTCCACGCAGCACGGTCTGGTGTTCGAAGACGCCGTGTGCCAGTATCTCGAATATCAGGCCCAGCAAACCGGCGACGTCGCGACCCGCACGGGCCAGACCACGGGTTTGATCAAAGGCCGGAAGTTCGGCGATTGCGTCGTCGAACTGGGCCCGGAAAGCGCCGCCCCGGCCGCCAAAGTCGTGGTCGAGGCGAAAGAAGAGGCCGACTACACGCTGAGCAAGGCCCGCACCGAGATCGAATCGGCTCGCAAGAATCGCGATGCCCAGGTCGGCCTGTTCGTCTTCTCGAAGAAGACGGCTCCGGCCGGCATGGACGAAGTGTGTCGGATCGGCAACGACGTGTTTGTCGTCTGGGATCCGGAGGACGCGGCCACGAGTATTTATTTCAAGGTCGGTCTGACGCTGGCCCGCGCCCTGTGCATTCGCGTCGAACGGTTGAACGAATCGCAAGACGAGGATTTCGAAGCGGTCACCAAGGCGATTTTGGAAATCGAAAAACAATCGCAATTTCTCGCCGAAGTCACCACCTCGGCCGAGACGATCAAGTCGGGCGCCAACAACGTGCTGGAGCGCGTCCGCAAAACCCGCAACTCGCTCGAGCGGCAGGTCGAGATCCTGCAGGCCCGGATCGGCGACCTGAAACAATCGGCCAGCGCCGGCAAACGCGAATAGGCTCGTTGGCTCATCGCCGCAAAAAGTGCGGCCAGATCGCGTCGCTGACAAACAGTCCCTCGCGCGTCAGACGCACGTTGCGCCCGTCGTCGGCCAATAGACCCCGCGTCACCATCCGCGCCAGCGGTTCGCCGACCAGCGCCTCCAGCGCAAATCCGGTTTTCTCCACGAAGGCCCCACGCTCGACTCCCGCCAGCCGCCGCAAGCCGAACACCAATCGCTCGCGGGCCCGATCTTCCGGCTCCAGCGTTTCGCTCTCGGCCAGCGGCGATTGGCCGGCCAGCACCCGTTTCAGATATGTGGTCGTGCTGCGGTGATTCATTTCGCGGCGGCCGTTGAGATAGCGGGCCGCGCCGGGCCCGACGGCAAAATAGCCCTCGCCGGCCCAATAAACTTCGTTGTGCCGGCAGCGGTGCCCCGAGCGGGCGAAATTGGAGACTTCGTAATGCTCGAACCCGGCCGCCACCAGCGTGTCGATGGCCGTGGCGTACATCGCCCGTTCCAGTTCCTCGTCGAGCCGCCCCAGCTCGCCTTCCAGCAGCCGGCCCCAAAAAGCCGTGCCGCGCTCGAACGTCAGTCCATACGTGGAAATGTGGTGCGGCCCGAGCGCCAGCGCAGCGGCCAGATCGGCCTGCCAGATCGCCAGCGTCTCGCCGGGCACGCCGAAGATCAAATCGAGCGAGACCGACGCGATCTTGGCTTTCACCCTTTCGACGACCTGACGCAATAGCTCGGGCGTATGGTCGCGCTCGAGCGTCTTGAGCTTGGCCGGGTCGAACGATTGGCCGCCCAGGCTGATCCGATTCACGCCGCCGTCGACCAGCACGTCGAGTTGCTCGGGAGTCAGGTCGGCCGGATTGGCCTCCACGCTGAACTCATAACCGGCGGCCAGGGGAAACCAGCGGCGGGCCGTCGCGATCAAGCGCCGCAGACCGTCGGGCTGAAGGTGCGTGGGCGTGCCGCCGCCGAAAAACAGCGTGTCGACTTCGCGCGGCTCGGCCAGACTTTGCAGCTCAAGTTCGATCGCCCGCAGATAGTCGTCGATCAGATCGTCGCGCCCGGCGACCAGCGTGAAATTGCAGTATCCGCAGCGGTGCCGGCAGAACGGCACGTGGACATAGGCGGCGCGGGCGGCGGGAAACTCGTGTGCTATCTTGGCGGCAATCGGCGTCTGAAGGGAAGTGCGTGGCATAAGAAGCCTCATTGTATCTCGCGCGGAGAGCCCGCGCTGCCGCCAAGCCGACCGCCAGTCTCGTTTACAGCCATAGGTGCAGCCGCCCGTCGAGCATGTCGGGCAGCGCCCGCTGGACGGCCTCGCGGATGCGCTTGCCGTGATAGCGGGTGCTGAAGTGCGAGGCGATGATCAGTTCGTTCTTGAACCGCCCGCGCCGGTCGACAAAGTCGTCCAGGTGCGTGTGGCCGAATTTGTGGATTTTGTCCTTGCGGTGCGAGGGGGCCACGAACGTCATTTCCATCACCAGCACGTGGGCCTCGTACATGGCCGGGCAATTGTC
>JBGQKM010000396.1:0-3234 GCA_041499515.1 Planctomycetia bacterium | reverse complement strand
CAATTGGCCGGCGACGAATTGCTCGCGCCGCCTTATGCCAATCTGAAGCCCGAGGAAGCCGATCGGCTGATCGCGACCGGCATGTTGCGCATGGGACCCGATGGCACGGGCGATTCGGGCGTCGATCCGAACGTGGCCCGCAACGACGTGATCGCCGACACGATCAAGATCGTGTCGACCTCGGTCTTGGGCTTGACGGTCGGATGCGCCCAATGCCATTCGCATCGCTACGACCCGATCTCGCACGTCGATTATTACCGGATGCGAGCCTTGTTTGAGCCGGCCTACGACTGGAAGAACTGGCGGGCCCCCGCCGCGCGGCTGGTGTCCCTGTGGTCCGAAGAAACCCGCCAACAAGTCGCCGCGGTCGACAAAGAATTGCAAGACGTCGCCGATCGCCGCAAGCAAGAATTGAACCAGATCGTGCAAGAAACGTTCGAGCGCGAATTGGCCAAGCTTCCCGCCGAAGTTCAGCCCCAGGCCCGCGCGGCCCGCGAAACGCCGTTGGACAAGCGCTCTGACGAGCAGAAGCAGCTCATCAAGGAATACCCGTTTCTGAATGTCGATTCCGGCTCGGTGTATCTCTATCTTCCCGACCGGCTGACCGGCTTCAACAAGAAATGGGACGAGCTGACCGAAACCACGCGCAACAAGCGTCCCGCGGATGACGACGTGCAATGCCTGACCGAAGTTCCCGGCCAGATGCCGCCCACGAAGCTGTTCGCCCGCGGCGACTTCAATCAACCTCGGCAGGACGTGGCGCCGGGCGAGCTGGCGGTGTTGAATGCGGCCGGCTGGGCGATCCCGACCGACCATCCGCAAGTTCCCACCAGCGGCCGGCGTCTGGCCTATGCCCGGCATCTCACCGACGGCCGGCATCCGTTGGTGGCCCGCGTGCTGGTGAATCGTTTCTGGATGCACTTTTTTGGCAGTGGCCTGGTGCCGACCCCCGGAGATTTCGGCATGCTCGGCCAACGACCGTCGCATCCTGAATTGCTCGATTGGCTGGCCGACGATTTCGTGCGCGGCGGTTGGAAGCTGAAACGACTGCAACGCACGATCGTCACGTCGACCGCCTACCGCCAGTCGTCGCGCCGCCGCGACGATGCCGACGCGGTCGATCCCGAGAACCGCTTGCTCGGCCGCATGTCGGTCCGGCGACTGCAGGCCGAGACGATTCGCGACGCCCTGCTGGCGATCAGCGGGCGGATGTCGCCCAAGATGTATGGCCCGCCGGTGCCCGTCATGCCCGACGACGTCGGGCAGGTCGTGGTGGGCGTCGACACGCGCGATTCGGCCGGCCGGCCCTCGGGCAAGGTGATTCCCTTGGGCGAGGAGGAGTTTCGCCGCAGCATCTACGTACAGGTCCGCCGCTCGAAACCGCTGGGGATGCTGGAACCGTTCGATGCGCCAACCATGACGCCCAACTGCGAACAGCGGGCCTCCTCGACCGTGGCCCCGCAATCGCTGTTGATGATGAATAGCGCGTTCGTGGTTCAACAAGCCGAAGCAATGGCCGCGCGGATCCAGCGCGAGGCCGGCGTCGAGCCCGCGGTGCAACTCCGCCGCGCCTGGCTGCTGGCGTTCTGCCGCGCGCCGTCCGATGCCGAAATCCAAGCTGGCGTGGCGTTTCTCGCCGAGCAGGCGTCGAAGGTCGAGATGCCCACGGACCCGAAAGCCGAAAAACCTCAGCCCGCTCAATTAGCCCTGGCCAACCTCTGTCAGGCATTGATGATCTCCAACGGATTTCTTTACGTCGATTAGGTCGCACGATGTCCCACGCTTCCCACTACACGCGGCGTCACTTTCTGAGTCAGCAGGCCTTTGGACTCGGCGGCCTGGCCCTTGCCTGGCTGCTCGAGCAAGATGGCGCGCTGGCTTCTCCGCCCATGCCGACGCCGGAACGCTTGACGTACGATCTCAAGCCCCGCCTGCCCACGCACGAACCGCAGGCCCGGGCCATGATCTCCATGTTCATGCAGGGCGGGCCGAGCCATATCGATCTGTTCGACCCCAAGCCCGAGTTGACCAAACGACACCTGCAAAGCTTCACCGGCGACATCCAGTACGACAACGCGGCCGAAGCCAGCGCCAAGCTCTTCGGCAGCCCTTGGAAGTTCTCCAAGTACGGCCAGTGCGGCATGGATCTCAGCGAACTTCTGCCGAACTTGGGCCAGGTGGCCGACGACATCTGCCTCATCCGCTCGATGCACACCGGCGTCAACAACCACGGGCAGTCGATCAACGCTCTTAACACCGGCCAGATCGGGCCGGGACGCCCGGCCTTGGGTTCGTGGTTGACCTACGCCTTGGGCTCTGAAAGTCAAAACCTGCCCGCGTTCGTCGTGCTCAGCGATCCGGGCGGACTGCCGGTGCTCGGCGTTGAGAACTGGCAAAACGGCTGGCTGCCTTCGCTCTATCAGGGAACGGTCGTTCGGCCGGTGGAACCGCGGATCCTGAACCTCGATCCGCCGGCCCAACTGC
Organism: Planctomycetia bacterium; assembly: GCA_041499515.1. Lineage (GTDB taxonomy): Bacteria > Planctomycetota > Planctomycetia > Pirellulales > PALSA-1355 > PALSA-1355. The sequence goes on along the minus strand of JBGQKM010000396.1, from coordinate 750 downwards.
GCGGCCCGGCCCAGCAGCGGTTCTTGTCGTACCTGGAACAGCTCAACCGCGAACATCTCGACCGGCATCCGCGCGAGCAGGATCTCTCAGCGCGGATTCAAAGCTATGAACTGGCGGCCCGCATGCAGACCGCCGCGAAAGAAGCCTTGGACATTTCCGGCGAGAGCGAGGCGATCCAAAAGTTATACGGCATCGACGAGCCGGTGACGCGCGACTTTGGCACGCGCTGTCTCATCGCCCGCCGGATGGTCGAACGGGGCGTGCGTTTCGTGCAGATCTTCACCGGCAATCAAACCTGGGACCATCACGGCAACATCCAAAAAGCCCTGCCCGACGTCTGCCAAAAAACCGACAAGCCCGCGGCGGCCCTGGTGCAAGACTTGAAGCAGATCGGCCTGCTCGACACCACGCTGGTGCACTGGGGCGGCGAGATGGGCCGGCTGCCCGTGATTCAAAACGAGAAGAGCATCGGCCGCGACCATAACACCCATGGGTTCAGCTCGTGGTTGGCCGGTGGCGGCGTGAAGAGCGGATGCATCCACGGCGAGACCGACGAACTGGGGCACAGGGCCGTGACCGACGTCGTCCATCACCACGACTACCACGCGACGCTCTTGCACCTCTTCGGTCTGAACCCGCAGCAGGTCGCAATTTCGCGCCCCACCGGAGTCGGCAGCCTGCTCGACGGCCAGCCGCCGAACGTCGTGTGGAAAATCCTCAAGCAAGGCCCACGCGAATCGGCCACGACGT
>JBGQKM010000395.1:0-3358 GCA_041499515.1 Planctomycetia bacterium | reverse complement strand
CTGGCCTACTACGATGGTTATCGCCAGGCCCGCCTGCCGGCCAACTTGCTGCAGGCCCAGCGCGACTACTTCGGGGCCCACACCTACCAACGGACCGACAAGCCCGGCGTGTTTCACACCGATTGGCTGTATCAGAGAAAAGAGCCCAAGTGAGCAAGGCCCAGGACTATCTCGAAGAGCTTTTCGGTCTCTCGGGCCAGGTGGCCGTGGTGATCGGCGGCACGGGCGTGCTGGGCGGGGCCTTGTGCGATGGCATTGCCCAGGCCGGGGCCCGGGTCGTCGTGGCCGGCAACAACCGCGCGCGTGGACAAGCGCGGGTCGAGCGCATCGCGAAGCTCGGCGGCCAGGCCACGTTCAGCCCGGGGGACGTCAGCACTCGAGATTCGCTCGAGACGCTGCTGGCCACGACGCTTTCGCAATTCGGCCGCGTCGACATGCTGGTCAACTGCGCGGGAGTCAATTCGGCCAGCCCTTATCTGGAAGCGACCGACGACGAATGGCAGCGCGTGATCGACGTCAATCTGCGCGGCACGCACTGGGGCTGCCAGATTTTCGGCGCGCACATGGTCGCCAGCGGCGGCGGTTCGATCTTGAACATCGGCAGCGTGACGGCCGATCTGCCGCTGTCGCGCGTGTTCGCCTACAGCGCCTCGAAAGCGGCCGTGGTCAACCTGACGCAAAACATCGCCCGCGAGTTGGCGCCGCACCGCGTGCGCGTTAATGTCCTCTGCCCCGGTTTCTTCCCGGCCGAGCAGAACCGGGCGATCCTCGACGAAACCCGCACCGCCGCCATCCTGTCGCAGACGCCGCTGGCCCGCTTTGGCGAGCCGGATGAATTGATCGGCGCGGCCTTGCTGCTGTTGTCGAAGAAAGCCGGCAGTTTCATCACCGGCGCCAGCTTCTACGTCGACGGCGGCTTTACCGCGATGCGGTTTTGAGCCGCGCGCCGGCTCACACCGGCGCGACGATTTCCAGAAGTTCGACTGCCGGTTGGCCGTTGCAGTGGATGATCGCGGTGCGGCCAAAGGTGACCTGGCCCGCGGACATGCCAAACAGCCCGCGCAGCTCTTCGCCCGGCGTGACCCGCCAGAGCGTGGTCAGATGGACTTCGCGCAGCACGTTGTGCTGGATCAGGATGCGGCCCAAGGGAGCGGTCCGGCTTTCGACTTCGCGGCGGACCTCGGGACTCACGTAGGCAAAATCGAGCCGCATGATCCCAAACAACACCACCGCGCCGTCGGACTGCCGCGTGAGCAAGATTTTGCGGGCGTAGTGCGTGCCGCTCTGTCGCATGTCGAGCACTCGCACGTCGACCGGGCCGTTGTGAAACCGCTCGACCGTGACCGTCATGTGGCTGTCGTGCGCCAGCAGCATCCGGTAGTCGCGCTCCAGATCGCGCCGGTCGACCTCGTCGAAACGGGCCAACGGTTCGATCCGCGGATAGAACAGGCCCACCAGGGTTGCCAGGTCGGGCGTAGAGGCGGGGGCGTCGCTCACGATTTGCAGCCTTTGTTCCAAAAAGGCCAGGCGGGAATTCTTTTTCCGGAGCTGCACACGAGGCGTTTTACGGCCGGCTGACCAGCGGCAGGTCCGAAGTCGGACCGGTCAGCACCACCACCGGTGGATCGCTCGTCTGGCGGTCCAGCACGGTATCGATCAGATAATACAACAATCGGCGCAGTTCATCGGGCTCGATCTCGTCGGCCACGGCCTCGGCCCGTTCTTGATATTTTTCGACCAGCCGCGACGCTTTTTCGAAGACGCCGGCCTTTTGATAAAGCTGTCGCACGCGCGCCAGCGTGGTTTCGCTGAATTCCTGGGCGTGCAGCGTTTCGAGTTGCCGGCGATCTTCTTCGCCCAAGGCTTCCAGCGCCAAGGCCCACAGCACGGTCGGGCGTCCGCCGAGCACGTCGCCGCCGGCGGCCAGCTTGTTGTGGCTGTCCTGCTGCCAATCGTCCAGGTCGTTGAGGATCTGGAAGGCCACGCCCAAGTGCCGGGCGAATTGCGCCAGCGGCTCGGCATATTTTTCGGTCTCTCCGGCCAGCCGGGCGCCGGCCATCAGGGCCGCCTCGAAGGCCGGCGCGGTTTTGAGCGCATAGATTCTCAATGCGTCGATCGCGCCTAAGCGTTTGTCGCGCGCGTCGCGCCACAACAGTTCGGCCCCCTGCCCCTCGCAAAGTTTCATGTGACAGTCGGCCAGGCGATCGAGAATATCGACCGCCGCCCCAGGCGCGAGTTGGCCCGCCTCGCGACTGACCAGGCGATAGCCCAAGCCGATCAAGTAGTCGCCCACGTTGATGGCCGTGGCCGTGCCCCAGCGGCGGTGCAGGGTTTGTTCGCCATAGCGAAAGCCGTCGTCGTCCTCGATGTCGTCGTGCACTAGCGAAGCTTTGTGAAAAGTCTCGATCGACAAGGCCGTGCGCTTGACCGCATCGGGAAACGCGGCCACGTGCTCGGCCCCGTCGCCCAGAGTGCCGCCGCCGCCGCTCAATGCGTCGTACACGGCCAGCGTGATGAACGGTCGCGAGTGCTTGCCCCCCTTGGCCAAAAAGTCATAGGCGATCGTCTCGGTGCCGGCCACCGGATCCAGGCCAGATACGCCCTGGCCGTTGAGCTCCGCCAGGTTGACCGAGCCGCGGCTGCGCGGGGCCAGCCGCTGCAGCTCGCCGCGCTCGAACATGCCGGCGGCGGCCCGCATCAGGTGCACGTACGACCGCGTCTGCACGGCGCTTGTGGCGTGCTGCGTGCGGATCATTTCCGCGACCCAATCTTCGTCGACCGACGTGTTGCGGCAATCGCTCGACAACAGCGGCACGGCCATGCAGGGAATCCCGGCCAAAAGAATTTTATCGATGGCCTTTTCCAGCACGTTCAAACAGGCCACGCCCACGATCGCGTCGACATAGCCCGAAACGATGATCTTCAACACGATTGGCGAGCCTTCGGCCACCAGCACCTTGTAGCCCATCTCTTCGGCCAGGCTGCGGAAATCGGCGATGCTGCACGCTCCGCACTTCTTGCAGTCCAGCCCAAACTCGTCGTAATCGGCCGGGCAGCCTTCGGCATGCTTCAAGCAGTGCGGCAAAAGAAACAAACGGCGCGCCGGAGGCACCGCGGCGATCTGCTCGCGCCAAAAGGCCGTGACCAGCGCCACCATGGTCCAGCCCAGGTAGCTCTCGGGCAGGCCCATGTCGTCGAGCAGCCCACGCGAGATCGTCTCCATTTCGTCCTTGCCCAGCGGCCGCGATTTGTCGAGCCGGTCGGCCACTAGGGCGGTCCGATCGCGGATCTGCTCGCGCAGGGTTTTCGAGTCGGGCACCACCTTCAAATGGCTGGTATTCCGGCGACGCGATTTTTT
>JBGQKM010000394.1:0-3369 GCA_041499515.1 Planctomycetia bacterium | reverse complement strand
TTGAATGCCTCGACCGTTACCACCAGCACCGTCTTTTTGCGTAACGCCAGCAATGTCGTGCTGCCGACGACGGTTACTTATAACTCCACGACTCACGTGGTCACATTGACCCCCACCAGCCCGATGGCCAACTCGACGACTTATACTGTCGTCGTCAAGGGTGGCTCGGGCGGAGTGAAGGACGTGGCCGGCAATGCACTGGCCGTTGACGCCAACTCGTCGTTCACCACGGTTGCGGTCGTTACGCCCCCTGCACCAAGTCCAACGGTAAGCTTGTGGGCCGCCACCACCACGCCGAGCATCGTCGATAGTGGTGACGCCCAGGCGGTTGAGCTGGGCACGACATTCACCTCCAATGTGAATGGAGTCATTACCGGCCTGAAGTTCTATAAGAGCGCGGCCAATACCGGCCCGCACACGGCCAGCCTGTGGACCGCCAGCGGCCAGTTATTGGCCACCGCCACCTTCACCAACGAAACGGCCAGCGGCTGGCAGCAGGTCAATTTTGCCACGCCGGTGGCCATAGCCGCGGGCACAACGTACGTGGCGTCGTACCACACGACCGCCGGCCACTATTCGGTGAATCGTTCCTACTTCACGTCACCGCTTGCCAGCGGCAGCCTGCATGTTCCGACCGACGGTGGCGTCTATCTCTACGGCGGCGGCGGATTCCCGACGCAGACCTATCAGTCCAGCAACTACTGGGTCGACGTGCTGTTTTCCGCGAGTTAGTCAATAGTCGATTACGAGGCCACGCGCTTGGAGCCGTCTTGAAACCATTGGCGGGCTTGCTTGTCTAGCCATTTGCGGCCGCGTCGCAACCGCTGTTCTTGAGTTCTTAGATGTTCCAGAATCAGCGTAAGACGTGACGGGCGCCAGCCGGCCCAGGCGGTGCGATCGAGGACCTCGAAGAACTCACCGCGAAACGGATGCCGGCAGAGCGGCAGCCACGGTTTCTCGCGCGTCGTGAAGTGCACGATATAGGGATCGTCGCGCAGCTGTTCGAATGTCTGCCGATCGAGGGGACTTTGTTCCCACGTCGGATACATGAACACGTGCGAGCCTTGGTTCCAGCGCGCATCGAGCGGTCCCCAGTGGCCGGCCAGCACCACGTTCAAGGCATATTGGTCCCACCACCGGACGTGTTGCCGATGCTCGTCCAGGCATTCGAGCGATCGCCTCGAAAGGTCGGCGTCCCGCCAGGCCGCCAGGTCGACCAACAGCACTCCGGCATTGAAGTATGCCGCATCGGGTTTGAATCCGAGCTCGCGAAAATTCGGCACCGGCTGGACCGAACCCAAGTGCGGTTTGCAGATGGCGTAGTTCGCCAACACCTGAGACGAATCCATGTAGGGAGCCGAACAATCCTGCACCGCCAGGCACCACTGGCCTGACAGGTCGTGTTCCCAAAGCCGGGCGAGGTCGGCACGCACGATCAAATCGGAATCGAGGTAGATCACGCGCTGCAACTCGCTCGGCAGCACCCGCGCTATCAAGAGCCGGTAGTAGCTGACCAGGCTGATGTGTCCCGAGTATGGCAGTCCGGCGAGCACCGACGCGTCGACCCTAAGCCACTCGACGCAATAGCGGCCGTCGGGCCAGGACTTCAAAAGCCGTTTCTTAGTGGCATCTTTGATTCCGCCGTCCATGATGAAGAGTCGCAGCTTTCGATCGGGGGCCAAATGGTCCAGCACCGAACGAACCGTGGCTGCCAGGGGCATGGCAAAGTTGTCGTCGGCCGCCAGAACCACGATCGGATCACGGTCGTGTACAGGGCTCGATCCAGCCTGCGTCGATGCCATCACGTCGCCTCCGAGTGTCTCGCCGAATTTGCGATTCTCTTGACATGGGAGCGGTTTGTGTAGCCGGGAGCGCGGCGCCGTGCAATCCCGATACGGGCGGATTGGAGTAGCGGGATCGAGGCGAGTCCGGCGACACATCGGTCTGGTCGCAAGCGACCCAATCTCGCCGTCTATCTTGCCGATCTCAACCATTTCGCCCGACTTCAGGCCGAGGGCTTTCCGGCGCGGGTGCTAGCAAGCTCCTTTCTCCGTCCTTCGACTTTACCGTTCGCGTGGATCGTGCCGATAAACCCGTTGGGTGCTGCAAACCGGGCTCGAGTCATTGGGCTTTGACCCGGCAGTCGGCCCCCACGACAAGAGGGACGCAACGCCCGGTCGATGCTGTCCGTCGGCTGGAATGAATTCAATGACGACCACCTGTCTGATCAACAGCTATAACTACGCCCACTTCATCGGCGATGCAGTGGACAGTGCGGTGGGACAAACGGCGCCGTTCGACGAGATCATCGTGGTGGACGACGGCTCGACCGACGGTTCCGTCGAGCTATTGGCCGGCAAGTATGCTCAACATCCGGCGATCCAGATCATCTCGAAACGCAATCAGGGCCAGTTGTCGTGCTTCAACGAGGGCTTTGCTCGGGCCACGGGAGACATCGTTTTTTTCTTGGATGCCGACGATGTCTATGAGCCGAATTACGTCCAACAAACGCTCGAGATCTATCGTCGCGATCCGGTTGTCGATTTCGTGTTTTGCGGGCACCGGCAGTTCGATCAGCGGGACAGCTTGCAGTTGAAGTTTGCGGAAGATCGCGACCTGGGCTACTCGGTGATTCTGGCGGCCTACCTGCGAGACTGGATCGGAGCACCAACGTCGTGTCTGTCGATGCGGCGCGGCGTACTGGAAAAAGTCCTGCCGTTGCCGTTTCTCGATGCCTGGCGGTCACGGGCAGACGATTGCCTGGTGTTCGGAGCGTCGCTGGCCGGCGCGCGAAAATACTACCTCGCTCAGCCGCTGGTACGTTATCGGGTACACGGCGAGAACCACTTTTTCGGTCGCAAGTTGGACAAGTTCGCCGTCTATCGCCGCCGCCTGGCGGTTAATGCCTTGTTCGAGCACCTTGAACGCAAACTGTCCTACAACCTTCCGCGACTCGCCGAGCTTCACCACCGCGAGTTTTGCACCATCGCCCGGCCGACCTTTAGCCAGCTCACGAAGTATTTTCACATCGGCGCGATGTCGAGAGCCTCGCTTTTGCGACGGCTGACGTGCATGGCCGAGATGACCGGCCATTTTCTGCGCACGGCGATGCGGCCCGCTCCCACTGTCGCTAGCGGCGCGGCGCCGACGACAGATCGCGATCCTGCGCTGCCCCTGCGCGTGTTTAATCCCGCGGATTCAGCGGCCAATCGCGACGCCGGGCCGCCGCCCGAGCAGCAACGTCAGGCTGCCTGATCGCGGGGCCATGGTCGGCCTCGCGCGGGCCGGGCCAGCCGGCGCCAGCCCACTGCATATAGAATAATCGAAATCGCAAGCTCCGACACTAGCAGAACGAAGCGAAAAATAATC
>JBGQKM010000393.1:0-3423 GCA_041499515.1 Planctomycetia bacterium | reverse complement strand
GTTTTTTGTTGGTGGAAGCCATTTTACTCACGCGGCTTGCGTCTGGTAGCGGCGATAAGTCTGTAGTGTATCGCCCATCAGGCGCCGGCCCTGGTCCGTGACGCGCCACCGTCGGCTGCGCGGCACTTTGACTACCAGGCCGCGCACCTGCAAGCGTTTCAGCAGCCGGCCAACGGCAGCGCTGTGACGCTGCCGCAGCGGATCGTTGCGTGACTCGCTAGACCTTAAGCAAGCGAAGTCGCCAGCATTGGGCGGAAGTTTTTTCTGAGAAACTCGAAATCCCCTGTGATTTCCGGTGTTTAATTGAGTATCTAGTTTCTCCAACACCGAACCCACGAGAGGATTTCGAGTGAAAGCGATCCTACGACACAAACTGGCTAACAGCAAGCGCCGCATCCAGCGGCGTCTGGACAAAACGGACCTACGCGACTGCTCGAAGCCCATGATGACTGCCAGCAACATTCATTATGAAATCGCCGACCGCAGCCGCGGCATCGCCGTCGGCGGCATCGGTGCCATCCACGCTCTCGCTCATCGCACCGGCTTGATTGATGCCATCGACCAGCGCCTCCAGCTGTTGACAATCCACCTGCCCTATCATGAATCGGATCACGTGCTGGCTCTGGCCTACCTGCCGTTGTGTGGTGGCACCTGTCTGGAAGACCTGGAACTGCTCCGCCACGACGAGGTCTTCCTCGATGCCCTGGGCGCACGCCGTATCCCCGATCCCACGACGGCCGGCGATTTCTGCCGGCGGTTTACCAAGGACACCATCGGGACGCTGCTCGACATCATCGATGACACGCGCCTGCGCGTGTGGGCCGGCCAGCCGGCCGCCTTTTTCGAGCAAGCGATCATCGACATGGACGGCTTTCTGGTCGCAACCACCGGCCAGTGCAAGCGCGGCATGGATATCGCCTACGACGGCACCTGGGGTTATCACGCGTTGGTGCTGACCCTGGCCAACACGGGCGAGGCCCTCAGCGTGGTCAATCGGTCGGGCAATCGGCCCTCCCAGGAGGGAGCGGCCGAGCAGGTCGACCGGACCCTGCAGGTTTGTTTCCGGGGCGGCTTTCGGAGTGTCTTGCTGCGCGGCGACACCAAATTCGCGCAGACGGAGCATCTGGACCGTTGGGACGCCGACCCCCGGGTTCGCTTTGTCTTTGGCTATGAGGCGATGCCGAATCTGAAAGCCATCGCCGAGGATTTGCCGGCCAGCGCTTGGCGGCCGTTGCAACGCCCGGCCCGCTATGCGGTGCAAACCCAACCCCGCCAGCGGCCGGACAACGTCAAGGAGGCCCGGGTGGTGGCGCGGGAGTTTGAGAACCAGCGGTTGCGCTCCGAGGAAGTGGCCGAGTTCAACTATCAGCCGACCGCTTGCACGAAGACCTATCGCATGGTTGTCGTCAAGAAGAATATCTCGGTCGAGAAAGGCGAAAAGCTGCTGTTCGATCAAGTCGTGTACTTCTTCTACATCACCAATGATTGGGTCAGCGAGGCGGATGCGATCGTCTTCTCGGCCAACGACCGTTGTGATCAAGAGAACCTGCTGGCGCAACTGGGTGGCGGGGTGCGGGCGTTGCGTGCTCCGTTGGACAACTTGGAGAGCAATTGGGCCTACATGGTGATGACGGCGTTGGCCTGGAACCTGAAGGCGTGGTGGGCCCTGACGTTGCCGGAACAGCCGGGTCGCTGGCACAAACGGCACCAAGCCGAGAAACGCTGGGTGCTCCGCTTGGAGTTCAAGACGTTCGTGAATGCCTTTGTGCGTCTGCCGTGCCAGATCATTCGTACCGGCCGGAAGCTGGTCTATCGCTTGCTGGGCTGGAATCCGCATCAACCGATCTTCTTCCGCCTGGTAGACGTCTTGCGGTGTTGACGTTGGAGTCCTCGAAGTCGGAGTCCGGATGCTCCGATCCCCCACGGCGCCGAGAGCAACCCTGCAGAAAGGGCAGTGAACCATGATGACGTTGAGATTGGCGTATCTCATATTGCTCCTGACAGAGCAGAACAGTCGTGGTGCGCGATCAACGCGCAGGGCTCGAAAGCCCTGTCGGATTCGCAATCTTCGCTTGTTTAAGGGCTAGAGAGCGCCGCGCGGATGTCCTGGTTCCGAAATCCCTGGGCGATGTGGTCTCCCGCCAGTACCGCCGCGAACAACCGGGCTTCTTCTTCCCGTGCCGGATTGAAGCCCGCGTAACTGCGGCCCTTGTGCCGCTGGCGTTCCGTGAGCTTCTTCAGATCGTCATAGCCCGGCGTCGGATCATCAACCGCCGCCAAGGCATCCAGATAGCGTTGGTTGCAGGCCAAGGCATGGCTTTGATAGTGGTGCAGATTGCCAACCCCTTTGCACATGGCAAACCAACCCAACGAGGTGGTACCGTCGCGATGGTGACATTCCCGCAAGACTTTGAACTCTCCGGGTTGATTGAGGACGGTCTCCACGCGCAGCAGCAGGCCCAATTTATCGTACATCTTCAGCCAGTTCCGTTTCATGAAGTGCTTGATGCACGCCCCTGGTTCCCGTACCGACTTGTAGTGCGTTTGCACTTCGCCGTCGAACCGTCCGTGCCACTTGCGTCCCAAATAACAGAAGATTTTCTTGGGGCTGAAGGTGAGCAAGGCGAACGCCAGCAAGCGCCCAAACAACCCCGCCAAGGCGTGCTGGCTGGCAAAACACACGTCGGTGGCGTACTCGGCCTGGTCGATGACCCAGTAATGGCTCAGGCTCTTGAGCTCCTCGTGCAGCAGCGGATTGACTTGCCGCGCGTAGCGTTCGAGGATTTTGGGCCAGGGCAGCTTGGCGAAGCGGTCGGCGCTGCGCTGGGCCGCCGCGGCATCGCCCAACTGCACGAAGGCGTTATCGACCTGCTCAAAGGCGATGCCTTTTTTCTTCAGTTGTCGCGCCACGTAGTCGTGGCCATTGGCATACACCTGACAGGTGAACGGCGCCCAGGTTTGCAGGCGGACGTGCATCAGTCCCAATTCCTTGTCGACGAAATAGTAATACAAGACGCGCTGAGGCACCTTGCGCGACACGAAACCAGGCCGATCCTTGCCGGACGCCAGTTTGAACGTTCGACAAGCTTCCATCACGCACAAGACGCCGACCAGCCCTTGCGGAACCGGCGACAGGACGAGTTGTCGCTTGGCCCAGGCATCCTTGTCGACGTCGCCAGCAAAGTACTCCCAGGGCCGAGCGGACTTCTGGGCGAAGCGCTTGGAGTGTTCCACCAGGCGATCCGACCACTCGGGGCCGAGAATCTTCAGGAAGTCGGCACGACGGATCTTCAAGACATAGTCGACGAAGCGCTCGAATTCCGAGGGCCGGCTGATCGGCAAATGCCCTTTGAAGAGGACCCGGTCAAAACAGGACAGCACCCAAGAGATCAGGCTGGTAAACTTGACCAGGAAGGAGCATAC
>JBGQKM010000392.1:0-3447 GCA_041499515.1 Planctomycetia bacterium | reverse complement strand
TTCAACTTGCAACCGCTCATTGTACTGCTTCAGCTCTCCGGAGGTTAATCCTTCATACCAATGTTCCGAGTCCGCGCTGTCTTTGAAGTTGCAGCCGGCCGCCCGGTTGACTGCCGGCAAGTAATCGGCCGCGTCGAGGAGTTTTAGCTGCGTCAGCCCGCGGAGACGGCCGTCATTAACGTCGACATGGAGGCGCCGTTTGGCGATGACGTTTTCCAGGACATGACACCGTCGTCCGTGAAAGTCGGCCTCGCCAACGATCGTGTAATCTTTCGGCAGGCCGTTGGCTCGTGCCTGCTTCTCAGGAGAAACCTTGTATCTATCAAACCAGAACGAATGTGCTCCAACCCGGAGCCAACAGAGATCGTTAAAGAAAAGGCTGAATGCGGGCGAGCGATAGAGCGTGTATCGTCCCCAGTTGTTGAGCAAAGATTCCTGATGGAGCACGCCCCTCTGTCCATCCCATGTTGTCAGGGTTCGGTCGCTGCGATGCGAGTACTGCATGTGGCGCACTCGTTTCTCATCAAACGCCAGCTCAATCTCGCCGGTGTGTTCCGGCCACAGTGAACTCTCACGCTCGACGTCAATTTCCGCGCCGGCATGCAGCTTCTTCAGTTTCACCAGCCGTCGCGCGATCCCTTCCGGCGAGTTCGTCCCTTTGTCCTCGAACCGCAAATATAGCGAGCGAAGCTCATGGACCTTGTTTTCTTCCTTCACTATTGCCGCGACCAATTCTGGGCCCGATGGTTTGGCCGGACCGGGCCGAGATTCGTCCGCCAACAACGGCGCCTGGACGATCAACACACAATTCAACACGGTGCCGCGAATGAATTGGTTCATGGGGCTTCCTCCGATTACGGGTGCGGTACGATGATTGTAACATGAATTGGGCGTGTGGGATAACCTGGTAATGCACAGGGAGGAGCACAAAGGGAGTGGGTGCTTCTTATTGGGGGGAGTGTTGCCGGCAGATCGGCAGCGCCTTCGCATTTGAAGCTTATCTACAACGCGTCATGCCGTCTGACAAACGTTCTCGACAAGTATGGCCGCAGGATCAAGCAGGGCATCCTGCCGGGCGGTTGGTCGGATATTGTGTACCGGATGGTTTGGATCGGCCGACCAAGACTAAATTGTGTTCGGCACGCAGCCGTCTCACTGTCAGAGGTTTTCTCGGAATCCCGAATGCCTTCCGATTCTTGACGCGCCCGGAAGCGCGCCGAGAATTCGCTCAGTAACCCTGGGGGGCGGCCTGACCTGCAAGCAGCGCGTACCCGGTTCGGGCACGATGCTCTGGAAAGATTGGCTCGGCTTGCGCCTGGTGTCGCACAAAGAATAAACCGCGGCCTGCCGGCCTAGCCGCTGAGCGTGCCCTTGCTGCTGGGAACGCCGGGCATGCGCGGATCGTGCTCGACGGCCATCCGCAGGGCGCGGGCGGTGGCCTTGAAGATCGCTTCGCTGATGTGATGGCTGTTGCGGCCGTAGTGCGCCATGACGTGCAGGTTGCACAGGCAATTGGCCGCGGCGGCTTGCCAAAAATCTTCGACCAGCTCGCTGTCGAAGTCGCCGATCTTGGGCGTGGGAAACGTCGCCTGAAACACCAGGTAGTAGCGCCCGCTCAAATCGAGCGCGGTGCTGACCAGCGTCTCTTCCATGGGCAGCGTGAAGTGGCCGTAGCGGCGGATGCCCGACTTATCGCCCAGGGCCTGCTTGAGAGCCTGGCCGAAACAAATGCCCACGTCCTCGACCGTGTGGTGCTGATCGACGTGCAGATCGCCGCTGGCTTTGACCGTCAGATCCAGCGCGCCGTGCTTGGCCAGCAGCGTGAGCATGTGATCGAAGAATCCCACGCCGGTGTCGATCTGTGCCTGGCCGGAGCCATCGAGATTCAATTCGAGCGCGATGTCGGTCTCGGTCGTTTTACGCTGGATGTGAGCCGTGCGAGCCATAGTTAAATCATCGTCTCCAACAGGGCCAGGCAGGCGTCGATTTGATCGTCGGTCCCCACCGAAATCCGCAGCCCGTCCCCCCAGCCCGAATAATCCATGTATCGCACCAGGATCCGCTGGCCTTTGAGCCGTTCATACAGCGGCCGCAGCGGGACCTGCGGGTGAGGGTTCCAGACAAAGTTAGCCTGCGAATCGACCGTGGCAAAACCCAGCCGCCGCATTCCCTCAACCAGTCGTCGGCGGGTTTTCAGGATTTTGGCCCGAGTTTCAACCAGCCAGGCCTGGTCGTCGATGGCCGCCGTGGCCCCGGCAATGCTCAGGGCATCGACGTTGTACGAATCTTTGACCTTGATAAACTGCTCGATCAGGTGCGGCTGGGCGACCAAAAAACCAAACCGCAATCCGGCCAACGCGTACGACTTGCTCAACGAACGCGAGACCATGATTTTTTCGCTTTGCGCCACCAGCGAGAGGCAGTTCCCCTCGGCAAAATCGACGTAGGCCTCATCCACCAACAGTGGGCAGGGGAGCCGGTCGGCCAACTCCAGAATTCGCTCCTGGCTGAGCATCGTGGCCGAGGGACTGTTGGGATTGGGAAGAAACGCCAGCTTCAGATCCACAAGCGGCGCGGAAAACTTGTCCGACAGCGACCAATCGCGATCAAAAAGAACTTCCTCCGCGCCGGCGCCCTGCAAGTGGGCCAACGTCTTGTACAGAATGTAGCTGGGATAGGGCAACCGCAGCCACTCCCGTTGACCGACTAAGGCCCTCGTCACGATCGTCAGAATGTCGTCACTGCCGTTGCCGCACAGAATCCAATCGGGATCCACGCCCAACACTTCGCCCGCCCGGCGGCGAAAGGCGGTGCCCAACGGATCCGGATAGCGGGCCAGTCCACGTTCGAGCACCGCCGCGATGGCTTGCTTCACCGCGGGCGAGGGCGGGTAGGGATTTTCGTTCGTATTGAGCTTGTTGAACTTGCCCGCCTGCGGCTGCTCGCCCGGCACATAGCCCTGCATCTGCTCGATTTCTGGGCGAAAGTAAGACATGCACAGGCTGCGGGTTGATGGTACTGGGAATTCGCAAAACAACGACGATAGGAACCGGGGGCGGTTTAGGAGGGACGCGCCGGACCACCCGGCGGTTCGCCCGCTAGGGCGCCGCGAATCTCCACGCTGGCCCGATGGGCCGTAAGTCCCTCCTTGTCGGCCATCGTGCCGACGTCGGCGGCCAGCGCGGCCAGGCCCTCGCGCGAAAAATAAATCGTGCTATGGCTGCGCAAAAAATCGCGGGCCGAAAGACCGCTGGCAAATCGGGCCGTGCCGCCGGTCGGCAGCACGTGCGACGGTCCGGCCGCATAATCGCCCACGGCCACCGGGCTGTAAGCACCCAAAAACACCGCGCCGGCGTGACGCACCAGCGCCAGCAATTCCTCGGGACGATCGGTGGCAATGTGCAAGTGTTCCGGCGCGATTTCATCGGCCAAGGCCGCCGCTTCCCG
>JBGQKM010000391.1:0-3491 GCA_041499515.1 Planctomycetia bacterium | reverse complement strand
GGCCTGCTGTGCGTTTTTCACGATTTTCGTCTCGGACGGAAATTGACTTCTAGTAAGGGCCTTCGGCATCGAAGCTGAACAGCCACTCTATCGATTCGGATCGTTCTCCGCGCGCTCGGGCGTTCTGCGCTCGCGGTGTTTAGCGATCCTCTTCTAGGTGAAACATGGGTAAACGAAAGAAGGGCCGTGCTCGTGGGCGAGGCGGCATGGGAGGTCCCGGCCCTGGCGGTGGCGGACCTCATTCCAACGGGCGTCCACGCGGCCGCAATGGCGGCCAACGTCGATTCAACCAGGATCAGGGCGATCGACCGCCCTATTCGGAAAGCGAACTCCTGGCCGACAATGGCGAACCGGGTATCGTCGAGCCGGGCCTGGGCGTCCTGGAATTGCACCCCAACGGCTACGGCTTTCTACGCAATCCCAAAACAAATTTCCTCCGCGAACGCAGCGATCCGTTCGTGCCCGGCACGATGATCGACAAGTTCGGGCTCCGCGAGGGGGTCTTGATCAACGGCCTGGTGCAGCAGGCCCGCAAACAGCAGGGGCCGCGACTCAAAGAGATCATCGACGTCGACGGCATCAAGCCCGATGAATACGTCAACGTCAAGAGCTTCGATTCGCTCACGCCGATCAATCCCGAAAGCTGGCTCCGGCTGGAAACGGGCCCCACTCCCATCAGCGTCCGCGTCATGGACTTGTTGACGCCGTTGGGCAAGGGGCAGCGGGCGCTGATCGTGGCCCCGCCACGCACCGGCAAGACCTTCTTGTTGCAGCACATCAGCAACGCGATTGCCACGAATTATCCGGAAATCACGCTGATCATGCTGCTGGTCGACGAGCGACCCGAAGAAGTCACCGACATGCGGCGCTGCGTCGTGGGCGACGTGATCGCCAGCAGCCTGGATCGCGACGTGGAAAGCCACGTCCGCCTCTCGCAGTTGGTGGTCGAACGCTGCAAACGCCTAGCCGAGATGGGCAAAGACGTGTTCCTGCTCATGGATTCGATCACGCGCATGGCCCGGGCCTTCAACAAATGGGTCGGCAACACCGGCCGCACGATGTCTGGCGGCGTCGACATCAAGGCCCTCGATATTCCCAAGAAACTGTTCGCCACGGCCCGCGTGTTCGAAGAGGGGGGCTCGTTGACCATCGTGGCCACGGCCCTGATCGATACCGGCAGCCGCATGGACGAGCTGATCTTCCAGGAGTTCAAAGGCACCGGCAACATGGAATTGGTTCTCGACCGCAAGCTGGCCGATCGCCGCGTGTGGCCGGCCATCGACATCTCGCAGTCGGGCACGCGCCGCGAAGAAAAATTGCTGGATCCCGACACGCTGCACGCCGTGACCATGCTCCGCCGCACGCTGGCCACGATGCACCACGTCGACGCGATGGAACAACTGACCAGCAAACTGGCCAAGTTCAAATCCAACCGCGAATTCATCAAGCTGATCAGCGGGGCGCAGGTCGATTGACGTCGGGCCGTGCCAGGATCGGGAACCTGCGAATGCGGCCCACCACGATCGTGCGACCATGCTCCTTGCGATTCACCGGATCGCAGGGAATCTCGGCAATCTCATCCCACTCGAATGGCAACTTGCCCGCGGTGGTCGTGGCGTAGCGCCCGTCGCCGCTGGTGCGCATCAGGTCGTTGTCGCCGGGGCGGCGATCGAAGCAAAAATAGGTCACGTCGCCTGGAACATCCGCGGCGCTTGCCGGCCAGGGAACCCGGCGAATGGGCGACTCGTACTGGTAGGAGAAGCGGTGGTAGACGCTGCCCAGGCTGAACAATTGCTCATGCTGGGGCAGGTGCTCCTTGAGTTGCGCCACCGCGGGAGCCAAATCATTGCCCCCCTTGACCCGCGAATTGATGATCACGCCGGTATACGTCAGCCCCATGAAGCCGACCAGCACGACGATCGCGATCTGCGGCCGCGATGAGCTGTGGGCCAGCGACGCCCAGAGGAGCACGCCGGCGGTAACCGCGGCCGCGACGAACCATACGCCCAAAAACGGCCACTCCTGGCGCGCGTCGGCAAATTGCGGCAGGGACGTCATGTGGGCCGCAACGAATCCAACTCCGCCCACCAGGCTGGCGATGCTCAAGCCGCGCAAATAATGGCGCCAAATCGAGCGATCGATTCGGTCGGCCGCAGCCTCGGTACAGTGTTCGACGACCAATCCCATCAGAATCGCCAGGCTCGGATAGAGCGGCATGTAGTATCGCCCACGCGCCTCCGCGGCTAGCCACACCGTCGGATAGGTCACTGCCAGCGATACCAGCAAGAATCGCACTGGCGGCCGGCCGGCCAACAGCGACTTGCACAGACTCGGTCGGACCAGCGCCAACAGCAGCGGAGACCAAGGCAACAGGCAGCCAAACGTTTCGACCGGATACGTCGCCAGGTGCTTCAACAAGCCCTGGGTCGTAAAGCGGTCTTGGGCGAGTCCGGCCCAAATATCGTCCGTGGCCTCCCAGTTCGAGACGGCAAATGGAACCAGCCAGGCACCGACAATCGCCGCGAAACACACGATGCCGGCCAAATGCCCGCGGCAGAAAAGCCATCGCCAGTCGCGCCGCAGCAGCAAATAGGCGCCGCACACCGCCATAAAATAGACCGGCGCCTGAGGGCCCTTGGTCAGCGCGCCCAGCGCCGCCAGAGAATACCCCAGCGACCAGGCCAGCGTCCTGGACCATTGCCGTAGGTATCCCCAGTGCCAAACCAAAAGCGCTCCGGCGGTGAACAGTGCAAATACCGCCTCGGACTCGCCGAAGCGGCCGATCCCCAACACTTGGCCCAATGTGGCAAAAATCGCCGCCGAACTGAAACTGCCCAACCGCGAAATCCAGACGCGCGCATACGCGTAAATCAACAAGGTCAAACACAGAATCGCGCAGGCGCTCGGCAAACGGATCGCGACCGTATCGACCCGATGACGGGCCAGGCCCACTTGCGCCATGGCCCAACTCGTCAGCGGCGGCCTCTCGGGAAAGATCACGCCCTGTTGGCGCGGCACGATCCAGTCGCCGCTGGCGATCATTTCGCGCGCGCCGTCGGCCCAGCGCGATTCTTCGCCGCAAATCGGGGCGGTGGTCAAGCGGGCAAAGTAAATCGCCACCACCAGAATGCCCAGCACGGCCGCTTCCCATTCCCGCCACCAACGGGCCGCGGGCTGAAGCGAGGCGGATAGTTCCGATGAGTCGTAGATCATGAATGCATGACCGCGCGCAGCGGCAATCCCGCCGGTTGACGCCGCATAGTTATCTTGCGAAGGGGCTCGGCCCAGGGCCGGAATCGGGCGAGAGGGTCCCAAAAAGCCCCGGTTGCGCCAAGGTCGATTTGCACCTTCGCCCAACGGCTTTTGGGAAGGGGCTTTCGCTAGCCAACCGCGGCAAAGGGGGCTAGAATCTCGATGTTGCACAATTCGGCCGTGGCTGCCGTTTTGCGCTTTCGGAGGGTAAGCGAATGGCTAGCGGCGACACTGGAAAT
>JBGQKM010000390.1:0-3499 GCA_041499515.1 Planctomycetia bacterium | reverse complement strand
GTCCAGACATCGGAGGGAGCTGATGTTTCGCTACGGTCCCGCCCTGTTGATCCTGTGGACGATTTTGGTCTCGGCTTCTCCGGTCCAGGCCCAGCGGTCCGGCGACTTTTGGAGCAATATGCGCCGCGACTACAAGCGCAACCAGGCCTGGCCCGAACCGTTCTTGCGGCCTGATCGAGACGCAGTGAATCTGCCCTTTGCACTGATGGTGGCCAATGGTTGGCGTCGTCAGAACCTTTTGTCGGACTACCATTTCGACGAAACTACTTCGCAATTGAACCTGGCCGGCGAGATGAAACTCCGCTTCATTTTGACCCAAATGCCCCCCAACCGGCGCACCGTATTCGTGCAGCGAGGCCTGACGCCCGATGTGACCTCCTCGCGGATCGAATTGGTGCAGCGGGTCGCGGTCACCATGATGGCGGGCGGCGGCATGCCCGACGTGGTCGAATCGGATCTGCCCAACGATGGCTGGCCGGCGGATGATATCGACGCTGTCAACCGAAAATTTCGCGCAACGCGGCCCGATCCTCGGCTGAAGGACGCGTCATCCGGCGGTGGTTCGAGTGGCGGTTCTGGCGGCGGTTCTGCCGGCGGCCCATGACCCGTATCCTAGCAGCAGAGTGCTAGCTCTCCCTAGGAACGCGTGACAAGCGATGGTTTCGATTGCAGGTTTCTGTTTCGCCTGGACGATTTTAACAAAGGCCGTCTCAAGGATTTGAGGCGATCCACCGCTTCCTACTTCCGCACGACGCGAGGAATTTTTCGTGGGCAAACAGCTTGTTTACTTCTTGGCCATTGCAGCGACTCTGCCGCTGTTATCCGGCGGCTGCGTTACTACGACCACGAAACCGGCCGCGGCGCAGCCAACTCTGATGGACAAGTTCAGCGCCAGCGTCAAGAGTGGCTCGAACAAAATGGCTGCCGCGGTAGCACCGGCGGCGACGACGCCCGCTAAGCCCACGGCGCCGACCAACTCGAAACCGGGACCCAACGTGTTTGTGGCCATGGCCCAAGCGGCCGAACGGCAGGGCAATCTCGAGGAGGCCGAAGCCAAGTACAAGAAGGCCCTCAGCGTCGACCCCAATCACCTAGGCGCGATGGTCGGCTACGCCCACTTGGAAGATCATCGCGACCATTTCGACGCCGCCACGAAACTCTATCAAAAGGCGATCAAGAAGTATCCCAAGGATCCGTCACTGCATAACGATCTGGGGCTTTGCGACCACCGCCGCGGAAAGTTGAGCGACGCGACCAAAGAGCTGCAACGCGCCGTCGAGCTCAAGGGCGAAAGCAAGCTGTATCGCGACAACCTGGCCGCCGTGTATGTCGAACAAGGCAAGAACAAAGAGGCGCTGGCCCAACTGATCACGGCGCACGGCGAATCCATAGGGCACTACAACCTGGCCTTTTTGCTGGTGAAAAAGCACGACAATGCGGCCGCCCTGTCGCACTTTAAAACAGCCGTCGCCAAGGACCCGTCGTTAGGCGCCGCGAAGCAATGGATCGCCAAGCTGTCGCTGGCCGACAACGAAGCCGAACCCCGCGGGGACGTTCGCGTGGCCATCAATACCTCGCCGCAGTACGACGCGGCGATGGAGCCGTCCGGCCAGAACACCTCGTTTGCAGCCGCGGCCACGGCCGTCGCGCCACAGTCCAACCGCGTGCCGCAGTTGGTTCGCACTAGCAGCATCGCAAGCGTGCCGCAAAGCGCCGGCGCAAAAATGGACTCTCGGGGCGTCCAGTTCCCTCAGGCGAGTCGCGCTAACGACCCGCCGGACGACGCCATTCCGCCGCTGCCGGATCAGGCCCACTAACGGTCCAACGCGCCAGCCCGGTCGGTTGGCGGTTCGAATGCTCAGCGGGCCGACGGTAGCCCCGGCGGGCCGGTCACCACGTACGACCGTTTTTTCGCGTGCCGCAGACCGATACATCCAAGCCCAAGTGTTCGGCCATGGCGGCTTTGGCCACTAGCGCACGGTCGGCGTCGGCCGGGCTGTTGGCGTACGCGACTTGGATATGATTGGCCTTGTGCCGGGCCATCATCTGGTCGCGTGACACGCCGTAGGTCACCGCGTGCATGATGGGCCACTGGGGCGTCGTGGCCTGCCAACGGCGGTGGGTCTCTTCTTTCGGCAATTCGACCACGCCGGCACGGCCCAAATCCATGCACAGCCGGTCGCCTTCGACATAGATCCGCGACCAGACGATTTCGCCCGGCCTGGAGACGCCCTTGAGCGTGCCGCCGCCCGAGGGAAAATACATCGGGGGCTGCCGTTCGCTGCTGGCCCCCTTCCAGCCGCCGACGAAATGCGCCGGTGGGGCCGCGCCGCTGATGAGCAGCACCCAGACATAATCCGACACGGTGCCGCTTTGGTCCCAATCGCCCCAGCGGATGTCGTGCAGAGTGTTTTCCACCGGTTGGCCCAGGGCCTTGTGTACGCGATAGGTCATCAGGCCATCGAGTCCCGCGCACTCGTCGACTTCGTTGAAGTGCGGCAGAGGCTCGCCGTCGTATAAAATCCGCTGGCCGTCACGGCTGCGCACCGGCGGCCGGTCGGAGTTGTTCAACGTGCCTTCCACCAGGTCGCTGGCCGGCAACAGGTCCTTCAGGCCTTGCTGATATTGGATGCCGATCGTGTGACAGCCGAAGTCGTCGGCCAGTCGCAGGGCGGCGATGTACATTTTGCACTGCTTGAGGATTTGCTCGTCGGTGAGATCTTCGGCATGATTCGGCCCGGTGACAAATTGCATGCCGCGCGACTCCATCCAACTGCGCACCGCGCGCGCTTCGCTGTCGGCGACTTGTGTCGTTTCATAGTACAGGGCCGACTGGCTGAGCCGTTCCTTGAAGACGCCCGTCGGATGGAGCAGGTGATCGGGGATGATCGCGTTGAACATTCCCATGCAGCCCTCGTCGAACACGCCCATGATCGCCTTTTCGCGGCGCAATTGGTCGGCCAGGGCGGCTCCCAGCCGGCGTTCTTTGCCGGGGGCCTTGATGTCTTTCCAACGCTGGACATGATCGGTCTTGTGCTTGAGGCTTCCTTTTTCGAGCCAGCGTTCGAGATGGCGCACGAAGGACTTGTCGGTGAAATCCTCGCTCCACAGCGTCGAGTACTTGCGGCCGGCTTTGGTCAACGAACCGTTGAGGTTGAGCATGCCGACCAGGCCCGGCCAGGTTCCCGACCAATTGGCCACGGTCAACAGAGGGCCTTCGTGCGACAACAAGCCGGCCAGCACGTGATGCGAGTATTGCCACACGGCTTCGGCCACGATCAACTTCGCTTTGCGATCGATCTGCCCGAAAACCTCCATCCCTTCTTTTTGCGACCCGATGAAGCCGTGCTGCGAGTCCGGCTTGAACGGATGGGCCCGCACGAGCTCGTAGCCGGCGTTGGCCACGGCGCGCGTCAACGCTCGTTCCATTTCCTGTTGGGCCGGCCAGCATTTCTGATTGGCCGAGAGCCGCAAATCGCCGCTGGCCACCAGCAGGACT
>JBGQKM010000389.1:0-3519 GCA_041499515.1 Planctomycetia bacterium | reverse complement strand
GACTTTCCGAATGCCTTCCACGCCATAGGCCATCGCAGCCACGGCTTGGGCCCCACCAACGCGATACAGTTCCGCAATGCCCAGTTCGTGGCAGGTGGCCAACAGATCGAGGTTGTACGCGCCGTACGGCGTCGGCGGAGCGACGACGACCAACTCCTTGACGCCGGCCGCTTGCGCCGGAACCGCCGTCATCAGCACCGTGGAAGGATACGCCGCGGCACCCCCGGGAACACAGATACCGACGCGATCCAATGGCAAATAGCGCTGACCCACGTAGCTGCCGTGAGGGCGCGGAATCTTGACGTCAGCCGGCAGCAAGGCCCGTTGAAATTCGAGAATGCTCGCGCGAATGCGGCGGACCGCCGCCAGAAAAGCCGGATCGGCCTGGCTGTGGGCGGATCGCAATTCGTCGGCACCGACGCGCAGCGTCTCGGCCGTGAGTCGGGCATTGTCGATCCGCGCCGAATAATCGAGCACCGCGGCCAGTCCCCGGTGGCGGACGTCCTGACAGATCTTTTGCACGACCTCCAGCGGCGTCAGTTCCTGGCCGAAGACCTCAAGCGTGCGGCGGCGACCGGCTTCGCTAACGATGTTGCCCCGCGGGCTGAGCGCGTCGCGCAGTTTGGCCACTGCCGCCCGTGCGTCGCCCCGGCGGCCGTCGATACGCAAGATCTTGAGGGGAACAGAGTTCATTGCCGGCTGTTTCCACACGCTGGGGGTCTAATCACCCCGGGGCCACTGGTCACGGCCTTGCGGGCGAGATACGATTTCTTTGATCGGCGCCTGCAGGCCACGAACCTTCTATTTTGTCTGCTGGCGTAGCCGAGGAAAAGCCCAGGTGCGACGACGAGGAGACACGAATGTCAGGCCCAGCGCTCGATTTTCGCAGTGATACCGTTACTAAGCCGACGCCTGCCATGCGGGCTGCGATGGCCGGAGCCGAAGTGGGCGACGACGTTTTCGACGAAGATCCCACGCTCCATGCCTTGCAAGAGCGGATTGCCGACCTGTTGGGCAAAGAGGCCGCGGTGTTCGTTCCGTCGGGCTCGATGTCGAACCAAATCGGCGTTCGCGTCCATTGCAGTCCCGGCGACGAGTTTATCTGCGAAGCCGGCTGCCACATCTTCAACTACGAACAGGGCGCCTATGCCCAGCTTAGCGGCGTGGTCGCGCGGACCGTCGAGGGCCAAAACGGCGTGCTGCGGCCCGAGCAATTGATCGGATTGATCCGGGGCGACAACGAACATTTGGTTCGTACGCGGCTGGTCTGTTTGGAAAACACGCACAATCGCGGCGCCGGCCGGATTCAGCCGTACGAATTCGTGGAATCGATTTGCCGTTGGGCGCACCAGAACGGTCTGCTGACGCACCTGGACGGCGCGCGGTTGTTCAATGCCGTGGTGGCCAGCGGCATCGACGCCCGCCGCTGGGCCCGGCACTTCGACACGGTGAGCGTTTGTTTCAGCAAGGGGCTCGGCGCGCCGGTCGGTTCGGCGCTGGTGGGCAACCGCGATCTGATGCAAAAGGCACGGCGGCACCGCAAACTCTTCGGCGGCGGCATGCGTCAAGGCGGCGTGCTGGCCGCGGCGGCCCTGTACGCGTTGGAGCACCACATCGACCGCCTGGCCGAAGACCACGCCCACGCCCAGCGCCTGGCCATGGCGATCCGCGGTATCGAGGGGTTGACCTTGATGGGCGACACCGTCGATACGAACATCGTGATCTTTCGCGTCGATCCGACGTTGGGCACCGCAGCCGAGTTTTGCATACGCCTGAAAGACCACAGACTGCTGATGTTGGCCGTCGGCCCGCAACTGGTCCGCGCGGTGACGCACTTGGACGTCAACGAATCCGATACGATCCGCGCCGGCGAAATTCTGGCCGAAGCGGCCGAAAGTGCCCCGCGTGCCAAGGTGCCCGCAGGGCAGGGGATCACGTACGCCTGAGCCGACCGCATGCGGTAACGCCGCATCGCCGGCACCCGCGGCGCGGGCTGCGGCTTACAGATTCCAGCCGTTGAACAGCTTGTTGCGGAACTGGCGCCATTCGGGCACGATTTCTTGGTCTTCCGGTCCGGGATGTTCGCCGTGGGCCGAGAGCTTCGTGATCCACTCATCCATCCGTCGCAGCCGGTCGGCCACGCTTTCCACGATGTTGTAAGCCACCTTGTAAGCGGCGTCGACGCCGTCGCGAATCAGGTCGTCGTAGTCGGTGCGCGAAATGCTCAGCAGCCGGACGGGCGTTTTGGCGATCACGTTGGCCGAATGCGGCGCGGGGCTGAAGAACGACATTTCTCCAAAGAAATTGAACGGTTCCAATTCGGCCAGGATCACCGCACCGTCCAACGGGCTGTCTTTGACCACCTCACATGTGCCAGCCATCAGGATCCACAAGTTCTGGCTGCGCTTGCCCTGCTCGATGACTTTTTCGCCGGGGGCGAAAACCTTTTCGTTGGCAACGTCAATCAACTGATGGCATTCGCTGTCGTTGAGATTGCGAAAGGCTGGAATCTGCTGCAGGGTCTTGATGGGAATCTGATCGCCGATCACGTGATTCCTCCCAAAATCGTGGCGCGGCCGACGCGGCCGATGCCCAAGATATAGGCCGCGGTGCGCAGACTCACTTTGCGCTCCGCCGACAACGTCCACACGCGTTCGAAACTGTCGGAAAGCACGCGGTCCAATTCCTGCCGCACGCGGTTGAGTCCCCATTGATAGTGCTGCCGATTTTGAACCCACTCGAAGTAGCTGACCGTCACGCCGCCCGCATTGGCCAAAATGTCCGGCAGCACGACCGTGCCACGCTGCTCGAATATCTGGTCGGCGTCGGGCCACACCGGTTGGTTGGCCGCCTCGATGATGATCGGAGCCTTGACACGCGGCGCATTGTCGGCCGTGATCACTCCACCCAGCGCGGCCGGAACCAGAAGATCCACGTCAAGTTCCAACAGATCCTCGTTCGAAATGCGCTCGGCCTGACTGTAGCCTTTGAGCAAGAACTGATGTTCGCGCGCATATTGCAGCACTTGCGGAATATCGAGCCCCTCGGGCCGATAATATCCGCCGCTGACGTCGCTCACCGCCACGATCTTGCACTCCGTCTCGCTCAAAAACTTGGCCGCGTGCGAACCGACGTTGCCAAAGCCCTGCAGCGCCACGCGGGTTTGGGCCAGCTTGCGCCCCAGGCGACTCAAGAGTTTGAAGGCCAGGTGTCCCACCCCGCGCCCCGTGGCTTCCTCGCGACCCGGAATCCCAAAAAGTTCAACCGGCTTGCCAGTCACGCAGCCCGGGCTGAAACCGTGGTATTTCTGGTACTGGTTCATGATCCAAGCCATGACCTCGGCATTGGTGCCCATGTCGGGGGCCGGAATGTCGACGTCGGGTCCGATCACATCGTGAATGCCGTCGACGAATTTGCGCGTAATCCGCTCCATTTCGCGCGCCGACAGTTTTGCCGGATCGACGGCGATGCCCCCTTTGGCTCCCCCAAACGGAATATCGACCAGGGCCGTCTTCCAGG
>JBGQKM010000388.1:0-3530 GCA_041499515.1 Planctomycetia bacterium | reverse complement strand
GTTTTCGACGGCTCGCCAATCGATGCGGTATCCAAGCTCGGCCGAGAGGGGAACTCGAGACACGTCCGCCCCGAAAAACGCCGGCACTTCCCAAGCCTGCTGCCAGCCGGGAGTGAACGCGATCACGTGATCGCCCGGACGCAAATAGGCCGCATACAAGAGAAACAGCGCCTCCTGGCTGCCGTGCGTAATGAGCACCGATTCTGGCCCGACGCCGTAAAGTCCCGCCACGGCTTGTCGGAGCTCGCGGCATCCTCGATTCGACCCGTAGTCCAGACTGATTTCGCCGGATCGCTTCAAGTCGCTCAACGAGCACGGTTGTATGCCGCTCTCGGCCAGGTCGATATCGAATTGACCCTCGGCCTTGCCAAGCCAACTTTGAATTGCGTACTCGCCGATTTGCAAACGCATGGGACTCGCCTGGGGTTTGTCCCTAACGCGACACAGCCCGGACCCCGCGAGTTCGCGCCCCATGTCGAGGCGACCGCTGGCGTGGTGGACGTGCAATCTCGACGAGCCATTTCCGTGGCCGTTTCCACGATCGCTACGGCCCACATCTTGCCTAGTCAGCGCCTGAGCGTTTCTTCCGCCAGGCCGGATAGTCCTGTTCCAGTAACCGCCGCGGCCGATCACTCAGCCAGCTATAGCCGTTGCGGCGCTCATAGCCGATTTCGGCCAGATCGTACTTCGGCGCCCCGTCGCGGTCGACAAACAGGGGCCGATTCGTGCCGATTTCGTAAAACCGAGCCCACAACGGCGGCGCCGAGTCGTCTTTGACAACCACTTTGTTCTTGCCCGTGGGCGACTTTTCGTCCGCCTCGATCACCTGTCGAATGCCAGAAAGCTTGACGGTTTTGAACCAGGCAATCGCGGCCTCGACGGCTTGCACGATCTGCGGGCTGGGGTCGTCCAGGCTCATCAACAGCCGCACGATCTCCACCGATTCGCCGCCGCTGAGGCTTGCCAATTCGAAAGTTCGCCCGGCCCGAGGGCTGAAATCGTGCTCGTCGTGTTGGGCGCACCAGACGGTCAGCTTGCCGTCGACCTTGATCTGACACTGGAGAATGCAGTCGATGCCGCGCTCGAACGCGCGCCGCGCCGCGGCGCGGCGATTTGCATCCACGAAATCGTATCGGTCCGACGTAGCAATCTCTCGCACGAGTCGCACCAAGCGCACCATGGCGTCGTCGTTGAACGTGATATGGCGTTGGTAGCCCCGTCCCGGCGGGAAATACTGCGGCCAGCCGCCATTGGGATACTGCGATTGCAGGATATAATCCACGCCCTTCTCGAAGGCCTTGCGATACTGTGCGTCTTGCGTGGCGTTGTAACTGCGAGCCAGGTAACGCAGCTCGTCGGTTGTGGCCCCGTTGTCGAACGTGGGTTGCGTGTGCTGATCCGCTGGCGCGGGGGCCGTCGTATCGACGTTTTTTGGCCAGCCGCCGAGGTTCGACTGGTGGCCCAGAATGTTCGCGGCAATTCCCTTCGCCTCATCGCCGGCAAACCACGCGTCCGGCTTGTCGAGGTATTGGCGGGGTCCGCCGGCCGCCGCAGCGACGCCGCAAACCGCAAACAGAAAACAATACGCCCAGGGTGGATGGACTGCCCGAATTCGCAACACAAGATTACGTGCCATATCGGCGGTCTTTCACTAGTCTGCTTGATAGACTCGCGTCGTGACTCTGGCGGCGAGCGTTGACGCATCGTTTTTTGGGTAACTGTCCGGCCGAACGGCCCGATTATCGCCTCGCCGATTCGCCGCGTCCAGCGACTGGCACGTCTACTAGCCGCCTACGGTTGGGCCATGTAGATAGAGCTGGGCCGCAACTCCGCCAGCCGGTAAGTCGGAGAGGTTGGAAGCCGCCAAGGCCCAACCGCCAAGTATCGGACTGCGTTGATACGGTGCGCCGATGCGCCGTCGTTTGGAGCTCTTAATGGATGCTGGCTGAAATGTTTCATCGGCCAGGGCGCGCTCCCTTTACGGGGATTGCTGGCTGGTCGAATCGAGGGCCGCGGCGCGCATGTAGTCGGACAGGCCGCTAAAGCCTTTGTGGCGGGCGGTGCTTTCGATGATGGCCTTTTCTTCGGCCGTCAGCCGCACGTTGACCTGTTGGGTCCGCTGGCCGGTGCGCGCCGGCGCTGGGGGCTTCTGGCCTTGTTCCAACAGATAGGCCACCGCCGCCGTCAACGCCGCCCGCGTGGCCGCCACGCACTTGTCGGGCGTCGTCCCGTCGCCGAACACGTGGGGCATTTCCAGTCCGCGGCCGTGCCAACGGCCCTCCTCCGATTCCAGAATCACCTGATACTGCGCCGCCAGGCCCGCGGCTCGTTTCAAAATGCCCGCGGCAAACGGCCGCGCGACACCTCGCCGCCGATCAGTCTTGCCCTTCCTCTTCGACGATGCGTTTGACCTGGCGGACATAAAACGGCTTGACCTTTCCCCGATGCACGGGAATCGACACCAAGGTTCTGCCGGGCTTCTCGAAAAGATGATGCGAGCCAGCGATTCGGACCAACCGATATCCGGCCCGCTCCAGCATCTTTTGCACCACGGCAAACCGTACCTCGCTGGCCATCATAGAAGTATACCCTATGCTATACGTAGCGTCGAGAAGCGGTTTCAAAACTGCGGGGACTGTCCCGTTATCTGAGTTAGTACTAGCCCGAAGCGCAAGCGAGGGAATGACAATGATTTACCCTCGCTGGCGCGTCGGGCTAGTGTGGCGCACCCAGCGCATCCGCTCCTTGGCTATGAAAAATCCTAGGTAGCCGATGAATCGGCCACACCAGCGGCCCGCCGTCCATGCACGTCCCGTTAAATGTCGGGGCCGCGGGAGTCGGTCGCTTCGCGGGCGGTGAGCAGTCTGTCGGAGAGGTGGGCAGGGAGTCATGGTCGAATCCGTGGAATTGTTCGGGGTTTGCGTGCTGCACGCCGTTTTTTGGTCAGCACACGACGAATTAGCCGAGCGCTCACGGAATCGTTGCCCGCGGCATGTTCGGTTGCGCGTAGCATCCGTTTCAATCGTCGCACTTGTAGACTTTGCAGCGGTTCGGCCATGCGGCCACAATTGCACAATGCACCATTGCCGTGTCGCCCCCGGGCGGTTGCCGGACGTGGCGGACGGGCAGAAAGCCCAAGAAATGCGAGAGTATTTTCGGCGAGAATTATTTCGCCGGACGTTTGCCGGACGTGCCGCCGGACGAAGCATCGAACAGGCGTTGCACCGCGGAGAGTCGATACAGATACTTCGGCTCGTTCATTGCGCGGTCTTTCGCTTCATGCCAGCCATCACCGTTCTTCTTTCGCCAACGGTCGAGTAGCTTTCGCGTGGGCTCTGATTCTCGACCGAATCGCTTGGCCAAGTCGATATGCGTAAGGAACGGATCATCGGCCGGCAGCGGCACTTGCTCGGCCGGCTTTTTGCCGCCCGTTTCCCGCTCCGTGGCATCGGTTTTGACGATCAGGCGACACACTTCGACGCGACCGGCATTCGTCAGACGCATGCGGACCTTGATTTCCGACGGGCAGT
>JBGQKM010000387.1:0-3605 GCA_041499515.1 Planctomycetia bacterium | reverse complement strand
TTCGTGCGTTACGGCGCACAGCAACATCGTCACCGCACGGAAAACCGCACAATCTGCGAATTTCGTGAGGAAAACCGCGTTTTTAGTAATGGGCAACGCAGAATTCAACGCGGTTTGCAATCAAATCGCGTTCGACCGCGGCTGGCAATTTGGCCGCCCTAGTTTCGCGCCACGGGACGTTGGTCGCGCAAAAACCTCTTCAACGCCGCGGTTTACCCGCGATGGTCGGAACGACAGGTTGAAAGTTTTAGCAATTGCAGAGTTCTCTTTCCGCTAGCGCTCGATAGCCTTCCCAGGCCAAATAGACGGCGATGACTAGCCCTGCAATCGGATCGGCCTGCCACCAGCCGAGGAAGTCATTGAAACCTAATCCGACCAGCAGGGCAACCGACAGGAGAATGCAGCCCAGCGTTTGTTTCGCATCCGCTAAAAGGCTCCGGCTGGTGACGGTCTTTGCGGTACGCCGCTTGAGAAAAAACAGAATTGGCATGACGACCAGCGACACAAGCGCTATCCCGATGCCGACAGGACTGACTTCCGGTTTTTCGTCGAAGTAAAGTTGCGTGGCGGATTCGTAGGCCACGTAGACCGCGAGAATCGTGAGCGCAAATCCAACCAGTCGAACGGCCGTCTGCTCGCGGTGTTCACCGGCCCCGCTGAACCGCCAGACCATCACGAGCCCGGAAAGCGATTCGACAAAGCTATCGACGCCGAATCCAAAAAGGGCTGGACTGCCGGCTGCCAACGCGAAAACGACCGAAACGACGCCTTCCAGGACGTTGTATCCGACCGTGAAATAGGAGAGTCGCAACGCTTGGCGATGGGCTGGTGAAACTATACTTGCCATGAGTGCTCGTGGCCGTAAGTCGCCGGTCTCTTTGAGGGCGGAGAATCTCGGGGGAATCCGGGGTCACAGACCCGGCTACAGCGTATTTCAGCGTCATTCGTCGTGCCACTGGCATCCTGCCAGTGCAATTTTGTCGGGATTTTCGCGCACTGGCGATGCAAGTGGCACACCCAGGCAGGCAACAACATTCTTCGCGACAGGCAGTCAGCGTGCCGCCGGACGCTGGCCGCGAATGAAGGTTTTCAGCGCAGCGCGAGCCTTGGACCATTCTCCGGCGCGAGCCGTGCTAATGATGCCCGACAGGCTCTCGTAGGCCTCCTGCGGCATTTTCCCCTCCTGGTGGAGTCGTTCGATTTCGCCAGCGCTATGGTCCAAGAGCTCGCTTTGCTTAACCGTCACCGCTGTCCATAGTGCATCGGCCGCCTTCATGCATTGCTCGTCGCCGCCCATTTGGGGCGTGCGGCTACAGCCGGTTGGGATCAACACGCAAGCGAGCAACATGTTTATGGCAAAATAGCGCGACTTCATGCTCTCTCCGCCTCTATTCGGTCACTTCGTCCGACATCACTTCGTTGCCGGCGCGAGTTGTCAGTGCAACCCACAGATACAAGTCGATGGCCTCGTCGATGAATCGCGCCGAGCCGTCGCCAAACAACACATTGCACCCATCCCCATGTTCGGACCACATTTGATCGGTGTGGCCCACGGGATTATTCGGGGCGTGAATAATCACCTGGGGTCGATCGTGCACGTCCGGTCCACTGTGGACCCCGACCAAATCGCCGCCGCTGTTGCAATCGGATGCAAACGGGAACTTGGGACAACTCACCCCAAACGGCGGCACACCGACCCACGTTTTATCGCTCAAGATTGAACTGTGCTCTCCGACAAAAACCGTCTTGGAAAGACCGTCCGTGAAATTCCGGGCACTCAGGTGTGAGTCGCGATAGAACGCGCCTTCGATGTAGGTTTCCACCGGCGAGCCACCGGCGATCACGATTTCCGGCAGGTCGAAATTGTCAAATACGATCTCGCGCCCCCAAGGCTGGTGGCAACCGGCGCTCGTCACGTAATGCGAATGCGCCAACAGAATCGCGGGGGTGAACGGGTTCGACCCGACCGGAATGAGATCAGGCCCCCAGGGATTGCCCACGTACCGATCCACCGAAAAAACGTCGTCGCCGCCGGTCGCGGCCGGACAGAGAAACAGCGGCACTTTGGTTTGGGCGGCAGCGGCATTTTCAGACGCCCAGCAAGGGACCTTGAAATTGAACCGCGCATACAGATTCTGCTCTTCGATGAACGGCAAAATGAGGGCGCCCCAGGCAAAACCCGAGGGACCATTGCCATTGCCATCCGGGTAACTGACTCCATACGCCGAGCCCGTCTGATAGGCATTGCCGATGTAGGCCGGCGGGAAAACCCTCTTCAGGTCGTGGTGGTTTTGCAAAGCGACGCCGATCTGACGCAGGTTGGCAAGGCATTTCGCCCGCCGCGACGATTCGCGGGTCGCCTGTACCGCGGGCAGCAACAAGCCGGCCAACATGCCGCTGATGGCGATCACTGCCATCAGTTCTACCAGCGTGAAGGCGGCAGAATCTTTCAATCGGCGCTGGTCCATAACCGGCCTCCAGTCCTGTGCGACGAGCCAATAGCCTAAGCCGCGATTGTACAGCAGGATTTTCAGTAGTCAACAATAGTATTTTGATTGATATAAGTTTATTTTGAGCCATCGAACCTCCATGAAGTCGCTCGGGAAAGCCAACGCGCGGTCGCCGGCATCCTCTGCATCGCGCCCGCCCCATTGCTTGGAGAACCTGGCGACGAGCAATGCGGCTCAATCGCGCGCCTAACCCGGGCCAGGCAGCGCTTTCAGCCCCTGATCAAGCACGCTCTCAGGGATGCAACCACCGCACGCGGTGATTGTTGGTATCGCCCAGATACACGCCGCCATCGCGGGCGATGCAGATGCCGTGGGGGCGATCGAATTGGGCCGCCAGGGCCGGACCCTTTTCGCCGGCAAAACCGCGCGCCGTGGGCCCGCTGCCGGCGACGGTCTGAATGACTCCGCTGGTCGTGTCGATCCGCCGAATCGCCTGGTTCTCCGAATCGACGACGTACACCAGGCCATCGGCGGTGGCCGCGATTCCCTTGGGTCCGTTGAAGGTCGCTGAGAGTGCCGGCCCGCCGTCGCCGCCGTAGCCGGCCGCGCCCGTGCCGGCCACGTGGCGAATGATGCCCGAATCGAGATCGAGCCGCCACACGCTGTTCCCCTCGCGCAGGGCGATCCACAGCGTCCGGCCGACGACGGCCAGGGCTCGCGGGCCGAGGATCGGCTGGCCTCGCGCCGTGCCACCGTCATGGGGCAACTCGCGCTTGCCGTTGCCGGCGATCGACGTGATCGTGTGGCTGCGGGTGTCGATCCGTCGAATACGATGGTTGCCGATATCGGCAACGTACAAAAACCCGCGCTCGTCCAGGGCGATGCTGTGCGGCTGTCGAAATCGGGCCTGGATCGCCGGGCCATCGTCGCCTGCAAAGCCCACCTCAGGATCGCCGGCCACGGTCGAGATCGACTGGTCGCATGCATCGACGCGACGAATCAAATGGTTTTGCATTTCCACGAAGAACATGTTTCCTTCACGATCGAAGCGGACTTCATACGGCTCGTTGAGCCGGGCCTGGCTCGCCGGACCGCCATCGCCGGCGTAGCCCTTAATTCCACTGCCGGCGACACTCGAGATTTCACCGCGCGAAG
>JBGQKM010000386.1:0-3608 GCA_041499515.1 Planctomycetia bacterium | reverse complement strand
CCGAGCAACCGGCGGTGATCCATCAACAGGGGCGGGACCCAGTTGGGGTCGCCTTCATACAACGTCCAGGGGAAACGGACGAATTGCTTTCGTTCCCCCCGAGAGGCGACCGGTTTAACAACCAGATTTGCCATATCCACCCAAGTCTATTCGCCAGGCCCACGGGCCGGCCGGGGAAGAGGGTCAATCTATCGGTGCCGCCGGAGAGCGTCAAGTTCGACTGGCCCGTGCGCCGATGTTTCTGGAGAGTGGGCCGCACGCGGTGGCGTTCGCTGCTGCGCGCCTGCGGAACTGGTCGATTGGAAAGCCCTAGCCGGCTTTGTTAAAATTGATCGTTGTTGGCCATCCATCGCCGCGTCGGACGCTCTGGCCCTGGATTGCCGCCCCAGGAGACGCGGCGGGGCCAGCGGGCGGGCTCGACGGGCACAGCGCGGCATTGAGTCCGGAACGCTCCGGCACGCTCGTGCCCGGTCCGACGCGGTTAGGCCCCATGTCCCACAGAACGAGGATCGTGCCGATTAGCCTGCGCGGTTCGGAACTTGCCACACCACGGTCGGCAATCGCGCGAGCGACTTTGAGTTGCGTACAGAAGCCCGACGAGACGACGACAATGACGGCCGAGGGAGATGCACGGAATGTCACTTGACGCGGCGCAACTCGGATTCGAACGCACCCTGGAGGTTCTGCGCCAACTGTTGGCCGACCGCTTCGGCATGTCAGGTCCGCAGGGCGTGCCGGCCGACGATCCGCTGTTCGCCCTCGGCGTCGGCCTGACGTCGCTCGAAGGCATCGAGTTTCTGTGCGAGGTCGAAAAAAAATTCGGCCTGCACATCAAGGATCTCGACTGGTGGGTGTACGAAACGCCCACGCTGGCCGCCGTGTCGCACTACCTGATCGAGCTATCTAAAAAGCAGCACGCGGCCAAGTAGTGACGCTGGTCCTATTGGACACTGAGCTTTGTCTTTTGTCTCTTGGGTGCCACTGCTTGCCGGGTACCCTCTGGGTGAAGCAGTGCCGACACGCAGGCGGACAAAACCGCCGCGGCACCCATAGAATCGACGGTCATAGACCACTAATGGGCGCGGGCCGATTCGATGGCCGGTGGGTCCGACGCACTGCTTTCGACCGTCGGTGTCGATTCGTCGTGGGCCGCGCCGGTCCACTGCGGTTCGCGGCGCTCGTTGAGCGTGCGAATCACCCCGCGCAGCTCCGTGGCGCTCAAGTGCCGCAGATTTCCCAACTCGGTCAGCGGCTGCAGGCTGCGCATGGCCCGATTGAAGATCGGCTCGAAGGCCAGGATCTCCGAAATCCAGTGCCGCATGTGGACGAATGATTGCGCCACGCCGGCCAACTGGTCCTGCACGTCGGACATCAATTCGAGATTTTCGGTGGCCTGGGCCAGATTGCCCGTCTGCGACAGGGTCTGGTCCTTCAGCGTGATCAGTTGCTCCACCCGCCGCCCGGCCAGCTCGAGGCCCGTGCCTTGATCGTCCAACCGCTGGCGAATGGCCACCAGGCCCTCCAGGGCGTTTTGCGCCAGCGACGCGTTGCCCCCCCGGCAGACCAGATCGTCGCTCATGTTGAGCAACTGGTCCATGTTCTGGCGTGCCGCCGCGTTGCCGGGGCTGGCCTGCACGAGTTGCTCTTGCATCCGCGTCCAATGCCGCAGCACGGCGCGAGCGCGGCCCAGCGTACTGTCGCCCGCCACGAGTACGCCCTTGAGATCGACCAGTTGTTCCAGCGCGTCGCGGGCCGCGGCGATTTCCGGCGCTTGCCGCTCGGTCGTGCGTTTCAGTTCGACCAACCCATTGAGACTTTCGGCGGCTCCGAGATTCGATTCGTTCTCCAGCGTCAGCCGGTCTTGCAGAGAGTCGATGGCGTCGAGGTTCGCCTGGGCACTGGCCGTTTGCGATTCACGCTCCAGCAAGCGGCCGCGCAGAGCGTCAAGCTGGTCGAGCGCGCGGTGGCCGTTTTCGGTCAGATATTCCTGGCTGGCCAGCCGGGTCTGCAAGGTCTCCATCGAGCTCAGGACCTCGGCGGCCTGCTGGAGGCGGGGGGCGTTTTGCAACAGTGCGTCTTGCAGCGACGCCAGTTTCTGCATGACCTCGAGCGCTCGCTGGGCCCGTTCGGTCTGCTGGTTGAGCCGCTGATGCAATGCGGAAATGCGATCGAGCGACTGGCTGGCCACGTCATTGAGCCGGCCCTGCTCGGCCAATTGACCCAAGAGCGTGTTGGTGGCCGGCACGACGCCCCGCTGACCGGCCAGGTCGCGAATGCTCGACTGCAGCGTCGTGACTTGCGCCTGCAATTGCGAAAGTTGCCCGGCCGTGGGCTGAATAACCGTCAGGTAGACGATCAAATAGGACAATGCGGCGCCGAGAGCCAACAGGGCCCCGGGCGAAATGTGCCAACGCAAAAAACGACGGCGCGGCAGCGGTTCGGCCCAAGGTATTTTGTCGGCAGGGTTTGGCACGTGCGTGACCTCGGGTGGCGGAATGAATTGCCCAGGACGCCTCAGGTACCGTATCGGACGCGTGTGCGCGATCGGTCAATCTTTTTCAGGTTGCGCATTTCAACGCAAAAACCTGCTCGATCCGTTCCGACGCGCACGCTTTACCTGACCGGGCGCGGGCTGGGGGTCCGCCGGCGAGTGGGTGACAAGCGTAAGCCCAGCGCCGGTCTGCAATTGCGACTCGTTTGGAGAGGTGCGCAGCCGCTTTCGCAAGCACAAACTGTTACAATGAACCCTTTGCGAGGCTGTAGCTCAGTCGGTAAAGCAACGGAGTTTAAAGCGGGCTGGATTCTCGGCAAAATGTGAGTTTCTCGGCCAAACATGTGGTCAATCGCTGCTGAAAATTCGGAAAGTAGGCTACGCGTTTGTCGGGTTGTCGTCTTGCGAGGGCAACGGAAAGGATAGCGGGTCGTCGCCAACAACCGCCCAACAGGCGGTTAAAGGTGAGTCTATGGCTGGTTCCTATGATGTTGGGCTCGCGTGCCTTAATGGCCACGGTGTCAATGGTTCAACTCACAGAAGTCCCCAATTCTCCACGCCATTTTGCAAAGGGTGCGGAGAGCCGACGATATGCATGTGTCCGTCTTGTTCGGCCTCGATTCTTGGTGAATACGACAGTCCGAATGTCGCCGTTATTTCGTTTAGAGGTTGGAAACCACCCGCACATTGCCATCAATGCGGCAAGCCTTATCCGTGGACTGAGCGTCGAGCCGCCGCCCTTGCGGACGCCATTGACGAGGTAGACGAGCTTTCCCAGATCGAACGTGACAAGCTGAAGCAGTCGATTCCTGATGTGCTTAGTAAAACACCCGGCACTGATACGGCGGTTGCTCGGTTCAAGAAGGCAATAAAAAAGGGCGGGGATGTGGGCGGAAAACTTCTTTCCGATGTGTTGGCTAAGGTTGCCGCTGAGGTTGTTACCAAGTCAATCACCGGCGGATAGGCGTGGCCCGTAATATCCGATGTTATTAACGGCCCCGTCCGGACAGAAAAGGGGTCGGCGGAGTCGGTCGCGAGGCTCGTAGCTACGGCACAGTTGGTAAAGTGAACTGGATCGGGATTGGCCCGCGAAAGCACAAGCCGCCTCGAGGGTGGT
>JBGQKM010000385.1:0-3632 GCA_041499515.1 Planctomycetia bacterium | reverse complement strand
GGCGAGTTGCTTGCCTATGACACGCCGGAAGGACTGCGGCAGCAAACCAGATGCAACGGACCGTTGACGTTGGTGCTGGAGCGGTTGATCTTTCCCGAGGCGCAAAGCAACATCGACCGGTACTTGCGAGAGGGGTAGCCGATGATCCGCTTTCGCTTTCTGCCGATTCGCACCTGGGTGCGCCCTGCGTGGTTCATTCCGGCAATGTTCGTGGTCTATTTGGTGTTCGAAGCCCCTTACGCGTGGTGGGGTTGGTGGAGACAATTTGCGTTGCGTCCGGGAATCCTCCGCCCGCGCGACGGCATTATGCTCATGCTGTGCGGCGTCTTCGGCGCGTTGCGGGCCAATTCGTTGCATCCGCTCTTTTGGCCGAGCTACGGCAAGTGGCTGGCGCGAACGCCCTGGCGCATGCCCAAGCCTCTGCCATTGGGTCCGATTCATCTGACGCCGCGCGACGGTGTGTTGTTGGGCGTTGTCATGTTGTTATTGCACGACGCGAACGTAAGCGTGTTGCGCGTGCCGCTGGTGTTCCTAATGGCGTATCTTGCGACTCAGGCCGTAACGCTGGCGACGACCGGATGCAAGGCCTACGCTTACGCGATCGCTTTCAGCATGGGACTTGTCGCGCGGTTTTGGTTCGATCCGACCGACGCGCTGTGCCTGGCCGCGCTGGTATACCCGATAGGCTACTTCGGAATGCATCGATCGCTGTCGGGTTTTCCCTGGTCGAAGCCGTGGCTGGTGTCTATCTCCGAACCTGAACCGTCCGTCGCCGCGCTCGACAAACGCATGAAGCTCGAATTAACCCCGCACCTGGGTTGGCCGTTCGACTTCGTTCGGCCGCGACAAGCAACGCAAGGCATCAGTCACGGAGATGGTACGTTGATCAGTCTGCTCGTCGGCTGGTGGTTGTATTGCGTGACAGCCAACCCCATGATACAGGATAACCGCGATATGATCCTGGCGCTTGCAGTGATGGCAGCCCTGGGCATGAGCGCGAGTCGGTTGGTTTTGTATTGCCAGAACTATCGCACGCCGATCAGTTTTTGGGGCCGCATCTTCACGCTAAGGTGGATCATTCCGGGCTACGACAAAGTGCTCGTCGCGCCGGTCTTGGCCGCGCTTCTGATCCCCGCGGCGGCGAGCCTGCCCGCCGCTTGGGCTCCAGAGAAGCACATCGGCGAACCTTGTCTGGTCGCGGCCATGTTGCTGGTCTTGCTAGTCGGCCGTCCGACGCTCAAGGAATGGCATCTCACGGGCAAACATCGTATCGTGCCGACAAGCAACGCAAAGCTTTTGGTCAAGATATGATGCACCCTCACTCCGGCCCTCTCCCGGCGGGAGAGGGGGCAGACGCTAGGCGTCGGCCGGCATCAGGGCTAGTTGCTTGAGGGACTCCAGGCTGGACACGAGATCGTCGCGCGAGATTTCCTGCCAGCCGGCCAACTTGTGGCGCAAGATGCATAGCTTGTACGCCTCAAAGGCGTCGTTGACGTCGGCCGGAAGCGACGGCAAATCGGCAAACGGACGGAACGGTTCGCCGCGCGCAGTCGCCCCCTCGGTGTCGCTCGTTGCAGCGTCGTCGAACTGCGAACGGTCGTAGCCCGCTTCGTTGTCGGTTTCGTCCGCGTCGGTCCTGGCGGGCGATGCCACGGTGCCGAGAGTGCCCGAAACCACGTCGGCCTCCTGCGGATCGGCGTCTTCATCCCAGGGCGTCGAAAGGCTCGTTTCGTCGTCGGCCGGCTGCGGGTCGATGCCGCCGTTGGCCTCCCAGCGCTGGTGGCGCATCTCGGCAATCGACCAATCGTTTTGCACGGCCCCTTCCAGCCACAGTTCGGCGTCGTCCCAATCCAGCGCCGCCTGGAAGTGGCTCCAGTACAGCCCGGGATAATCGTCTCGGATCGCACCGAACCGTTCATAGGCCCGTCGCAGCCGCCCGACGTGTTGCGGCGTCACGTTGCCGACGCGGCGGCTCCAGGCTTCGTCGGAGTATTCCGAAGTAGGCGCGTCCGATGCGCCCAGCGCCTGACGCCAGGCG
This sequence comes from Planctomycetia bacterium, assembly GCA_041499515.1. Classification (GTDB taxonomy): domain Bacteria; phylum Planctomycetota; class Planctomycetia; order Pirellulales; family PALSA-1355; genus PALSA-1355. The sequence goes on along the minus strand of JBGQKM010000385.1, from coordinate 1,594 downwards.
TGAATGATCTGGCCCTTGTCCCAGTTGGTGGTGCTCACCAGCCGTTTCCATTGGCTCAAAAACTGTTCCGATGTCTGGTCAATCAGCGCAGAATCCATGCGTCGTCGTCATTCCTGGGTCGGAGAGTCGCATTCAGAACGGCCGCACGCGCCGGCCACGCACGCGCGATTCTAGCAGAACGCATCAGCAGGGCGACTGGTTCACGGCCGGCGGCGGCGAAAAGATGCGCACACGCCGCGTCATAACCGTCACGCGCGCCACAGTTTCATCGCGCGACCGGGCGCAAACCCCCGACGTCGACCGACGGGGGAAAACTTGTCGATGGATCGACCCTCGCGCCTCACGCGCCCGGCGACGGGGCGATCTCGGCCGATTGGAAACCGCAAGTTTTGTGCGAGCCGTCGCAGAAAGGACGATTGGCCGAATGCCCGCAACGGCACAGCGCAATCGCCGGTTTTTCCGGATTCACGGGAAAGGCATTGCCGTGCTGATCCAGGATCGTGACTCCGCCCTCGACCAAAAGCGGACCGTTGGGGCGCACGCGAATCGTAATGGACATCAGAAGAATCCTTTGCGGAAATGGTTCTTGAGTAAGTGCCAGCCGAAAAAACTCGACCCCAGCCCCTGCAAACCGCGTCTTCACCACCGCTTGGGGCCTAGCGGCTTTTTGGCGTCGGCCGGTTAGCTGTCGGCCAAGACGCGCAAGACGATCGTGACGCGGCGCGGCTTCGATTGGTCGGCTGGCTCGATTGTATCCGGCCGCGCCGGTTCGGGAGTCACCTTCTTGACTCGGCTGGCGTCTCGACGCATTTCTGCCACGATCTGGCCGACTTGCTTCGGCGCCGCTTCGATAAAATACTTTTGGTCCTGCATGCCGTACGAAAAAACCGACGTCTCGTCGCGCTGCCAGACGATTTTCTTGGCGTCCAACAGTTTCTCGAACTCCCGGTCGCGGAAATACTCGGCAGTCACGTCGATCACCACGGCCGAGTCCAGGCCGATGGCCGGCGCGTTGGCTGACTTTGTGGCTGGCGCTGCCGCTCCGCCGACCGCTTGATCCGTACGCATGCGCCGCAGGCCTTCGGCTTCGATGGCTCGCGCTGGCGCGGCCTCTTCGCTCGGCGTCGCTTGCTTGAGAGAGTCGGCTGTCGTCTGTCCGGGCTCGGACAAGTTCTCACTTTCGCTTGGGCTCGGCGCGGCGCCGGCCGGCGCCCCGATGCGCAGCTCGTCCTGGGGTGCGGCGGCGACTTGCCGCTCGGCAGGTTGTTGTTGTCGGTCGTAGATCACGATGGCCAGCGCCGTGGCCGCGACAACCGCCGGCCAGGCCAGTCGCCGCCAACCGGCGCCGCGCAGCCACCAGGACGCGATCGACGTGCCCGGCTTGATCTGGCCGGCAATCGGCCGATCGGCGGCACCGCCCAGGACGGCGCGTTCAGCGCGGCGCAGCACGGCGGGACCCAGGTCTTGGTCCAATTGATGGCGCGGCAGAGCTTGTATGCTGCTGCGCAGCGCGCGCAGCTCGTCGGCCAGTTGCCGCAGCTCGGCGCTCTCGGCCAGCCATTGTTCGACGCGCGTGCGCTCTTCGGCCGAGAGC
>JBGQKM010000384.1:0-3709 GCA_041499515.1 Planctomycetia bacterium | reverse complement strand
TCTTGGTTCTGATTCTGTCTTGTAGGGTGGTCTTGGAATATTCTGATGCGCCGCGCGCAGCGCCGCCGACCAGCGCGAACGCAGATCGTGAAAATAGGGCTCGCCCGCTTCGATGCGGTGATTGAGATCGGCGTCGCAGACATCGGAGCGCACCACCAGTACGTCGATCGGCAGGCCGACGCCGAGATTGGAGCGCATCGTTGAATCCATCGAGATCAGGCTGGTCTTGAGCGCCTCATACAGTTCGACGTCGTAATGCATGGCGCGGTCGAGCACCGGCTTGCCGTATTTGTGCTCGCCGATCTGCAGGTAAGGCGTGTCGGTGGTGCATTCGATGAAGTTGCCGGCCGGATAGACCATGAACAGCCGCATCCGCGAGCCCTTGATCTGGCCGCCGAACAAAAACGATACGTCGAAATTGATGTCTTCAGACTGCAGCGCGACGCCTTCGGTGGCGTGGACCGCGCGGATCGCCCGGCCGATGCGCTGTGCCGCCTGGAACATGGTCGGCGCATTCAGGAGCGTTTCGACGTCGCCAGTGTGCGGGTCTTCAAGCCCTTCGGACAGGGTCGACAGCACCGACTGGCTGATCGCCAGATTGCCGGCGCTCGCGATCGCCATGATGCGCTCGCCCGGCTTGCTGAAGATATGGAGTTTGCGAAAGGTCGAGACGTTGTCGAGTCCGGCATTGGTCCGGGTATCCGCGATCATGACCAGCCCGTCCCGCACCAGCACTCCGCAACAATAGGTCATTCCCGATCCCCGGCTCTTACTCTGCTTTCAGCCGTTGAAATCATTACATTTTTCGGGCGACTGTCCAACCCCGAAACGCGGTTGGACAATTCTGTTGGTACCGGACGCGGTTGTCAAAAACGTTTCCTGGCCAGTTGCTGTCTGATCAATCAGGTCCAACAATTCGGGCCTTGCCGGGATTTCCATGCGAATCGGTTTTCGGTTGCGGTTCTTGTATCGCGTGAAAACTAACCAGCCGTTCTTGATCTTATGGGGACCAAATCCAACAACATCTGACAGCCGTTGCCCGGCGTAGAGCAATAATCCCATCGCCAGTCTTTCTTTCGACCCGACCGGGTGAGCCGCCCGCACGAAAAAGCCCGCCGTGCGCGTGCGGGAATGTCATTCTTTTTGGTAGATTCAGTTTTGTTCAAATTCGCGCTAGTGAGTGACCTTCATAAGCAAGGCTAAAACGCGAGTTTGATTGCGGCATAGACCGCAGTTGTAGCGATGGTCCATGTCCAGTTCATTTCATAACGCCGACAAGCGCACCCACCGGAAAGTTATGCTGGTAGGCTTGCTATTTTGCGCAGCGTTTGTGGCTATCAGCGTCTTTGCCAGAGAGCAGCCCGACAACAATTTCGTCCTCATCAAAGCGGACAAATTGGTTCGTACGGCAGGCACACCGCTGCCGGCTAAATGAATTCTTTGGCGCAGTGGACGAATGGAATCCGCTGGCTGATGCCGCGTTATTAGAGCGTGTTTGGACCCTTACCCACCAGAGGCAAACTCTCTGAGGATGAAATGACTCACTGGGACGATACGATGGCCGATGACCCGGCTTACGTCAGCGGCTGGACGATTTCTGGCCTAGCCGTGCTTGTGGCCATCGTAACGGTCTGGATTCTTGGAATTTAACCGCGGGAAGGAATCTCGGCACAGCGTCTTTGTAGAACAGTGTCATCACCCCGCTGGCACTGTTCCCCGAACGGCCTCAGCTCGCCCCCCGCGCTGGGGCCGTTCTTTTCGGGCATGGCCGGTCACGAAACTGCCCGCAGGAACGACTGTCACAAGCCGCAGTTGATAGGTCGGGCCACCGTCCCGTGGCCCAGCACGGTTCCCCGTCTGCGTAAGATGCCCGCTAACCCCACGCGACAGGGGCCGGCCGTGCTTTAACTGTTGGAACGACTGTCACAAACTCCGGCTAAATCAACTTGGGTCACCGTCTCGCGTCGGCGGCCTGCACGGTCCTGCCTATACCTAGCCCCCCTGGCCCAAAGGCGGGACCGTGCTCATTCAGGAACCACTTCCGCCCCACCGAGTTATTTTGGGGTGTCGGTCCCCCATCGGCACAAAGGCTCCAACTTCGGCTTTGGCGTCACCCACGCTGGAGCCGTTTTTTCCGACAGCCACTGCCGCTGAAAATTCTGGGCACGATCTTAGCCGTCTGGGTGTTGGTGATTAGCCCGGGAACGTTTTGCGTGGCCAGGAATTACGGGTGCGTATCGTGACATGACAGCACTACCTTCCAGCGGCCTCAGCGTGTTCCCGATGCGCCGGGGCCGTTTTCGTTGGGGCGTCGATAGTGCCATTCGTGTCCACAGCGCGGCATGACGCGCCTCACTTGGACAAGACAACAAGATTCAAGTTGGCCGTGGACCCCGCGGTCGCCGCAAACTGAATATCAGGCTATGGCCACGATTACATGTGCCTGAATTTTGGCGACAACCTCGCCGCTTCCGTGTCTGTTTGCGATGGCGGATGCGACGTAGTCGGTTGCTTCCTCCAGCTTTTTTGCATCTCTGGCTGCGATCTCGTTGCTTAGCGGGGTTCCCTGACAGAATCCGACAGCGGGATGGCGGGGCGAGGATGCGCGGCTTGCCTCCGCTCTGGTTTCGATCGCCACGCTGGAGAAGCCTGCCTTCTCCAGATCACTGCGGATCAGCGCGGTGTCGTGATAGCCATGAGGGGTGCGCGCCAAGAAGCGCGGAGGATCGTTCGGAAAGACTTCCGCCAGCGCGTTCGTCACATCGTTTGCGAACACGTTCTCCTCAATGCGATCCCATACATTGAACAGGAAATATCCGCCGGGCTTGAGGACCCTCTTTGCCTCGCGGTAGCCCAATTGGCGATCGGGGAAAAACATCACGCCAAACTGGCAACAAACGAGATCGAAAGCGGCATCGCCGAACGGCAGCGCCTGTGCATCTGCCTGGCGCCAGCTGATGCGGCTGTCTCCGCCTTGTCGCGTGGCGGCATAGTCAAGCATCGGCTGATTAAGGTCGGTTACGACGTAGCTGGCGCCGGGCGAGAGCCGCGGCGCCAGTGCCCGAGTAACCACGCCGCTTCCGGCAGCGATTTCTAAAACCGTGCTCGGCGAAAGCGCGGCTGCTCTTTGCGCAATATCCCTGGCAAAGCTCTCGAAGATCAACGGGACCAGGTAGCGATCGTAGTTTTCCGGGATCGAGCCAGCGAACACCTTGTCGGTTTCTGTCATTGGTGGCTTCCTGTCGGCGGTTCTCGTTGTTCAGTTACGAACACGACGGGTTCCGCGCTACTTCTGCTTTACCTCCGAAAGCTCAACATTGCGCTCAATCGGCGGCAGTTCTATAAAAAATAAAAACGTTTGGGAGGCTAAATTGCGTACCAACCGGTTGCCGGTCAAGTTGAAAGCCGCCTCCATCGCGCTCGTGGGTGCGGCACTGCTGGCCGCAGCGCCCGCAGCCGCGCAGAAAAGGGGCGGTACGCTTCGGCTATACCATAACGACAATCCGCCCAGCACCTCGTTGCTTGAGGAATCGACGATTGCTTCGGTGACGCCGTTTGCGGCGGTTTTCAATAACCTCGTCGTTTTCGACCCCTCAAAAGTCCACGAGAGCATCGAAACCATCATTCCCGATCTGGCTGAAAGCTGGTCCTGGGACAAAACCAGTACCAGACTGACGTTCAAGTTGAGGCAGGGCGTGAAATGGCATGA
>JBGQKM010000383.1:0-3740 GCA_041499515.1 Planctomycetia bacterium | reverse complement strand
GACCTGACCGAGACCCTGGAGTTCGAGCGGCCCAAGCTGCGGGTGCGTGTGACGAAATATCCCAAGTTCGTCTGCCCGGATCAGCCGCAGTGCGGCGTCGTGCAACCTCCCCGGCCTGCCGGTCTGGTGGAAGGGAACCGCTACGACACGAGCATCGCCGCCGAAATCATCGCGGGCAAGTACGCCTATCACCAGCCGACTTATCGGCAGCAGGATTGGTTCGCCGGCAGCGGCTGGATGCCGCAGCGTTCGACGCTCTTGAACATCCTTTCCAGCGCGGCCTACGTGCTGGAGCCGCTGTATCACCACTCTGCGGACTATCTGCGCACCGCGCCGGTGATTCCGACCGACGAGACCAACGTGATGCTGCTGCTCCCGCCCGAGATTCCGGCGGCGCGGAACGGAAATGCGAAATCGAGGCGAATTCACGAAGTGCTCAGCGCGGCGCGGGCTGAGAACAAGCCGCACGTTTCGGCCCGGATGTGGGCCTATCGCAGCCTGGGCCCCGAGGGCGTGAACGTGTTTGATTTCACCGTGTCGCGTCACCGGGACGGTCCGCAAGACTTCTTGAAGAACTACAGCGGCACGCTGCTGGGCGATTGTTACGCGGGTTTCGAGTCGATCGTGCTGGCCAGTGACGACCGGCTGGTGCGCGCGGCCTGCCATGCGCATGCGCGACGATATGTGTACGAAGCGCGGGAGTACCATCCGCTGGAAGCATCGCAGTTGCTGGCCTGGTACCGGCAACTATACGACGTCGAGGATCAGGCCCGCGGCAAATGTCCCGAGGAAGTACTCGCGCTCCGCCGCCGGCTCAGCGTGCCGATCATGGACCAGCTGCGGCTGTGGCTGGACGGCGACGCGGCGCGGAAGGTGTTGCCCAAGAGCCGGCTGGGGGAAGCCGTGCGTTATTTGAATAACCAGTGGGATGCGCTGACGGTGTTTCTAGGCGATGGCCGTGTGCCGATCGACAACAACGACACCGAGCAGTTGATGAAGCAAGTTGCGACGGGAAGAAAAAACTGGTTATTCATAGGGAGCGTGGAGGCGGGCTACCGCGCGGCGATTCTGCTCACGATCGTCAGCACGGCTCATCGCTACCATCTGGACATCTGGCTGTACGTGAAAGACGTGCTCGACCGCCTGCTGGGTGGCGAGCGGGATCTGGCCACGCTGCGCGCCGACCGTTGGGCTCAAGCCCATCCCGAGGCGATCCGTCAACATCGCGTCGAGGAAACTCGTTACCGTGCCGACGCCAAAGCCACCCGCCGCGCCCGTCGTCGCCCGTTGGAGCAAAAACGCGCTCGCCAGAAATAGAACTGCTCGCGCTCGCTACGCGCCCAGCCACCGGCCCAAGCCCTGTCCGTGGTGGGCGCTCACGGACCAGTGTCGCACCGGTTTCGACAAGGCTAGCCGCCGTAGGAATTCGACTCCCACTTCCTGAGACTTGCCTGCCGACTGTCGATAACCGGGTGCCAAGCCCGCGTAAGCTCTGATCGGTTTCTGCGAGCGAAAGCGCTGGACGTTGGCCAGTTCGCTCAGTACGACTTCAATCGTGGCATGTCCGACGCCGGGAATCGAGCGCAGTAACTTTCGGCTAGCCGCCTCGGTCAACGAGGCCTCTTTCGCGAAGGCGACCAATTGCCGGTCGATCTTCCGCACTTGCTGCTCGTAACTCATCCATTGATCGAGCAGTTGCTGGATCACGAATCAAATGCGTTACGCCTACGTTCGTGCCATTCGGGACGGGCTATTTAGCCAACCTCCAGATTCAGAGGTCTGTTGCATAGCTAAAAATAGAGCCAGGCGCCGGCCCTTTCGGACCGGCCGCCTGGCAAAAATGGCTTCAACGTCATCAGTCTGCCAACAGCACTTCGCATTCGGGAGTCGGATTCCAAGTGTGCATAGCGACTTACCCGATGACTGCCAGATTGGCGATCGTGCGGAGCCAACGCTCCAACTCACCGGCTGGATCTTGCTCGGCCAGCCGTGCGGGCGTCATCTGATCCACGGCAGCCGTGTTGAGCCATTTCTTGGTTCGGTTGCACAGCCGTCTTTGGGCTCTGCGCGAAAGGTCGTCCCATTTGCAGTGTGACGGCAAGCACGCGCGCGCCGCGACCTCTGCCACCGAGTCAGAATCTGACAAATCGATTCTGATGCCCTTGGCATCTTCGATCGCGGAAGGGCTCAGGTAATTTTCGAGGCTGCGCTTGCTGGTGATAGCGGCACGGCATCCAACGCGGCCATTAACGGCTCTGGCGGCCTGTTTGCGCAGCTTGGTTTCAGGCGGCAGCTCGCGGTCATAGAGGTGGAACTCGGGCCAGGCAAGCGGTCCCAGGCGATGCGACCAATAATGCAAACAGCCACCGCCGAAGGGGACAAAGATCAAGCGCCCCATTTCTTCCAGGACGTTCAAATCAGGAATCGTGACATCATCGAGATGCAAAATCCGGCTAATGCGTCGCAGGAACTCGATATCGTTGGGGCCTTCCACCACAACCAGCACACCTACGTTCCACCTTACGGCGGACCGACGATCGTTTGAGCCGAGGGCATGTGTCTGACGACTGGCCGATGGATCCAACATGGTTTCGTGTGTTATTTGTTCACGCATAGTTTGGCTTTCGAAATAAAGAATTCTTCACTCGCGGACCCATGGTCATTGAGCGCTGGGGTGAATCTATCTCCTCAGAAGGTCGGGTTGAGAAAAAACGACGGTCCGCGAGAGGGGGCACCGCGGACCGCCGTTGGCAACGTTGTGTCGCCGCAGTTCGAGATTATTCAAACTGAGCCACGCGATTAGCATCGAGCTCGTCCCAGTCCACGACGAGCGGTTCTCGCTCGATGGGACTTGGGGTCAGAATTACAAATCCTCGTTGACTGATGGTTTTGACAGACTCGCCGGTGGCGGCGGCCACGGCACGGTCGAGTTCGGCTTGGGTCATAGGCAAATTCCTTTCGTGAAGACGACGGGGACACCGCACAAGCGCACAGTGGCCCTTGGAAGGATGTAACCAACGAACAGGCAGCTCAGAGATGGCTGCCGAATCGACGAGATGAATCAAACTACGGGTTGTTCGATCAGCTGGCGACTTTTTGCAATTGCTTGAGCGACGCCAATGTCGATGCCACCAGCCGGTTTTGGCGCTTCTCACGCTTGAGCGCCCTAATCAGCATGTTGGTATTGGCCAGGGTCTCGCGCAGCACGGCGCGAAGGGCGACCGTCTGGACGATGGCGGAACTGTGCCCGTTTTCGGCCGGCAAATGGTCCGCCGCGGGACGCGGCGAACGCTTGGCGGCGGCACTGGTCGAATTGGATACGGGGTGGATCACGTTGAATCGTCTCCCATCGGGTTTGGGGTGCAGGGCCTGGTCAGAGGCCGCGTGAGTCGAAGACTCGATGCGAATTGCATCGTCGCAAGCCTTGATCGATCCCTGCGGCTCCAAGACGGCCCAGAGATACTGCCGCCGGCCGTCGTCGCATAATGCCGGCGACTGGGGTCCAAAGAAGTAGACCTCGCGGAATCCCATCTTGACGGCCCGGCCCAGAAAATCGCGGTTGGTGTTGATGACGACGTTTTCGCCATGCAACTGCGAGTGGGACAAGATCAACTCGGTCGGCCGAGTCTGGCCAGCGGGCCTGGCACGCACGACGACCTGACCGTTCAGGTCAAGTGTCACGGGGTTGTTCTGCTCGTGGTCGCTTGGCAACCGTATGAGAGCCTCGGTCAAGAACTCGG
>JBGQKM010000382.1:0-3790 GCA_041499515.1 Planctomycetia bacterium | reverse complement strand
GCCATGACCGACCTGGGCATCGCCAGCAACCTGTTTCGCGTCGACACCACGCAGGACGCCAGCACGATCACGAAGGAAAAACTCGACAGCTACGATCTCGTGATGTTCTACACCACCGGCAACCTGCCATTTGCCGACGACGTGCGCGACTATCTGTTCAACGTCTGGGTCAAGCAAAAAGGCCACGGCTTCATCGGCGCGCACTCGGCGGCCGACACCTATCACGAGTATCAGCCCTATTGGGAAATGCTGGGCGGCACGTTCGATGGGCATCCCTGGGGATCGAACCAAACGGTCACCGTCACGGTTCACGATCAGAACCATCCGGTCAGCAAGCCGTGGGGCTCGGAATTCGAAATCACCGACGAAATCTACCGCTTCAAGAACTGGCAGCCCGAAAAGGTGCGCGTGCTGATGAGCCTGAACATGGCCAAGACCAAGCTCAAGCAGCCGTATCACGTGCCGATCGCCTGGGTGAAGAATTATGGCGAGGGCAAAGTGCTGCACATGAGCCTGGGACACCGCGAGGAGCTTTGGGCCAACGAGAAGTACATGCAGTCGCTCCTGGGCGGAGTGAAGTGGATGCTGGGGCTCGAGGCCGGCGACGCCACGCCCAATCCCGACGTCTCGTCGGCGCAAGAAGCCAAGGCCAAAGCCGATTTCGAAGCCGCGCAGAAATAGCGAGTCTGGGCGGGCCGACTGGCGTCAAAGCCAAAACTCATGGAGGCAGTTATGAGAATCGCGATGCTTGTCATTGGCATCGTCGCGGCGGCGGCTCTGGCAGGATGCAGCCGCAACGGCCAGCCGCTGGACGCCGGAGTCGGCGACGCGGGCATTTCCTCGGGCACCGGTGGCGAAGGCGCCGGCCCGACAGGCACTCAAGGTAGCGAGCCGGCCGACAACCCGGCTGCCGATGGCGGCAACCCGTGATTCAAGCGTGCCGTTCGTCAGCGCTGGCCACCGGGCGTCTCCCGAAACATAATGCCAATCGGGCACTTTCGGGGAGGCGCGGGGCATGCAACTCGGCGATTGGCAATTGGACACCGTCAGCGCGGGCCGATTCTGGCTCGACGCCGGGGTGATGTATGGCATGGTGCCCAAGTCGGTGTGGCAGAAGATCACGCCCGCGGATGAGTTCAATCGCATTCCTTTCGCGATCCATTGCGTGCTGGCCCGCAGGGGGCAGCACACGGTGCTGATCGACACGGGCTACGGCAGCAAAACGTCCCCGCTGGATCGCAGCGCCCACGGCATCGAAGGCGACGACCCGTTCATGAAGTCTCTGGCGGCGCTGGGCGTGCGCCCGGGCGACATCGACACGGTGGTGTTGAGCCACTTGCACTGGGACCACTCGGGCGGCGCGACCCGGTTCGACGACGCCCGCCGGCCGGTGCCGGTGTTTGCCAACGCGACCCATTATGTCAACCGCCTCGAATGGGAGGACGCAACCGGCCGAGCGCCCGAGTTGGGCTCCAGTTATGCCGTCGAGAATTTTGCCCCGCTGGAAACGTCGGGCCAATTGGTGCTGGTCGAGGGCGAGGTCGAGATCACGCCAGGCCTGTGGACCCGCGTCACCGGAGGCCATACGCGCGGCCACCAGGCGTTGGTCTTCGAGTCGGACGGCAAAGTCGCGATTTACCCCGGCGATTTCTGTCCGGCGACCACGCATGTGCGCCGCATGTGGTGCACGGCCTACGATCTTTACCCGATCGAAATTCGGCGGCGCAAGCCCGAGTTGTTGGGCGCGGCCGCCGACCAGGGGTGGTGGATCTTGTGGGACCACGATCCGGCCTGCGCGGTGAGCCGCCTGGAACGTCACAAAACGAAAGAGTTTGTCGTCGTCGAGCCCCGCGGCCCGTTGTAGCACGGCGAGTGCCCGTGGGAATCTAGCGGCCGACAAACGTAGGCCGGGGCTTGCCGATCGACGCGAGCCCCATCCGGGCGTCCTCGGTGGAAAACACCTGTCGCAGGTGGGCAAACTCCTCATCGATCGCCTCGGCCAGTGGCAAGGACATGCCACGGTTGATGATTTGTTCGACCAATTCAAGAGCGAGCGGGGCTTTGCCCCGCAATTGCACCACGGCGCGGGCCGCATGCGGATCGGCCGGCAGGGGCAATGACGTGTCGCACAACGACGCCACGTCCTGTTGAGCGAACAACATTTGGAGCGCTCGAAATCGCGCACTCTGCGGCGAGCGTGCTGACCCCCGCGAATGCAAAGCTTCCAAGGCCTGCGACGCATCGGCCGCAGTCGGATGGATCGCGTCAATCAGTCCGATCTCTAGCGCGTGGTCCGGTGGCACGATCGCGCCGGTATAGATCAGCCACTTGGCCAGCTCGACGCCAATACGCCGCGGGGTCCGTTGGGTTCCGCCCATGCCGGGATAGATGCCTAACCCCGTTTCCGGAAAGGCGAATCGGGCAGTGGGCGAGGCCACGATTCGGTGGCAGGCCAAGGCAATTTCCAGGCCGGCCCCGAAAGCCGGCCCGCGCACCCAGGCCACGACCCGTTTATCGCTCCGCTCGATCTGGTTGAGCAGAGCGTGAGCGGCGCGCGTGAAACTCAAAATGCAATCGACGTCGTTTGCAAGCAGGGAACGTACGAAAAGCGGCACGTCGACGCCAACAAGAAAGGCATCTGGCTGCCCCGAGAGGCAAATCGTTTCAACTGCCGGATCCTGAATGAGTTCCGAGAAGCTGCTTGCCAACTGGCCGAGCAGAAGTTCGTCCAGGTATTTTTCTGGACCGCATTCCAGACAGAGCGTCGCCAGTGGGCCATCGATCGTGATCGTAAGTCCTCTACAATTCAATGATTAACGACTCCCGATTGCGTTCTACCCATTCATGCGCCCTAGTCAACGCAAAGTACGTAAGTGGTTATTTTATCCAAACGGTTCAACTTTACTACAGTCCCCGGTCTGTTAAACTAGCTGGATCGTTTTCTACATCAATGGCGGCGGGTGGCGGAGAAATCGCAGCCGAAGGCACGCCATTCGCAAACGGGCAGAAGGCCGATCCTGGAATGACGGCGGGAGGCCAAAGAATTGTAGCTGAGGGGGCGTCGTATGTCTGTTTGTACGGACTTTTCTCACGAACCGCTGGCCATCATTGGCATGGCCTGTCGTTTGCCGGGCGCGGACGACCTCGAACAATACTGGCGGTTGATCGTCCAGGGCCGTTCGGCGGTGGCTGAAGTTCCGCCAGAACGATTCGACCAGGCGCTCTATTATGACCCGCAACGCGGGATTCGGGGGAAGTCCTATTCCAAGCTTGCCGCGCTGCTGTCAAACCGCGAATTTGATCATGCCCAGTGCCCCATCCCATCCGAGCTTCTGCATTCGGTCGACAATACCCATCTTCTGATGACGGGCGTCGCGGCCGATGCCCTGCGGCACGCCGGCCTCGACCCATTTCATTTGCAGCCTCAAAACACCGCGGTCTTTATCGGCCATGCGCAAGGCAGCAGCCAACTCGGAGAGCTGACTTACCGGGCTTATCTCGAAGAGGCGGTTGCCTTGTTGAGCGAAACGCCCGAGTTTCTGGAACTGCCCAGCGACGAGCAGGCGTCCATTCAGCGTGAGCTCATCGCGCGGATTAGCGCCCGCCTTCCGGCCGGCCGGGCGAACGTTCGCCATCTGTATTGCAACATGGTGGCCGGGACGATCGCCAAGGCCTTCGGCCTGTCCGGCCCCTGGTTGGCATTGAACTCGGCCTGCGCCTCGTCGCTGCACGCCATGTTGTTGGGCGCTCGCGCGTTGCAACTCGATCGTGCGGACATGGTTATCGTCGG
>JBGQKM010000381.1:0-3951 GCA_041499515.1 Planctomycetia bacterium | reverse complement strand
GAAGGCCCGATTCAACAAATCCGAGTTGAGCCCCTGGCGGCCGTGCACTTCGCTATAGCGGCCCAGACTCAGGATATACGTGTCTTCGATCTGCCAGAAATTATCTTCCGCCTGGGCATAGGCGTAAGCGAACACCACGTGCTCGTCGGTCTGCCCGTGAATGTGCGGCACGCCGTAGGAGTCGCGGTAGATCGTCACGCCGTGGGCCAGCCGCACGGCCTCGGCCTCCTCCGGCCCGCTCCACACGGCCGTCGGCGCCGTCTCCAGGGTTCGAGGGATCGACTCCGCCCCGAGAAGTGTGACGCCCAGCGGCCATATACACCCGGCCAGGGCGAACCACTTGAACGGCGCGATCTTACTCACGGGCATGTTTCAGCCTCCAGGCGGCCAAATGCGTTGATTCGACACGCGTGGAATTATCGCAGGCGACGGCAATCGCGGCAAACGGCCTTCCCTACCTAGTCGCCGCAAGTCCCCAATTCAAGTATACGTCATGCGATCCGCCCGAGACGGACGGCCGACGTATCACCCGCGGTTGGGCTCGGCCAGCGGACCATAGAGCTCAGGCCGCCGGAAGCGATAAAGATACTCCGGTTCCGCCCGCGCACGTTGCAAATCGGCAGCGGCCAGATCGGCCACGATCAGCCCGCACTGGCCTGTTTCGGCGTTCCATTCCGCCAAGGACTCGCCGCGTGCCGAGACGATCAGGCCGCCGCCGGGGAAATCCTGCTTGACTCCGGCGCACTCGACGTGGCCCACGTAATTGCACGCCACACCAAACACGCCGTTTTCCACCGCGCGGGCACGAATGGCCGGCGCGGCCCACTGGGCCCAGCCCGCGGCAGTCGGCGGGGGAGGATCAGCGGCAAATGGAAAGAGCACGATTTCGACGTTCTGCACGGCCAGCAACCGCGTCGATTCGGGAATCAACACATCGAAACAGATGTTCGCGCCGATCCGCCCTAGCCGGGTCTGGACGACCCGCGGCATCGAACCTCCGTTGTAAAACGGCATCTCGAACATCGGCACGTGCATTTTTCGCCACGTGCCCAGCAAGCCCTCTGGCCCGACCAGCAGTTGCGTGTTGTAGAGCACGTTGCCTGCGTCCTCGAGCGTTCCGACGCTGATCAGCACATCATGACGCGCCGCGATGGCCCGCAACGTCTCGATCGGGCGGGAATCGAGCGCAATCGCCAGGCGTCGTGCCTCGCCCAGGGCCAGACGCAGCCAGGTCTCGTGATTCCCTGTCGGATGATTGGGGATAAACCCGGAGAGCGACAGCTCAGGAAACAAAACCAACTGCGCGCCGTCGGCCGCCGCGCGCTGGGTCCAGACTCCGATTTTTTCGAGATTCTGTTGCAGGGCTCCGGGCTGGCTATCGGTAGCGGCCGCGGCGACTCGCACGCTCTTGAGCATCGACTCGACCTCCTCAAACGATCAGTTGGAATTTGCGGCAGACTTCGAGGGAAAACTCAGAACTCGCTCCCGCGGTATTTCGCGCCGTTGCCGGCAACGTAAAATATTGCAACGCACGCTGGCCCAACCGTCGGGGTTCGTTGGCAAACCATCGCAAGGGCCCAATTTTACCCGGTCCACGGCCCCCGGGGCGAGAGCCCTGCTGCCCAGGCCGGGGCGAATCATGTCGGCCGTGCTGAGGCCCCTTCCGCCTCGGCTAGCGGTTCGGTACTCTGAACGAGCGGTCAGGCGGACGGTGCCGCCGCGGACATGCGCTGAGGCCACGAGGTATTCGTCAATTCTTGACAGTCTGGGTTCAACAAGGAGTCCTCGATGGAGCTTGTCAAACAGACCAAATCCAAGACGACGGAAGTCATCGATGGCAATCAATATACCGAGTGCCGGTTCGAAAACTGCCAATTGGTGTATCGTGGCGGAGAAATTCCCAGGATCAGCCGATGTCATTTCGAGAACTGCACCTGGCAATTCGAAGAGGCGGCCGAACGCACTTTGCTGTTCCTGAAGTTCCTCTATCACGGGATGGGGATCGGCGGCAAAGAATTGATTGAAGCGACGGTAGCCGCCATTCGGCAGCCGCTGGCCTAGAGCGGTCGGCCATCGCAAACGGCCCTGAGGCTACGCCCCACGAACGCCACCGCTAAACCAGCAACGAGTCGGCAAGCCACTCGTCGCTCGTGGCCAGCACAAGGTCGGTCGCCATCGTCGTGGAGGTCGTGTTCGCCGGCGCGGGTTCGGCACCTGCTGACGACGCAAAACGTCCCGTCAGGCCACCGGTCGTCGTGGTCGTCGTCGTCGTCGTCGTGCTGTTCGGAACCGGATCGCCGATCGACAACGACACGCTGGGGTTGGTACCCGAAATCCGCAGGAAGTAGGGCGCTCCCAGCACGCCGTTGTACTGCAACTGGGCGCCGGTCGCCGTGGGCGAGGAAGAGCTGATCGCGTTCAAGTTGTTGTTGTACAGCGTGAGCGTGGCGCCGCCCAGGCTGCCGTCGAACAATGCTTGGATGGTGCGCATCCCGTCCCAGCCGCCGTCAAAGGAGATCCACACGTCGCCCGTTCTCGGGTTCACGGTGCCGCCTGTCGAGATTTGGGGGCCGAATTCTCCGGTCACGATCGCCGAGGCAAAGAAGGCCCGACGATTGATGAACGCCTGCACGAATTCGGCACGCACGCCCAGTTCTCCGAACAGGAAGCCGCCGGCCGAGCCGCCAGGCGTCAGAATGACTCCGGAGAATTGATCGTTCGTCGGGCTGTCGACGCCAAAGTGGGTATCGCGGCCGTCGGCAAAGAAACCCGGCTGGGTCTCGGTGACGGTGTACGTGCCCGCCGGCAGTCCGATAAACGTATAAGAACCATCCGCGTTGGTGAGCGTGCTTTGCGTGGAACCGCCGCCGGCCCGCGTGGCCGTGACCGTCACGCCGCCGATTCCCGCTTCGTTGCCCTCCTTGACGCCGTCGTTGTTGAGATCGACATAGACGTAGCCCGATATGCCCGCCGGCGCCACGTCCACGATCGAGCCTTGGGCCTGCGCGGTGCCCAACGTGGCGTTGATCGGGCTGCTGAGCACGAGTTGGAAGGTCTCGGTCGGTTCGAGCAATGCATCGGAGAGCGTGTGCACGCTCACGGTTTGTTGCGTGACTCCCGGCGCAAAGGTCAGCGTGCCGGAGGCGGTCTGATAGTCGAGTCCGGCGGTGGCCTTGTTACCCGACGGCGAATCGGCCGTCTGGTAGGCCACGGTTATGGTCTGGCCGCTGACCGCGCCCAGCGAGACCACGAAACTCACGTTTTGGCCTTCGGTGGCCGAGCCGTCGGCGACCGAGATGCTGACATGCGCATCGTCGTTGAGGATGGTGCCCACGCCGACACCTTGGGAAGTCGTGGCATTCACCGGATTGCTGAGGCTGACGAAGAAGTTTTCGTTGGGCTCGTCGGTCGTGTCGCCGACGACCTGCACGGTGATGGTTGCGGTCGTGTTCGAGGCGAATGTCAGCGTGCCGCTGGCGGCCACGTAATCATTATTGGCCAGCGTGGCGCTGCCGTCGCTCGTGGACCACTCGACCGTGGCCGTTTGAGCGCTCGGCAGGTTCCGCGTGACCGTGAACACAACGTTTGTCGATCCACTATTGCCTTCGAGCGCCGACGCGTTGCCGACGCTGAAGACGTTGGTGCCGATGTTAATCGAGGTGCCGACGAAGTTGATCGCATCCGGCGGAACCGCAGTATCGGACCCGAATTCCTGGATGGGTAAAAGAGCGTCCATGCTCGGCCCGGCGGTGAAGTTTGCCACGCCGACGTCGATCGTTTTGAGAGGAATGCTAAACAGCAGTTCCGGATCGCCCGGCAGGGCCGGCGGTGTCGCCTGAAAACCGCCAAAATCGTTGAGCAGGCCCGGCGTGGCCGTGGTGCCATGTTTATTATCATTGGGGAAGTTGGAGCCGTAGGTAACTGGCCCGTTGACCATCACCAATCCCGAGT
>JBGQKM010000380.1:0-3951 GCA_041499515.1 Planctomycetia bacterium | reverse complement strand
TCCCGTGGCAGTGCCTTCTAATGAGGGACTGCCTAGCGGCGTCAAACGCTTCAAAACATTCGACCGCGCATGACGGAGCGCGGAACTTGCAATCTGGTTTTGAGAGAGTCTAAACGGACTGGGCAGCACGCGGAGGAGACGGATCAGCCGCCTGTCTCGTTTGCCATACGGGAGTACGCGGAGCATCGCGCTCGTTATCTCGTACGAAAATAGTCCCGTGGGCTCGAATCTGAGCAAGGATGTGGAGGGAATTACTGATTCCCGGCGGTTCGCAGACGCTTTTCGCGCACTCGCCCGGACCGGGAACCTTCACTGCATTGATGTGTGGATCGACGGCAGGCGGATCTGGGGTAGCATCCACGGACGCAAACAACAGGAACGCGCACATGATCCACGCGCCCATAGTCCAAACACACCAAAGTAATCGTCTTCGCATGCGCACTGGCTATCTCTAATAGTAGCGAACTGTTGCCGTTATTCGTAGCGCAAAGCTTCGATCGGACTAATGCGCGAAGCCTTCACTGCCGAAGGTCTGCGGACGCTGCGAGGCCTGATTGTCATTTTCGCGTTCGTGACCATGTTTTGGTCGCTTTACGACCAGACCAGCTCGGCCTGGGTACTGCAAGCCGAGAAGATGGACCGTGATTTCTTCGGCTGGCGACTCAGCGCGGCCCAAACGCACTCGGCCAATCCCGTGATGATCCTGGCGTTCATTCCGCTGTTTGCGTACGTCATCTACCCGGCCTTGAATCGCGTCTTCACTCTCACGCCGTTGCGGAAAATCGGCATCGGGTTTTTTCTCACGGCCGCCGCTTTTTGTCTTTCGGCCCTGATCGAGAACCGGATCGTCGCCGGTGAAACTCCCAGCATCCACTGGCAATTCCTGGCTTACGCCGTGATGACCGCCGCCGAGGTGATGGTTTCGATCACCGGCCTGGAGTTCTCCTACACCCAAGCGCCCAAAAAGATGAAGTCGGTCGTCATGTCGCTGTGGCTGCTGGCGGTTTCGGCCGGCAATGGGTTCACGGCACTGATCAATTGGGTGATTCAGGACGAACACGGAAACTCGAAACTCACCGGCCCCAACTACTATTGGATGTTTGCCGCCCTGATGGCGATCACGGCGGTGGCTTTCATCTTCGTGGCCCGCGGCTATCGCGAGCGTGAGTATATCCAGGACGAACCGGAGGCCCAGCCCGTCTAGACCGCGACCGTCGGAACCGCGTCCGGCGTGGCTTCGATGGTCGCCGGCTCGGCCAGTTCCGGCGCCGTGTGCTCGATGATGCGCATCGACATCCAGCGCCCTTGCCAAAAACGGGCCATGAAGCCCAGCCCGAGCACCGTGATGAAGATCGTCACGGCATACCAAGCCACAGTGAATCCGGCCGTGCCGTAGAACGAAGCAATATACGTCGGCAAAACCAGCAGCAGCAGGCCGGCGGAAAACGAGAACACCAAGACGAACCGCGTATCGCCCGCCCCTCGAATCGCCGCGCTGAACACGACCGTCATCGCGTCCATCAACGAATAGACGGCGACGAATCGCAGCAAGAAAACCACCAGCTCTCGCAGCGCGTCGTGGTCGGCCAATCCATACGGCCGCAGAATCAGCTCGGGCGCAAAAACGTAAACGCTGGCGCCCAGCGCGACGTAGACCGAGGCCATTCCGGCGGCCAGCCAGGTCGTGCGCACGGCCAATCGCGGCCGGCCCTCGCCGATCCGGTGCCCAGTCAGCGCCGTCACGGCGGTGCCCAAACCCAACAATGGAATGAACACCAGCGCGTTGAGATTGAAAACCAGACTGGTCGCCGCAAGCTGCGTCGTGCCCAAGCGGCCCACCAATTGGACGAACATGGTCCAGCAGGCGATATCCAAAAACTGCTGGAATCCGGCGGGCAGACCGAACCGCAGCAGCCGCAGGAACAACTTGCGATCGAAAGCCCGTCCCGACCACAGCCGATAGGGGCTCTGCCGCTGGGTCCAAAGCATGTGGGCCACGTACATCACCACGATCGAAATAAACCCAATCACGGTTGCCAGCGCCGCTCCGTCGATGCCCATCCTCGGAAAACCGAACTTGCCGAAGATCATCACGTAGTCCAGCACGACGTTGACCAGGGTCGCGACGATATTGACGACCATGATGACCGTGGTTTGCCCTCGGCCGCTGTAGAAACAAGCCAGGGTCGCGCCAAACAATAGCGGCGCCGTGCCCCAGCACATGATCTTGAAGTAGCGCACCTCGAGCGCTTGGATCGCCGCGCCGTGATCGAACCAGTCGAAAATGCGCGGCGCCAGCGGCACGCAAAACAGAATCAGCGCCGCGGCGAACAGCGAAAGATAAATCCCCTGCCACAGCACCGGCCCCACGCGGTGGTGCGAGCCGGCTCCTTCATATTGCCCGATGAAGGCGTTGCCATACGCCACGGTGCCAATGGCCAGAACCGCCAGGTTCCAATGCAGCACGCCCGCCGGCAGCGCCGCGGCCATCGAATCGACCGAATCCCAACTCAAGAACACCCGGTCCACGACGTACATCAATGCGCTCGATCCCGAGCTGACGATCAGCGGGATCGACACGCGCAGCAGTTCGCCCAGCGTGCCGGCCTTGTCGGTTGTGATAGCGAGCGTTTTCATGGTTATCACCACAAGACCCGGCCACGGTTCGCCGGGTTCACTGAAATCGGCATGCGCCCCGCCAACCCAGCAGCCCGCGTCGGGCACCGAAAGCCTACGGTGCCCGAGGCTTGCGGACAAGCCGGCCGGGCGACGCAGAACGCTTGCAGCCGGCCGAGCCGTCGAGCATCGGGGCGGCACGGCCCGATGGCCCCTCGCAAGCAGTACGCTAGCGTCGAGAGAATCGACCTTGTCGCGCTGGGGCGGCTCGGTTACAAGCCCCCGCGGGTTGTCACGTCTTTCGCCCTTCTCGCGTCGCACTCTGGCATGAAACCGATGATTGCCGGCCGCTGGATGATTCTCACGCTGCTTGTGAGCCTCATGGCGTCGGGCGTTGCGCCGGCGGCCAGCCCGCCCTCGCTCAACGGCGGCGGCGTGACGATCGACCTCAAGTCCCAGTTGGAAAAAGGGCTCAAAGCCCGGCGTCCCGTCGAATTTGCGTACATCGCCCAAATCGTCGAACTGGTCGATTCCGGCAAATTGCCGCGCAGCCTGGTGACCAGCAGCTACGGCTGGGCGCGGCAGAAGCCGAGTCGCAAATTGCAGTATTTCCAATTCGCGTTGCAAGCCCGCGCCAAGGGCCTCGACGTCCAACTGCCCGATCTTCGCGACCAGGCCGTGGGCATCAGCAGCAACGGCGGCCAAAGGTAACGGCCGTCCGCCCGCCGCGATACTCCCGCGCTTCCCAGCCGAGCCGAAGCCCGAGACTTGTGCACCAGGATCTATATGCGCGCGCAAAAAATGTTTTGCCGCTGCAAGTCGCGGCAGCAATTCACGATCGAACGTCGCGCTAATCGAGCAGTTGTTTTGCAGATCACGCATAAGTCGCGGCGATGTGGTTGACACATCGCCAGGCTGTCGTTCGACCCCGAGGCTCTCGACGGGGAGGCGGTAGGCCGGAGGCGGGAGGGGCGAAACGAAGCAACGGGGTGAATGACGCACGGGCTGGTCGGTTTTTCGAAGGTCGTGTTTTGCATCGGGGGTGCCACTGCTTGCTTGCCAAGCAGTGAAAATCACGACGGAGCAAGCCACCGAACAGAGCCCCGAAAGCCTTTTAGGGTTGCGGCTCATCGAATGTGTTCGGGCAAGCTCGTGGGTCAGAAAGAAGCACTGCTGGGCCAGCCAGCAGTGGCACCCGGACTGAATGTCCTCCAGCCTACCGCCTCCCGCCTGCGGGGCCGCGCGCAGCGTGGCCCAGGCACAAAAAAGTTTGTGCGGCGCCGCGATCGCGGTCGGGGCCGTTCTCGTCGGACCGGACAAAAAATGCCTCGACCG
>JBGQKM010000379.1:0-3963 GCA_041499515.1 Planctomycetia bacterium | reverse complement strand
GCGGATTGGCTGTAGAGTTTGGCGATCCGCGGATCACTTTGCAGCCCCTCCATGCCGATTCGCACCAGTTGGGCCAGCGGCACGTAAAAGTTGTCTTCCAGCAGCCGGTGCCGGGCGGCTGGCATGCGGCCGGCGTTCATGCCGCCCAGCGTGTAGTAACCCTCGCGCTGGGCCAGCGACTCCATGTAGCAGGCGATGCCTTCGACGGCCCAGAAGTTTTCGCTACGGGCCACGTCGCTCACGACGGATCGCGTTTCCTGAAACAATTGGTGCGTGGCCTCGTGATACAGCGTGCCCGGCTCTTGTTCGTCGCCGGCAAAAAAATAGGCGGTGCGCGTGCTGTCGAAATAAATGCCCAGAGTGATGTCGATTTTCGGCTGGGCCGAGCGCAAGGCGTCGTTGTATTCTTCGCGCGAGCGGTAACAGATCACGTTGTGCTGTTTTGGTTCGCGGCGCGGCACGCGTCCTTCGAGCCGCCTGAGGAGTTCCGGTTCGGAGACCAGGTAGGCCACGAAGACTTGCTGCCAGACGCCGTACAACATCTCCAACCGGCTCGACAACGCCACGCCCGCTTCCAGGCTGTGGTCGGTGGTCACGACATAATGTTCGCTCTCGACGCGCCAGCCGCGCTTCAGGTCGGTACGCATGGATGCCTCTTCGGCGGCCGGCATCCAACGGCTTTGATAATAGTGCTGTCCCTTTTCATAGCGCTCGACGTGCGATTTGGGCAGCCAGCCGAATTGTTCGTGCCAAACCTTATTGGCGCTGAGCTGACGGATTTCGAAGGGAGTGTGCCACTGGTCGCGAAACTTGACGTAGCCCAGCATGCGGCGGCCCGGCTTGTGATCGGGATTCTCGCGCACCGCTTCGGACACCAACTCGTAAGTCAACGACGGGCGATGCTCGACGACGGCCTGCCGGGCCAAGGCCCACAGCGCGTCGGCCTGCTCGTTGCGCAGCACCTGCCAACGCGTGCGCCATTCGGCCGGCGGCGATTCATTGGGGCCAGCGGACGCTTCCGCCGGGGGCAGCCGAAACAGGGTCAGGTGGTCAGGATCGCGCGGCGGCAGCCACGTTTGCAACGCCTTGACGGGCTCGGAGAGTTGACGCTCGGCACACCAGGCGGCCAATTGAGCGAGCTTGGCCGCATAATTTGCGTAGAGGTCTGCCCGGGCCGCGACCACGTCGGACGCGCGCGCCGCCGCCGGACTGGCTGCGAGCAGCACGATGCACAGAACGCTGGGAGCCGTAGCGCGCGACATACCTTTAAGTCTAGCATCCACCGCGTAATTTGGACTGCCCAAGATCGGGCCGCCTCAGGCCTCGGAAAAGGCCGTGTCAAAGGCCGCGCCGCTGGGAGCAAAATCGAGGTTTTGCACGAATTGGCAGGCTTCTTTCGCGCCGACTTCGCGATCCATGCCCGGGTCTTCCCACTCGACCGACAGCGGCCCGACATACTTGATCTGGTTCAGCGCACGAACGATCTCCTCGAAATCGATGCTTCCGCGTCCCGGCGAACGAAAATCCCAACCGCGCCTGGGGTCGCCAAAAGGCAGGTGGCTGCCCAAGATGCCGCTCCGGCCGTTCAAGCGTACCACGGCGTCCTTGACGTGAACGTGGTAGATGCGATCGGGAAACGCGCGAATAAATTCCACCGGATCGACCCCCTGCCAATGCAGATGGCTGGGATCGAAGTTGAAGCCGAACTCCTCGCGCCGGTCCACCGCGCGCAGCGCGCGTTCGGCCGTGACCAGGTCAAAGGCGATTTCTGTCGGATGCACTTCCAGGGCAAACTGCACGCCGCATTCGGCGAATACGTTGAGAATCGGGTTGAAGCGATCGGCGAACATGGCGAAACCCTGCTCGATCGTCGATTCGCTCACCGGCGGAAACGCATAGAGCAGCGGCCAGATACTCGAACCGCTAAAACCGTTGACGATGCCGACTCCCAACTTCTGAGCGGCTCGGGCCGAGTTCTTCAGCTCTTCGGCCGCGCGGGCGTTCACGCCGTGCGGATCGCCGTCGCCCCATACGCGGGCCGGCAAAATGGCCTGGTGCCGCGCGTCGATCTTGTCGAGCACCGCCTGGCCCACCAGGTGCGCGCTAATGGCGTGGACCTGCAAATCGTAGCGCTCCAAGAGATCGCGGCGATTGGCGCAATAGCCATCCTCAGTCAGTGCCCGGTCGACTTCGAAGTGGTCGCCCCAACAGGCCAGCTCCAGCCCTTGATAACCGAATTCGCTGGCCTTGCGAGCCACGTCCTCCAGCGGCAAGTCGGCCCATTGTCCGGTGAAAAGCGTGATCGGCCGTCCCATCGCTTGCTCCTTCGGGTCGAAACCGCACCGGCGACATGCATGTCGCGTGACCGGCGCGGCGAAGCCACCGCCAAGAATGCCTATTGTGGCGAATTGGCCCGGTACTGCAACCGGGCCGGACGAACCAGGCGGTTGCCTGGGCCACGCGCCGCTAGCAGCGGCTGGAGGGCGAGAGCCTGGCGACGAGTCGTGGCTTGGGCCGTCGTTCGATCGTCAGCCGGGCTTGAGCCGCGGTTATGAAAGCTCTACCTTGTGGGTTTCGCGGAACTGGAAGTTAGGCAGTCTGAGCGATTTTTTAGGAGCGGCACTCTACCGTGCCGGGGGGCGTGAAACGGTTCGGGTCTCACAATCCGGTCCGAATCGGCATCATCGGAGCCGGAGCGGTCAGCGATTATCATCACGCGCCGGCGATTCGGCTCGACGGCCGGGCCAGGCTGGTGGCGGCCTGCGACCCCAACGAACCCTTGCTTGCTCGACGCAAAGCCGAGTGGGGAGTCAGCCAGATCAGCACCGATCCCGAGGTGATTTGCGCCGATCCCGAGGTCGACGCCGTGGTCATCGCGACTCCGAATCATACGCACAAGCCGATTGCGCTGGCGGCTGTGCGCCACGGCAAGCACGTGATGTGCGAGAAGCCGTTGGGCTTGAACGCCGCGGAAGTACGCCAGATGTATCACACGGCCCGCGACGCCCGCGTAGTGCACATGACAGCCTTTACCTACCGCTTCGCGCCGGCCATGCGCTATCTGAAACACCTGGTTTCCAGCGGAGCGTTGGGCGAGCCTCGACATTTCCGCAGCCAACGGTTTCTGGACTGGCCGGAGACAAGTTGGGGGTGGCGGCAATACCGCCGTATGGCCGGCGCCGGCGATCTGTTCGACATGACGATCCATCGCATCGACCTGGCGATGGACCTGCTGGGGGAAATCGCGCGCGTTTGCGGTGCGTTGGCCCGGTTCGCATCGCGCACGGTCACGGCCACGGGCGAAGCTTGCGAGCCGTCGGACGTCGACGATTGGTCGAGCATTTTGGGCGAATTCACTGGCGGAGCGACCGGTGTGTGGGAAGGCACCACGCTGGCCAAGGGCTATCATCGCCAGGGTTATGGCCACGAATGGGCCGAAATCAACGGTTCGCTTGGCTCGGCCGTCTATCAGTTGCACGCGCCAAATAGCCTTCTTGTGGGCAAGACCGGTCACGATTTGGCGCCGGTCGACGTACCGAAAGAGTTTCTCAAACCTGCGGATAGCCCACGAGACCCCAGCCAAGGCGAGCCGGCCACGATCTTTCGCTACGATTTGATGTGGGAGTTCGTCTCGGCGATCGTCGAGGGCCGTGGTGCCGTGCCCGATTTTTTCGATGGACTTAAGGCCCAGATCGTGGCCGACGCGGTCATCGACGCGTACGAACAATGGCGATGGATCGAGATTCTTCACGAGCATCCTTAAAACCGCTGGGCCGCCTAAGGCGATAGCACAAGCAGATTCGACGGATGGATTCTCCCTACAAGAATGAAATGTAATCAGATCGTCGATCGTACTGTTTTTCCGGGCTTCCATTGGGCGCCCTGGGCCTTTGACGATTCGATGTTTCCTTAAGAGTGGGTTCATGGCCGAACAATCCAAATGGCGCGGCTCCTCCATGCTGC
>JBGQKM010000378.1:0-3975 GCA_041499515.1 Planctomycetia bacterium | reverse complement strand
CGGTCGAAGATCAAACTGGTATAGATCACCACCGCGATGTCGTGTGCGTGGCAGCCCTCGATCACTTCGCCCAGGATGTTCCGCCCCTTGAGGCCCCGATGCTGCTGGCCGACTTTCGTCGGATAGTTGAACAGCCCGACGTGCGAATGGCCATGGGCCACGACCGACTGGGCCCGCGATTTGACCAGCATGGCGACGTACTGCCCGGCGTCGAATTCGGAGAGGAACTTGTCGTCCCAATCCGGAATGTGCATGTCGATCACGGCCCGCCGATAGGCGGTCTCATACCATTGTTTGTGATGCAAGAGCATCGTTCGCCTTTCGCTCGAGGATTCTCGCCCGCGGGGCCTACCGGCCCGTTGAAAAATGGGACTGGCTCCGAGTGGATCGGCGCAACCCCTGAAAAAAACGTGGCCGCGAGGTGCCTGTCCCAATTTTTCAACATGCAACCTACCGGCGAGTCTAAGCAGGCGGCCGACAAAAGGAAAGTCTCGCGCCCTAGTGCAGCCGGCCCGCGCGTCGGCCAACCCCCAGGAAGTTGACAGCCTCTCGGCCGAGCGTAATGATCAGCAGAGCGTCCCAGTTCGGCGTGCTTTTCATTGGCTCGCGGTGGATACCCATGCTGCGTCACGGTTTTGCGCTGTTTTTCTGTCTGGCGTTGGCCGGCGGCTGTGGCGCTTCGCCCACCGGCGACGGCCCGTCGAAGCCGGCCCGCTCGGCACGCGACAAGCTGCTGATCGCCGTGGTGCCCAAAGCCACGTCGCACGAATTCTGGAAATCGGTCCACGCTGGTGCCGTGCACGGAGCCCAGCTCTCGGGCGTCGACATCGTCTGGAAAGGGCCGATCACCGAGAGCGATCGCGAAGCGCAAATCAATCTCATCCAGGATTTCATCGCCCAGCGTGTCGACGGCATCTGCCTGGCGCCGCTCGATTCGCAGGCGCTGGTGGGCGTGGTGCACGAGGCCAAGCTGGCCCAGATCCCCACGATCATTTTCGACAGCGGCCTGGACGATACCCAAGACATCGTCAGCTTCATCGCCACCGACAACTACCACGGCGGTCAGATCGCCGCCCGCCACTTGGGCCAGCTCTTGCACGGCCGGGGGCGCGTGATCGTGTTGCGCTATACCGTGGGCAGCCAAAGCAGCCAGCAGCGCGAAGAGGGCTGCCTCGACACGCTGAAAAAAGAATTTCCCAAAATCGAAATCCTCTCGTCCAACGAATATGGCGGCGACACGGCCGACAAGGCCCTGGTCAAAGCCCAGCAATTGCTGTTGAACTTCGGCGACCGCCTGGACGGCGTCTTCACCCCCGCCCAGCACGTCTCGACCGGCATGCTGCGGGCCCTGGAAGACCAGGGGCTGGCCGGCAAAGTCAAATTCATCGGCTTCGACGCCGGGCCCGAGCTGGTCGCGGCGCTGCGGGCCGGGAAAATGCACGGCCTGGTGCTGCAAGATCCGGTCGGCATGGCCGCGCTAGCCGTGACCACGCTGGCCGAATATCTGCGCGGCAAGCGGGTCGAGCCGCGGATCGCCACCGGAGAGACTCTGGCCACGCCGGAAAACATGGACCAGCCGGCCATCCAAAAACTGCTCCAGCCCGAACTGTACGACGACTGATGCGCACTCAGTGATCGTTTTGTTGCAGTTGCCGGCCGGAGACGATCGTATAGATCGAGTCGCCGTGGGCGACCTCTTTTCCTTCCGCGTTGGTCACCACTGCGGCGGCGTGAATGATCTGCCGACCCAGGCGCGTGACATGGGCCTCGCAAACGATCTGCCCGCTCGATACGGGTCGCAGGTATTTGATGCGCAGATCGACCGACACCAGGCTTCCGCCGGCGGCTTTGGCCCGCAAAAACTCGGGCGTCAAAAGAATAGCATGCGCGATCGCCGTGTCGACCAGCGACGCGACCGCCCCGCCGTGCAGAATGCCCGCCGGCTGGCACAGGTCGGCCCTCCAGGCCAGCCCTAGCCGCGCGCGGCCCGGCTCGACGTCGATGATCTGGATGCCCAAAAGATTGAAAAACGGAAGATCCTTGCTCAACGTCAACAGCGCTTGGCGCTGTTGTTCCACGAACTCGGGCGACGAGTAATCAGGCTCAGCCATGCCGGGTTTGTCCAAGGTCGAGGTAGAAAACAAAAACGGGCCCCGAGCCAGCCGCCGGCGAATTGCCGATGGCCGTAAGGTATCAGAATCAAAGCCCAGCGTGAACGGCCGGCGATACGCGACTCGAATGGCGCAACCTAAATCGCGCCCCGGGGGAGAAAACGGGGAGAAAACTGGGACATTCTACTTTTAACGACGCGCAGCCAAGGCAGCCTCGCCGGGCCTGCTCCGTTGGTCGCACGCCGAATTGCCCAGGAGTCCGCAGGAGGCAAAAAATTTGGCCGCTGCGACCGACGTTTCCGCATCTTATCTACAGGGGCATGGTTTCAGCCGGTCAAAGGGCGTTTGTTGGCCACGGAACCGCGAAAACGAAGATATTTGACAACCCACGCTCCCGTGTAAGTACCGTTCGCTTCAACGGGGCCGAGAGGTCGGCCTGGCCAGATTCACGCGTTTGCGGAGAAATAGCAATGCACTTCAGAATTGCAGCTCAGTTTGCACCATTGGCAGCTCTGGCAATTTTTTTGTCAACCTTCCAACTGGCCCACGCCGGTTACCAGTTCGTTCAGGCCATTGGAGGGTCTGGCGCCGGGGACGGTCAGTTCGCTGGTCCTGGCGGCCTGGCGGTCGATTCGTCGGGGAACGTGTGGGTCGCGGATACCGGCAACAATCGTATCCAGGAGTTCAGCGGCGCCGGGGCGTTTATCACCAGCTTCGGCATGCCCGGCTCCCAAGGCGGCCAGTTTGCTGATCCCATCGGCGTAACCGTCGATTCGTCGGGGAATGTGTGGGTCGCTGAATATACCAACCACCGCATCCAGGAATTCAGCAGCATCGAGACGTTTATCACCAAGTTCGGCACGTTCGGCAGCGGGAACGGTCAGTTCAAGAGCCCTAGCGGGGTCGCGGTCGATTCGTCAGGACACGTGTGGGTCGCCGATTTGGGGAACAGCCGCATCCAGGAGTTTACCAGCGCCGGGGCGTATCTCAGCCAGTTCGGCACGCTCGGCATTGGCAACGGTCAGTTCGATGTTCCGTACGGCCTGGCGGTCGATTCGTCGGGGAACGTTTGGATCGCGGATACGGGCAACAATCGCATCCAGGAGTTCAACAATACCGGGGCGTTTATCAGCAAATTCGGCACGTTCGGCAGCGGGAACGGCCAGTTCAGTGCCCCTTACAGCGTGGCGGTGGACTCGTCGGGGAACGTGTGGGTCGCGGATACGGGCAACAATCGCATCCAGGAGTTCAGCGGCGCCGGGGCGTTTATCACCAGCTTCGGCATGCTCGGCTTCCAAGACGGCCAGTTTGCTGATCCCACCGGCGTAACCGTCGATTCGTCGGGGAACGTGTGGGTCGCGGATCTGAGTAACGACCGCATCCAGGAATTCAGTCTCGTTCCCGAGCCATCGACGTTCGTGCTGCTGGACTCGGCGCTCTTAGTGATCGGCGGGCTTCGCTTGGTTCGGCGACGCCGGCGCCACTGAACCCTTTCGATTCGCCGCCGATTCGCAATGCCAGCGGATCGTGCAGGCGGTCACCCAGGGTCGGGTGATCCATCCGAATCGTAGCAGGCGCACGGAAAGTGCCTGCTACGATTCAAATCCGCCCCCGAAAAATATTCCCAAGTGGCTCACAAACGCCCCTAGAAACTGAGCCACGCGTTCTGGGATAATGCCCCCTAGCTGATCGGCCTGGGTGGTGGTTGAGGTGTCAACGGTCGTGCACAGCAGCGGGCTGGTTCTTGGCCCTGGTCGCGCGGCCCCAAGTTAGCGCTGTGGCACACGAACTCTCGTGGTAAGTCCGTGGTAAGTCGCGAAACTACACCGGCGAGCCGCTCACTGCGGAATCTCAAAACGATGCT
>JBGQKM010000377.1:0-3985 GCA_041499515.1 Planctomycetia bacterium | reverse complement strand
TTTCACGGCGGTGTAGGCTTGCAGCTTGGCGGCCGGAATCGTCGAGCCTAGCGCGGTCACCGCCAGCACGCGGCCGCCGTTGGAGACCACCTGGCCATCGACGGTGGCGGTGCCGGAATGGAACACTTTCACGTCGGGGATTTTCGCCGCTTCGTCCAGCCCGCGGATGGCGAAACCGCGTTCATAGCTGCCCGGATAGCCCTCGCTGGCCATCACGACGCACACGGCCGACCGCGGATCCCACCGCAACGGTTCGATTTCCTCCAAGCGGCCATCGACGGTCGCTTCTAGCAGGTCGAGCAAATCGTTTTCCAGCCGCATCAGAATCGGCTGGCACTCGGGATCGCCGAAGCGGACGTTGTATTCCAGAACTTTTGGTCCCTGGTTGGTCATCATCAGCCCGGCGTAGAGCACGCCCTTGAATGGCCGCCGGCCGCGCTTCATGGCATGCACGGTCGGCACCAGGATTTGCTCTTCGATCAAATGCAGCGTGTCGTCGTCGATCAACGGCGCCGGGCAATAAGCGCCCATGCCGCCGGTGTTGGGTCCGGTGTCGTTGTCGTAAGCCCGTTTGTGATCCTGGGCCGGCGGCAGCGTGACGATGGTGCGGCCGTCGGTGATGGCCAGCACGCTGACCTCCTGACCGTCGAGGCGTTCCTCGATGACGATCTGGTTGCCGGCCTCGCCGAATTCCTTATTGCGGCCGATCCGTTTGACCGCCTCGATGGCTTCGGCCCGCGTCGCGCAGACAAACACGCCCTTGCCCGAGGCCAGCCCATCGGCCTTGACGACCACCGGCACGTCCTCGCGATCTTTCAGATAGGTCGTGGCGTGATCGGCCTTGCGAAACACCTGATAGTCGGCCGTGGGCACGTCGGCGTGGCGCAGCAGGTTCTTGCAGAAGACCTTGCTCCCCTCGAGCTCGGCCGCCGTCTGGCGCGGACCAAAAATGCGCAGCTTGGCTTCGCCGAACGCATCGACGATGCCCTTGGCCAGCGGAACCTCGGGCCCGACCACGGTGAGCCCGACTTCGTTCTGGGTGGCAAACTTGATCAGCCGCGCAAAATCGACCGGCGAGATGTCGACGTTCTCGGCGTCCAAGGCCGTGCCCGCGTTGCCCGGAGCGACGAACACGCGGCGTACGCGGGAACTTTGCGAAATTTTCCAGGCCAGCGCATGTTCGCGGCCGCCGTTGCCGATCACCAACACGTTCATCGAGGAAAATCTTTCGGTCGCGGGGAAGTTTTCGAAGCGGCCAATCGGCCGGTCAGGATGCCAGGGGACGATTAGATTCTAGCGCCGAGGTGCCCCCGGCGGAAGAGGTTGTGGCTGATGGGCAGGAAAGCACTGCACGATTGCCGCCGACACACGGCGCGGCATGATGGCCGCGGCGCTGCGATTCGGGCCAGCCGAATTGCAATCAATACATCCGCGGGTTGACGCGCCCCTGCACGCGCACCGGCAGGCCCTGGATGCGCAGGAAGCCCTCGGCGTCGGTTTGATTGTAGCTGCCGCCCCCCTCCATGCTGGCAATGCCCGCGTCGTACAAACTGTTGGGGCTCTGCCGGCTGTCCACCATCACGTTGCCTTTGTACAAGTTCAGGCTCACTTCGCCGCTGACGTGCTGTTGCGCATCGCGAATGAATGCCAACAGCGCGTCCATCTTGGCCGTGTACCAGTAGCCGTAGTACACCATTTCGGCCACCTCGGGCGCCAAGCGATCGCGCAAGTGCATCAAGTCGCGATCCATCGTAAGTTGCTCGATCAACCGATGGGCCTCGTAGAGCACCGACATGCCGGGGGCCTCGTAAACGCCGCGGCTCTTCATGCCCACGAACCGGTTTTCGACCATGTCGATGCGCCCGATGCCGTTGCGGCCGCCGATCGTGTTCAATTCGGTCACCACCTGCAGCGCGTCGAGTTTTTTTCCGTTGACGCTTACCGGCATACCGGCCGAAAAACCGATGGTGACGTTTTCGATTTTGTCCGGCGCTTGTTGCGGCGAGACGCTCATGCCGAAATCGACCAGCTCCAGGCCGTTGACACTCAGGTCTTCCAGCCGGCCGGCCTCATAGCTGATGTGCAGGCAGTTTTCGTCCGAGCTGTAGGGCTTGGCGACCGAGGCTTTGACCGGAATCTTTTTCTGTTGGCAGTAGTCGATCATCTCGCGCCGGCCGGGAAACCGGGCCCGGAATTTTTCCATCCGCCAGGGCGCGATCAGATGCACCGACGGATTGAGCGCTTCGGCCGCCAGTTGAAAGCGGCACTGGTCGTTCCCCTTGCCGGTCGCGCCGTGCGCATAGGCATCGGCCCCGACCTGGCGGGCCACCTGCAAACAGACCTTCGAGATCAGCGGCCGGGCGATCGACGTGCCGAGCAGGTAAATGCCCTCGTACCTGGCCTGCCACTGCAACACCGGAAACGCAAAGTCGTGGCACAGCTCCTGCCGGGCGTCGACGACCCGGGCCGTCTTGGCCCCGCACGCGCGGGCCTTGGCCAGCGTGGCCTCGCGATCCTCGCAGGGCTGGCCCAAGTCGACGTACACGGCATGCACGTCATAGCCTTCGTCCTGCAGCCATCCCAAAATGACCGACGTATCCAAACCGCCTGAATACGCCAACACGCAACTCGGCATGACGTGGATCCCGCAACCCTGGTGAAAAAAACGACCGGCTCATTCTCATCCCAGAGACCGATTTGGACAAGTGGCGGTTCGGGGGTGGCGGGAATTACGAGCCAGCGGACAAAACCATTTGGAGAGGGGGACAGTCCCATTTTGCTCCGAGGACTCCGCAAAATCGGGACAGTCCCCGGCGGTTTTGTCCGCTGACAATAAGCCAGTTTTCGCGCGAAGAACGCCGGGCCGATCGTGCAGGCACGATCACGGCCCGGGCGAAACCACGCGGCCGATAAACAGGATCTCGCCGCTGGTGTGATTGCGGATCGCGAACAGAAACGGGTGGTCGGCTCGAAAGATTTTTTGTTCCCGCAAGTCAGGCCGTGCCGCGCTGACAGCCACCATCGCGGTCGCGGCGGCCGCCTCGGTGCCCTCTTCGTCCACGGCTACCAGCGCCTGATGAACCACGGCCGAGATCGACAACGACTGGTCGCTGATTCCCGAAAAATCGGCCGCCGGCGTAAACGCGTCTTTCATGCCCAGGTCCGCTAGCGGCCGGGAGAGCGAGGTGGTGTTATTGATCTTGAACCTGGGCAGGAACAGCTCGACGCTGGCCGGCGTCAATTTGTTCAACGAAGCCGCGATGCTGGCGGCCGAGAGTTCGCGTTCGAGTTCGCCCAGGGCTTCGGCCTTCCGCGGCAGCCAGACGACCATCGATACGTCGCTCTGCTGATACGACAGTTCGACGGCCTGGTAGCTGTCGGTTTCCAGATAGCGAAACCGCGAAGCGAGGTGCATTAGCGGAACGGAAAGCGGCGCTTGCCCAGGCCGGAGAAACGGTTGAGGCGTGGTCGCTTCTTTATGAAAAGGCCGCGCCCAGGGTCCCTTGAAGTAGATGGCGTTGGCCAGCACCAGCCGCGCCGAACTGTCCAGCGCGCCGGACGCCAACAGTTCGCTGATCTTGTGCTCGGTTCGCCCATCGACCCAGGCGTTGATCGCCCGCCGGGCCGCTTCCGTATGGTCGAGAAAATCGACCGACTCCAGGGTCGCGCGCCCGCCTGTTTCCAAAAGTTTGCGATAGGCGTCGCGGATGGGGAAGCCCTGTTGCACCCAGGCCGAATTGGCGATCACCAGCTTGCTCGCCGGAGCCTCGCCCTGGGGCGTGGGACTCGCGGCGCCCGTCGCGTCACGATCCAAGAGCCGCGCGACGTCGATATCGTTCGCGTCGGGCAACTGCAAGGCCTGAGCCATTTGCGCCGCCGTGGCCCCGCGCGCCCCGGCCAGCGCCATCAAGACGCAAGCTTCCACGCTGGTCGGCGATACGACCACGTTGCCATCCTGGACAGTTAATCTCGCAAACAGGGCCCG
>JBGQKM010000376.1:0-4019 GCA_041499515.1 Planctomycetia bacterium | reverse complement strand
TGTCGACCGCGCTCATCCCCGTGAGAACCCAACCAAAGACCGCGTAGCCGGGACCGTTCGGCCCTGGCCCCAAACTCCCGGAATTGTCTGGCCCGGTATTGAAGAACCACTGGCTCGTGGCGCTATTTGCATCTGTCGTGCGCGCCATGGCAATCGTCCCACGCGTATTCGCGCGCGAATACTCAAGCGCGATGGGTGGCGATGTCGTGATGGCCCCAAATTGCGTATTGAACCCGCCCCCCTGGATGACGAAATTGGCGACCGAACGGTGAATGATCGTGTTGGTAAATGCGCCGGAATTCGCGTAGCTCAGGAAATTCGTAACCGTAGCCGGCGTCAGGTCATCGAACAGATCGACCTGGACGGTCCCGAAATTCGCGAAATTGAAATCCACCAGCGTGCCAGCCCGGGCGACTTCGCCGCACGACAGCGCGACTAGACTGGCCAGCGCCGTCAAGACCGCTGCCGGAAAATAGCCGCGCTTGCGCATGACCGCCTTCTGAAAGGCCCCCCTGGGCCGCCAGCCAGCGACCGCCGGGTAGAAATACTCGTGCATCTGCCGTTCCGTGTTGCCGGTAACTCGTGGCTCGCGCGGTCGAAGGTGTTGCCCGAACGGGCCAAGAAAAAATGCGAGCATGCCCCTGATTATTCTCTAGCCTATTCACCCAGAGCGAGAAAATCAAGGAAGTTTGCCTATTCTCAAGACGCTTGGGCGGGTCCGACAATCGGCTCCGTCGGCACGACCGCGCCACAGTTTGGCGGCCTCGGGGTTTCGAGCGGGCAAAACCGTGGGCTTGACCTAAAGTCGCGATAGAGGAATCGCCGCATGTCCATCTTTTTAACCCCTTGCGACTGGCTGGTTTTGTCGGGCCTGGCCGTTGGCGGACTCGCCTTCGGACTGATGTTCTGGCCCCAGCCGTAACGCCTGGACAAAGCCCGAGAACCGGTTTCGAAACTGCGGGGACTGTCCCAATTTTGCGGTCTTCCTCGAAGCAAAATGGGACTGTCCCCTTCTCCGAGCATTTGAAACCGGTTCTAGAAATCGGCGTTACCCGGAACCCGCGGGAAAGGGATCACGTCGCGGATATTGGCCATGCCGGTGGCAAACTGCACGGCCCGCTCCAATCCCAAGCCGAAGCCCGCGTGCGGCACCGTGCCGTAACGGCGCAGGTCGAGATACCACCAGTAGCTCTCGGGATCGAGTTTCTGTTCGCGCATCCGCTGGGTCATCACGTCGAGCCGCTCCTCGCGTTGGCTGCCGCCGATGATTTCGCCGACGCGCGGCACGAGGATGTCCATGGCGCGCACCGTGCGACCGTCGTCGTTGACGCGCATGTAGAACGGCTTGATCGCGCACGGATAGTCGAACAAGATCACCGGCTTCTTGCAATGCTGTTCGGTCAGGTAGCGCTCGTGCTCGGCCTGCAGGTCGTGGCCCCAGGCCACGGGAAACTCGAACGTAGCTCCGGATCGCGTCAGAATGTCGACGGCTTCGGTATAGGGCAGTCGCACGAAGTCGGTGGCGACGATGTTCTCCAATGTCGCCAACACGGTGGGCTCGATTTGGGCGTTGAAAAACTGCATGTCGTCGGGACATTGGGACAGCACGTCCCGAAAAATCCGCTTCAAGAAACGTTCGGCCAGATCCATATTGTCGGTCAACTCGAAAAAAGCCATTTCGGGCTCGATCATCCAGAACTCCGCCAGATGCCGCGAAGTGTTCGAATTCTCGGCGCGAAACGTGGGGCCGAACGTATACACTTTGCCCAGCGCGCAGGCGAAGATCTCGGCCTCGAGTTGTCCGCTCACGGTCAGGAACGCCGGCCGATCGAAAAAATCTTGCGCAAAATCGACCGCCGGTCCCGCCTTGGGCACTTGGGCCAGGTCGAGCGTCGTGACCTTGAACATTTCGCCAGCCCCTTCGCAGTCGCTGGCCGTGATGATCGGCGACTGGATGCAGAGAAAACCATCCTCTTGAAAAAAACTATGGATCGAACGGCCAATGCAATTTCGCACCCGGGCGATCGCGCCGAACGTGTTGGTGCGCGGGCGGAGATGGGCCAGCGTGCGCAAGAACTCGAACGAATGCCGTTTCTTTTGCAGCGGGTAGGTCTCGGGATCGGCCCAACCGTGCACCACGATCTTTTCCGCCTGCACTTCGGTGGCCTGGCCCTTGGCCGGCGAGGCCTGCACCGCGCCTTCCACCGTCACGCTGCAACCGGCCGAAAGTCGCTTGATCTCCGACTCATAGTTCGGCAGGGCGGCCGCCGCGATGACCTGGATGTTGCCAATCGACGAGCCGTCGCTGATCTCCAGAAAGCTGAAGCCCCCCTTGGAGTCGCGGCGAGTGCGGATCCAGCCTTGCAGCCGCACGCTCTTGCCGGCGGCCTCCGAACGGCGGGCATCGGCCACGGTCATTTTTTGCACGGCAATGCCCTTTGGCAAAACAGCCCAAGGTGAAACGCATGGAACGATCAAAGTTTCGCAAAACAGGCCGGAGGTGCCCACTACGATTCGCGCGATGCCAGCCAGCGTTCGGCATCCAAGGCGGCCATGCAGCCCGAACCGGCCGACGTGACGGCCTGCCGGTAGTACTCGTCGGCCACGTCGCCGGCGGCAAACACGCCCGGCACATTGGTGCGCGTGGAATCGGCCGCGGTACGGATGTAGCCTTCCGCATCCATCTCGATTTGGCCGCGGAATATCTCCGTCGCCGGCGTGTGGCCGATGGCGACGAAAACGCCGTCCGTTGCGAATTCGCTTTTTGCACCCGTCCCCACATTGCAGAGGCGTACTCCGGTGACCGCCTTCGGCGTACCGCCGCCGATGACATCGTCGACGACGGTGTGCCACATCATGCGGATCTTCGGATTCTTCTCCAGGCGCATCTGATTGGTCTTGTCGGCGCGCAGCGAATCGCGCCGATGGATGAGCGTCACCTCGCTGGCGAAATTGGTGAGGAACAGCGCTTCCTCGACCGCGGTGTTGCCGCCGCCCACCACGACCACCTTCTTGTCCTTGAAAAAGAATCCGTCGCAGGTGGCGCACGCCGAGACGCCATAGCCCTTGAAATGGTCCTCGCCCGGAATGCCGAGCCATTTGGCCTGCGCGCCGGTGGCAATGATGAGGGTGTCGGCGGTGTAGCGCGTGCCGCTGTCGCCTTCGAGCACGAACGGGCGGCGCGACAGATCGGCCGAAACGATGGTGTCGAACGCGGATTTGGTGCCGACATGTTCGGCCTGGGCTTGCATCTGCTCCATGAGCCAAGGCCCCTGGATGGCCTGCGCGAAGCCCGGATAGTTCTCGACCTCGGTGGTGACCGTCAGCTGCCCGCCCGGCTGAATGCCGGCGATCAACATAGGTTCGAGCATCGCGCGCGCCGCGTAAATGGCTGCCGTGCACCCGGCCGGTCCGCTGCCCAGAATGACGACCTTGGCATGCTCGGATTCGGACATGGATTCCTCGTGGGACGGCGGATTGCGTCATATCTGTGTGCGGGGACGAAAGGTCAAGCGCGGACCTGGCGTGAAATATAATTGCTCAACAGGCCGCTCACGACATAATCTTGCGTGAGACATAGCCGGGAGCGCCCGTGGGACGCCACAAGATCGATACGATTGACCTACAAATTTTGGCCGAGCTTCAGGCCAACGGCCGGATCACCAATGTCGAGTTGGCCGAGCGCGCCCGGATCACCGCGCCGCCTTGCTTGCGCCGAGTGCGCGCCTTGGAAAAGGCGGGACTGATACGCGGCTATCATGCCGACCTCGATGCCAAGGCGATGGGCTTCGAGCTGACGGCCTTTGCTTTTGTCGGCCTGTCCAGCCAGGCCGAGGCCGATCTCAAGGCCTTCGAAGACCAGGTGCGTGCCTGGCCGGTGGTGCGCGAGTGCCACATGCTGTCGGGCGAGGTGGATTTCCTGCTCAAATGCGTGGCGCGCGATCTCGCGGAATTTCAGGACTTCGTGACCGAAAAGCTGACCGCGGCGAAGTGCGTGGCGAGCGTGAAAACGGCGCTCG
>JBGQKM010000375.1:0-4022 GCA_041499515.1 Planctomycetia bacterium | reverse complement strand
TCCTCTTACGGTCGTTATCTGTGACCAGCCGCCGCTCAACCCATCGAGGCGAGCAGTCGACCACGCGAAAATGTTAAAAATGCAGGCTTTTCCTCCGCGACGAAAGCCACAATTGGCAGACAATCGCCCAAGCGGCTCTCCTTTAAAGCAACGCTTGTGCCAAGATGCACAATCAATACACAAGCCATTGAATAACAAGGATTTACAAGACAACCGCCGCCGCTTGGCGCACCGCGGCACCACGAGGAATCAATGGCGAGAGGTGCCATTTTGGCAGGAGTACGGCAATCGCGTTCGACTCGGGCCAGCCGGGCGTGGCGGCGGGCCTTGGCATCGAGCGGTCTAAGCAATGCCCGATGCCTGCCGACGCTACGGCGTAAACTTTTCGTCGCCGTTGAGCCGCAAGGCAAAACCGGCCAGCAAATCGGCGGCCCGGTCGATGTCGTCCAGCGAAATCATTTCCACAGGGCTGTGCATGTACCGATTCGGAATGCTCAGCAGTCCCGTGGCGACACCACCGCGACTGGTTTGTATCGAGCTGGCGTCGGTCGGTGTGGCCCGACCGCTGGCGGCGACCTGATAGGCGATTTCGCCGGCCGCGGCGGTCTCCATCAGTTTCTCCACGACCATCGGGTTCATGTTCGGTCCGCGGTAGATCACCGGACCTTTGCCGAGTGCCACGTCTCCCTCTTGTTTCTTGTCGATCGTCGGACAATCGGTCGCATGGGTGACGTCGATGGCGATTCCGACCTGCGGATTCACGCCATACGTGCTGGTCGTGGCCCCGCGCAGGCCGATTTCTTCCTGAACGGTCGAGACGGCAAATAGCGCGCAATTGAGTTTTTTGGGACTGGTGCGCCGCAGAGCCTCGATCGCGACCCACAGCCCGGACTTGTTGTCCATGGCCGGCGAACAGCCCAGGGCATTTCGCATTTGCGTGAAGCCAAGCTGCAAGGTCACCGGATCGCCGACTTTCACCAGTCCGGCGGCCTCCGCTTTGTCTTTCGCCCCGATATCCAACCACAAGTCCTTGAGCTTCTGGACTTGCTTGCGCTCTTCATCCGAGAGCAAATGAATCGGCTTGCGGGCCATCGCGCCAAACACCGGCCCGCTGGAAGTCCAGACCGTCAGTTTTTGGCCGATCAACACCATGGGATCCCACCCGCCGATCGGCTGCACGTACAAGAAACCCTCGGCGTCGATGTATTGCACCAAAAAACCAATTTGATCGCAGTGGCCGGCGAACATCACGCGCAGCGGAGCGCCGGGATTGCGTGCGACAATCACGTTGCCGTGCACGTCGGTGCTTACCTGGTCGGCAAAACTGGCGACATACTGCCGCACCACTTCCTGGATAGGCTGCTCATAGCCCGAGGGACTTGGGGTTTCCAGCAAGCGGCGCAGAAAATCCAACGATGCGGCGTTCATGCGGAAATCTCGCGGTGAAAATGAAGAGTCGGCTGATCCAAGCACTGTATCGCGCTAGGGCCAATGGCCGCAAGCCACAGGGCGACCTCAAAGACGGCACGCGCCTCCGCGAGTTCAATTGCATGCCGCTGGCGGGCCGAGCGCGCCGTCATGGCGAAGTTTAGAAGAGGCCAGGATGAGCGCCCGACACCGATGCGCGAGGATCAGCCGCGCTGCCAGGCGAGTAGGAGCATTTTTAGCGGAAATAGCTGACCTAAAAACTGTCCAGTCCCCTGCTACAATGTTGGAATGAAATTCCTTGGCGCATCCGTGCTTATTGCGGCCTTCGTCTGCTGGCTGACGGCTGTAGTGAACATGTGTTTGGCAGTGAAATACCGTAAGCCCGACTTGCCACTGTTTCCCGATGGGATGTTTGGGAATCCCTTCAATATTCTCTTTAGGCCGAGGGACCTGACCGACAGGGGTTTACTGGCTCGCAGGCGATGCTTTCTGGGAGTTGCGGGGTTCTTCGCCTGCGCTGCACTATTGTGCATAATTGGCGGCATGTCCCCATGATCCCCGCCCCTAAGCGCCGCTGGTTCGCCTAATCCCTGCGGACGCTGTTCGTGGTGACGACGGTTCTTGCGTGCGGCTTGGCTTGGCTCATGCGGACTGTGAGCATAGTCAAGGAACGCGATGAGCTGATCCAGCACACAACATCGTATTCCCTTGACGATCCTGAATGGCCTCAGCCTATCTCTTGGAAAATCGTGGCGTTCCTGTTTGGCTACAAGCAGGGCGCAGTGTATTGGGACGGCATTACCACTTACGCAGAAATGACCGAGGAAGACTTCGAGCGGATGCACCGCGTCTTCCCTGAGGCAAAAATATCTAGGGCGCCAAAAATGCCAAATTCTCTACCGGCACCTGATTACCGCAAGCATCCGCATCGCTGGTGGTAAAGCGAGCGACCAACACACTGTTCAGCCACCACCGCGTCAAGTCGATCCTTGACGCACCGTCCAAAACTATCCTACGATAACAAATTCGACCGTTTTCACACGCGATTCCCTCATGCCAAACACCAAAGTAGCCATTGTCGGACTGGGCACGGTCGGCACGGGTGTGGCTCGCATACTGTTGGAATTCGGCCAACGTACCGCCCGCCAGGCCGGCAGAAACCTGGTCCTCGGTCAGGTCGTCGTCAGCGATTTGAAAAAGGCCCGCGGGATCGAACTGCCGCCAGGCATCCTCTCGGACGACATCCGGCGCATCATCGACGATCCGGAAATCTCGGTGGTGGCGCTCCTGATCGGCGGGCTCGAGCCGGCTCGCACGATCATGCTCGATCTTCTGGCCAGCGGAAAAGACATCGTCACGGCCAACAAGGCGCTGTTGGCGGCCCATGGCCCGGAGCTGTTCGATCGGGCTCGCCAATTGGGCCGCTCGATCGCATTCGAAGCCTCGGTGGCCGGCGGCATTCCCATCATCGCCAACATCAGCCAGTGCCTCTCGGCCAATCAGATCCAGTCGATTCATGCCATTCTCAACGGCACGAGCAACTATATCCTGACGCAAATGGAAGCGCACGGCACGTCGTACGCCGACGCGGTTCGCGAAGCGCAGCGATTGGGTTATGCCGAAGCCGACCCGACGATGGACGTCGACGGCAGCGACGCGGCGCAGAAGTTGGCGATTCTGGCACATCTGGCCTTTGGCGCTCGCATCGCGTGGGACGAGATTCCGCGGCAAGGCATCGATACGCTGGACCTGGCCGACCTGCGTTACGCGAAAGAGTTGGGGCATCGCATCAAGCTACTGGCCGTGGCGCAACTGACGCCCGCCGGCCTGGAATTGCACGTCTCGCCCACGCTGGTCAAGCTCGGCAGTCCGCTGGCCGAGGTGCGCGGGGCCTACAATGCCATCAGCGTGGTGGGCGACGCCGTGGGCCGGGTGTTTTTCTCAGGCTTGGGAGCCGGCCAAATGCCGACTGCCTCGGCCGTCGTGGCCGATATGATCGATACCGTGGTCGGCCGCTCGGCCATCACCTTTCGCGCGCTGGCGTTGTGGTCGCCCCAGGGCTCCGGCGTGGCCGTGAGCGACTATCGCAACGTATCGGGCCGCTACTATCTGCGGTTCAACGTCGCCGACCAGCCTAGCGTGCTGGCTGAAATCGCCGGGCTGCTGGGCAAACAAAACATCTCGATCGCCTCGGTGATTCAGCATGAAGCCGAAGACGGCAGCCAGGGCGTTGTCCCGCTGGTCATCATGACGCACAATACCACCGAAGGCGCGATCTGTCGCGCGATCGAAGCCATCGACCGGCTGTCGTTTTTGCGCGGCCGTAGCGTCCGCATGCGAGTTCAGGATTAACGAAAGTCAGGCCCTCGGTGGTGCGAGTCCTGGCGGTTGGACGGTGATGCTGATGAAATACGCCCTGGTCATTCCCGATGGCTGTGCCGATGAGCCCCAGGCCTCGCTAGGCGGAAAAACGCCGCTGGCCGCCGCCATCACGCCCGAGATGGACGCCGTGGCCGCCGCGGGCGTCGTGGGTCGGGCCAATCACGTGCCAGCCACGCTGCCGGCCGGCTCGGACGTGGCCAACCTGAGCCTGT
>JBGQKM010000374.1:0-4038 GCA_041499515.1 Planctomycetia bacterium | reverse complement strand
TGCGTCCGGGCGATCACGTGATCGCGTTCACTCCCGGCTGGCAGCAGGCTTGGGAGGTGCCGGCGTTCTTCGGGGCGGACGTGTCTCGAGTTTCCCTCTCGGACGAGCTCGGATACCGCATCGATTGGCGAGCCGTTGAAAACGCGGTGCGGAAGGAAACCCGGCTCGTGGTGCTCAACTCGCCGCACAACCCGACTGGGACTCGCTGCAGCGGCAGCGACTTCGTGCACCTCAAAGAGTTGGCCGCGCGGGGAATCGGCATCGTCAATGATGAGGACTACGTTTTCGACTTCGCTCAATCGGTTGTCCGCCACGTGCCACGAGCCGTCTCGGCCAGCAGCCTGTCCAAGCTGTGCGGGTTTCCCGGGCTGCGCATCGGCTGGAGCGTCGGGCCCGAGGACGTTATCGAAGCGATGGTCAATTTGAAGCGGTACGTCACCGTCTGTAATTCACCGTTGTGCGAACAGCTTGCACTCGAGGTACTGGCGCGTCGAGGCGAATTCCTCGATCGTTACTCGAGCATGAGAGACAGCGGGCTTGCCCGGTTGAGAGCTTGGGCAGCAACGCACGGTCTGGCAATCGTCGAGCCCGAGGGCGTCCCATTCGCCTACGTGCCCCTGGATATTCCGATCGACTCGCAAACTTTCGCCCTGGGGCTGCTCAAACGGCAACGCGTTCTGGTGATGCCGGCAGAAGTATTCGGCGACTCGGGGGCTCTACGGATCTCGTTCGGCCGACCTGATGAGATTCTCCTTACCGGACTCGATCGCATCGCCGAAGAGTTGGCACGTTACCAATAAATGCCGGTCGAAGCAGACAGATCGGCAACCAGCACCGCGCATGAAAAAGCCCCTGTTCTGCCGGGGTCCGCGATTATCCGCGATACTCTGCAAAACGGGGGCATGGGCGGCACAGGACTCGAACCTGTGACTTCCACCGTGTGAGGATGGCGCTCTAACCAACTGAGCTAGCCGCCCGGGAACTCGTTTCCTATGGTCTGATTGTCCTTCGCTCGGCCGGGACCGGCTGCAATTGGCCAGACGCTCGACGCTTCGTCGCCAGGCCTGCGCTTCGGGATTACACTGGCGCTTCGGGACTCTGCTTCACGGCTTCGGTCGGCTCGTGGGCAGGGGGCTCGAACTTCGGGGCGGTTGGCTCATCGTGGTCGTCAGCGTTATAGCGCTGCGCAACCCGCGTCGTCGACGGCGGGGCATAGGTCGCCGCATCGACCTCGCTCTTGATATCGTTGAGCCCTTTTTTGAACTCCATGAGTCCCTTGCCCAGCGAACGGCCCACCTCGGGCAGGCGCTTGCCGAACAACAATACGGCGATCACAAGCACGATCATCATTTCAGCGGGACCAAGCCCAAACATCGCAGGATCTCCTTCGCGTAGACATCAGTTGCCACCGCACGACTCAAGGGGCGCACGCCGGCAGGCAGCCGATTATTTTTTCGGCGGACCTTCCTTGTCGTCTTCGATGCCTTGCACGCCCTTTTTGAATTCGACCATGCCTTGTCCCAGCGAGCGCATCACGTTGGGCAAGCGGCTGCCAAACAGGATCAGCACGATGAAGGCGACGATTAGAAGCTCTGGTATCCCAATGCCGAACATAGAAGCGCCTTGCCTTTGAAGGTGTGCACGACCGAAGCCGGGGCGGGTAACGGTTTGGACCGATAGCTTCGTGTCCGTTTCAACGCAACGTCCGGACGCACTTGCGCTGAACCAACCGTTACTATTAATTCTAGTGGCCGCGTTCAGAGTGTCAAACGGCCGCCTGCGCTCGACGGCATCCCCCGGACGGCCGGTAGCCCCATACGGGCCAACTACTTAGCACGCCGGTCCCGGCCCGCGGCTTCGACGTACAACGGCAGGAATCGGTAGTAGACTTCCAGGCACAGCGTGGCAAGAGCCGTGCTATAGGCGCGGCCCCCACAACCGCCCCAAACCGGATCCGGATCCCAACTGCCGGCCAAAGGGCCGTCGCCGCGCTGCGTGGCCAGGAGCTTCTTCTGCAACGCCTCATTCCAGCGCTGCCACGAATTGCCCTGCAACTGGTACATCGCCAACGTCGCATAATACCAGTAATAGAGGTTCGTGTGACTGACGCCGGGCAACTCCTGCAGCAGAAAGTCGCTCGTTTCGCCGAGCGACTCCGGACGGTCAAGGATGCCCAAGAACTGCCGACAGACCAGCGCCTCGGCCGTCATCGAGCGGGTGACCACCGCCCGTTCCGGCTGATAAAAGGCCAAACCGCGCTGGTTGCCCGCCGCGACACTTGCGAGAAATCGCGCGATGCCGGCCCGCGTTTCTTGCGGGATGGCGATTCCGGCCAGCTCCGCGCTTTTCAGCGCCATCACCTGCCAACCGAGCTGGCTGGTGTCTCCCGACTGGCCCGGCAGATAGCGCCAGCTTCCTGACGTGCGATCTTGCGTGCGGACGGTGAACTCGATGGCGCGTCGCACCGCGGGCTCCAGCCGCCGATCACCAGTCATGGCAAACGCCTCGCTCAGCGCGCAGGTTGCCATGGCATGGCAATACATGCGTTCGAAGATATTCGTGGTTGCGGCGAGCGAGCCGTCGGCGTCCTGCGTCGCAAGCAGATACTCCAGCCCGCGTCGGACCGTCGCTTGATGAGGGCCTTGCAAATGGGTGTGTCCGGCCGCCAGAAAGGCCAAGAGCGACAACCCGGTAATTCCGTTGTCGGCGTGCGATCCGGCCCCCTGCCGCTCCTGGCCGTCGGCGGCCCCGGCCGCTCCGCCTTCCAAGCGCCGCGCGTCCCAATGTCCGTTGACATCTTGTCTGTCGGCCAAGAACCGTAACGCGGCCGTGACGGCCGCTTCGCTGGCCTGCGTCGCGCCCAGGCCCTTGGCCACTTGCAGGTGATTGCCCATCCGCTGCTGCAAGGCTTTCGGCACCGGTTTCAAGGGCCCCATTCCGGCCTGCGGCCCGACGAGGTTCGCCCCTGCCCCAGCCCGCCGCTGAGTTTCCGCGTCGGCCTCGCCCGGCTGCGCCGTGTTGGACCGATCGGGTTTCACGCCGTCATCCTGGCTGGCCGCGTCGCCTGGCGGCGGATCGCCGTCGGTCGAACGGTCGCCGTGCGTCTCGGGCATCGGATCGGGCCGCTCGGGCGGGGGTACCAAGTCGCCGCCGTCTTCGTCCGGCTGCGGCATTTCAATCGGCTCGGCCACGGCGGCCGAGGACTTGGCAATCGGATCTTTGATCGCGCCAATCACCGGCGGCCCCGCGTCGTCGTTGGTCGAGAGTTCCGGCGGTTCGGTAGTGGGAAACGGCACGGCCGGCTCGACCGGAGTTTTTCTTTGCGGAGTCGCTGCCGCCGGCAGATCGGCAGGGCTGGCGATCGGCGCCAAGTCGGACGGCGTGCCAAAGCCCGCCTCGGATTCCGGACCCGCGACCGGATTCCAGGGATCGGCCGCGCCGGCATCCGCGGTGGTCCCGCCGTCGCTTGCGCTGGTGCTGTCGACCAGAGCCACTTGAATGCCCTGGCCGTCGGGCGAGCCGACCGTAGCGGTGACGATGTTCACGGTGGTGGTGTAAATTCCCAGCAGCAAATGGGCCACAAGCGAGAGCACCACGCACTTGCCCAGCGGCTGCGACTGGCCCCAGCGCGTGCGGACCAACACCAGCAGGGCCACGGTCAAGACGACCAGGCCGACCCAGACCACCCAGCGGCCGATCTGCGCATTCCAGAGCACCGCCAACGGCATGAGGGAGCTAACGGTGCACATTTTTTTTATCCGTGCTGGCCATCTCGACCGAGATCGCCAGATCGGCGATTCCCGCCTGTTTACAGGCGCCGAGAACGCTTGCGATGCGTTGAAACGGAGCCGAACCGTCGCCGCGCACCGTGACCCCCAGGGCCCGGTATTGGCTGCGCGCCGCGGCCAGCCGGTCTCTCAACTCGTCGAGCGTGACATTCTTGCGGTCCAGCGTGATTTGGCCGTCCTGGTAGACGTTGATCACTTTCTTTTCCGGCGCCGCGGTCAGGGCCTGGCCACTCTTGACCTGCGGCAGTTT
>JBGQKM010000373.1:0-4099 GCA_041499515.1 Planctomycetia bacterium | reverse complement strand
GGCCAGATCGCCGATCAGGCGGTCGGGATGGATGGGCATCTCGCGGCGGACTTTTTCGGACCGCTCGCGCACCATGTTGCGAAAGTTTTCGCGGGCCGTGGCGACTTCCGCGATCCAGGTGGCATTTTTCCGCGGGCCGAAATCCTTCTGCCGGGTTTTGACCGCGTCGATCAACTGCC
The DNA here is from genome assembly GCA_041499515.1 of Planctomycetia bacterium. Lineage (GTDB taxonomy): Bacteria > Planctomycetota > Planctomycetia > Pirellulales > PALSA-1355 > PALSA-1355. Next base: position 3,920 of record JBGQKM010000373.1, on the reverse strand, counting down.
GCAAGACGAGTTTTGGATCGCCGACGATCGCCACTTCGGCCGGCACCTGCCAGCCGATGCGCGTCGGCGTGGCGTCGATCTGCACGTACGTGGCTTTGTCGGTCCAGGTCGGGGGCTGGCCGAATTTTTCGCCGCTCCAGAAGCGAAAGCCCACCGCGATCACCAGGTCGGCCCGGCCGGTGAACGGTTTTTTCCAGGCCCCCTGCACGGCCAGCGCGTGCTCTTCGCTGAGTGCTCCGTGGCCGGCGCGGCGCGAATAGACGGGCGTGCGCGTCAACTCGGCCAACTCGACCAGCTCGGCCGCCGCGCCCGACCAGAAAACCCCGTCGCCGCCGACCAGCAGCGGCCGCTCGCTGTGGGCCAACAGGTCGGCCGTGCGCTCGATCCAGCGCGGGTCGCCCTGCGCGCGCAGTTGATCGGGCTGATAGATTTTGGCCCCCGGCACCTGGTCGGTCTCTTCTTCCTGGTGATACAGCACGTTGGTCGGAATCTCGAGCACCGAAACGCCCTGCGGCGGCGCGATGGCCTCGCGAAACGCTTGTCGCACATCAAATGAAATGCGATACCAATCGAGCACGCGATGCGTGAACTTGCTGAACGTGCGGCAGATTTCGGAGCCATAAGCCTCTTGAAACGAACCCAGGCCATCTTCGCCGAAGGGATGCTGGCCCGAAATGCAAACCACCGAGCTATTGGTCAGCCCGGCGACGCACAGGCCGGTCACCGCGTTGGTCAATCCGCAGCCGGCCGTGACGCAGCAGACGCCCGGCGTGCCGGTGGTGCGGGCCCAGCCATCGGCCGCATAGGCCGTGGCCTGTTCGTGCCGCATGTGAATCAGCTTGATGCCCTGCTCGCGGAGGTTGGCCAGAATCGGAAACAAGTGGCCGCCGTTGATCGAGAACAGATATTTGACCTTCTGCTCTCCCAGCACCCGCGCCACCAACGTTCCGCCATCGACAACCGCCATGAGAAGCTCCTAATCCGAGCGCACGCTCGCGCCCGTTCATCATCGAGCAATAAAGGACCAAAACCGCCGACCCAATCTACCGCTCGGGCAGCCGCCGTGCAAGAAACGCGGGAGGCGGGGAGTAGACCAGTTTGAAATCAGGATTTACCGGGGCGGGCACTCCGTAGAGGTTGCCCATCGCATGTGAATCTCTGGCTTGAGATGGAATTCCAGGTCGCATGAGTATTGATCGCGAAATCTGGCAATCAAGTAGTCAATCCCGCCGCCCCTCACGACCCGCAGACCATCAACCCAATACAATTCGAGCTTCAGCTTTTCCTTCCCGTCGTGCCACCAGTTAATATTCAGAATCTCGTGGCCCGGCTCAATTTCGCAGCGAATTTCGTCGGCCCCACGTTTTGTCTCGAACGTCAATCGATTATAAGACCAAGGCACGTCACGATCGGTGATCGTTGGCTCAGACTCAAATAGAGCTAGTAGCTCCCATTCCTCTGGAAACGGGTTCATCGCGATCGCCTCAATGTCTTGCAAACCTGTGCGAGCAAGAATATCCATTGTGACATCCCCAAGCGCTCACGCAAGAAGCTGGCCAAGGACTGGTCTTGGGCAGTTCGAATCTTGAATTTTAGATGGATGTATCCATGAGAACCAGCACAATCAAGAATGCGGTTACGCCGCCGATAATCGCCGCAGTTCGATGCCGTCCTAATAGGGCCAACACCCCAGCAAGGACGGCGAGACCGAACGCACTCGTAAAAAGCATCTCGCTTTCTCCACAGACAAAGGCGCCATCAGCCCTGGCGACGTCAGCCGCCTCTCCGAAGCGAAAAACCTCAGCGAGAGCCAAGGCGGCCAGACCGAACCAAAGAAGGGCAAACATCAGGCTTCGCAGGCTGAATTGCATATCGCCATCATAACCGATCGGGATTGCGCGACGGGCGCCGTGCCATCGACCGCTCGTCACTCCGGGCGCACGGGCGCCAGGATGCGGGAGGGGTGGGCGGGGGAGTGGTGCAGGCTGTTGTGGGCGACTGCGGCGTCGGTGGGCGGCTCGATCGTGAGCGGGCGGCCGGTGTTGGGGTTGGGTTCGTAAAACGGCGCGCCGGTGCTGGCTACGGTGAAGCGGATGCGATGGCCGGGGGCGAAAACCTGGCTCAGCCAGCCGACGTCGAACGCGACTTTGGCGACTTCGCCCGGCACTAAAAATGCTTCGCGATCGAAGCCATTGCGATAACGGGCGCGGCGGATCGAGTCGGCGATCAAGATCGAGCGGCCGTCGGGATAGACGTCGCTGACGCGGACGATGAAGTCGGTGTCGGGGGCCGAGGACGAGACGTACAACTCGGCGCGGAGTTTGCCGGTCCACTCGACCGGTTGGGCCAACGGTTCGGTGGTGAAGGTGCGAACTTCCGCCTGCGCCTCGAAAGCCCGGGCGTCGCGCGCGCCGGGAAAGGCCGTGCCGGGAATCGCGTTGGGGTGCTCGGGATCGGCCAAAAAGCGGGTGGCCGGTTCTTCGGCGCTGGGAGCGTCGGCGTTGAGTCCGCCGCCGCTGTGCAGATAATAGGCGGTCGGTTCTGAGGGGACCGGCCAGTCGTCGGCCGTGCGCCATTGGTTGCCCGGGGCGTTTGGATCGTCGACCGCGCCCATCGCGTAATAGCGGACCGCCGCTTCGCGATCCACCCCGTTGTCGACGCCGCACAGGTAGTGATCGAACCAGCGGAGCATGTGGGCTTCGAGCTCAAAGGCGGCGTTGGCCGGATAGGTCAGTTCGCCGTTGTGGTTGTCTTTGGCGCCGCCGTGCAGCCAGGGCCCGATCAAGAGTTGCTGCTTGCCCCGCGAGTTCGGCCCGCCGTGGTGCTGACGGCCGATGAAACTTTCGACCGAGCCGACGCACATATAGTCGTACCAACTGCCGAGCGTGAAGCAGGGGACGTTCATTTCAGCCAGATGGCGCGTGCAATCTTCTTCGGCCCAATAGGCGTCGTAGCTCGGATGCGCGAACCATTCGGCCAGCAGCTTGCGATTGTCGGCCGGCACGCGGCAGACCGCGTCCATGGTTTTGAACCGCTCGGGCTTGGTGGCGCCGCCGATGCGATAGCCCTCGTGAAACAGGCTCAAGCCGGTGTCGGTCATATACTGACACACCAGGTGCCGCGGCTGGGTGACGGCCAGAAAGTTTTGGGCAAAGCCGGCCTGCGAGCCGCCGAAGGTGCCGATCTTTCCGTTGGACCAGGGCTGTTTGGCCAGCCACTCGACCGTGTCGTAGCCATCCTGTAGTTTCCCCCAGCCAAGGGCCCGATAGCCGACCCACGTGCCTTCGGAAAGTTGCGCTCCGCGAAAGTTCTCCATCACCACGACATAGCCGGCCGCGGCCAGCCGGGCCATCTGCTCGCGCGTCGCGCGGCCGTGCGCATCGGCGTAGCGCTGCTGATAGAGCACCGGCCAGGGGCCCACGCCGGGCGGAGTGTAGAGATACACCGACAGCCGCGTGCCGTCGCGCATCGGAATCATCTCGTGCCGCTCGACGACCGAACCCAGGTTGGCTGTTTCTTCCGCCAGCGCGGCCGTTGCGTAAGCCAGCGCGGCCGCGGCCATGCACGATGCGATCACGATTGCTGTGGCGGGTTTTCGTCGAATGTTTCGCACCGGGTCGGTCTCCCTGTCAAAAAATCCAATCACGAGGGGATATTCTATAGCCCTCGGGCCTGGCCCGCGAGTTATGATGGTTTCGGCCGATCTGGATGCACGTGTGACAGAGCCAATAGACGTAAACCACCCGGGAATTGCCAGAGAATCGCGGTTTTTTTGGTGCGATGCGATGAGTGTCGTTTTCATTCTGATAGCCGTGCTGTGTTTGGCTTTTGCCAACGGCGGCAATGACAATTTCAAGGGCGTGGCCACGTTGTTTGGCAGCGGCACGACGAACTATCGCGGGGCGCTGATCTGGGCCACG
>JBGQKM010000372.1:0-4100 GCA_041499515.1 Planctomycetia bacterium | reverse complement strand
GCCCGCTTGGTGTGCTCGCGGCGAATGGCCCGATAGTTCACCTCGGGATCGGTCCAGCCGGGATACCAATAGGGCTGGCGCGGATCGGCCACGGCGTTCATCATGAAGGCGTTGACGTTGGAGATCGTCAGGCGGTGCTTTTGCAGTCGCTCGCGGATCGAATCGATTCGCTCTCTCAGCAATCCGGCCGGCCAGGCATGGGGCACGTCGGCCAAAATCTCGATGCCCGTGTAGCCCAAACTGGCGATCTTTTCGATCGTCGCCTCGATCGAAAAGTGCAGATACGCATTAGAACTAAAAGCCAGCTTCATGATCGGTCGTTGCGGGGGTGAGCGGAGAGTGGACGTGCCGGGCAAGGCGGCAAAGGGGCTATTGTACACGCGCCAGGGGAGCGACGAAACGGCTATGCGGGCGAGGTTCGGCCAGCAGTGATGATTCTGGAGGATCGGTCCCTGCTACAATGTCGGAATGGCCTTCGACGAATGGGACCTGACTTTGCTGGCGCCTTTCGCCATTCTGGGCGGTTTGTCGGCGTCGCTCGTTTGGCTGCGTGGCTGGAGCCATGCGGTATGGTTTTTCGTAGGCACTGCGTGCTTGATGTTCGCACTACAGTGGTATTTGTGGTGGGGATCCGGGCACATGACGCCAATCGGGGGCATCCTCAATAGGTTCGTGACCATCGGCGCCTCCTACTTGACGCTCTTTTGCTGCTTCTGCGGCTACCTCTATCTGCTCTCGAACACTGATCCGCCAAAGAATCGAATTGAATGACCCTCGCCCCTAAACGCCGCTGGTTCCGCTTCAGTCTGCGGACGCTGTTCGTGGTTGTGACGGTGGCAGGAGTTTTCTTGTGGTACTTTCGGCCGTGGGAGCCTCTTTTGCTTCGCGCATACGGCATATCCAATTCTGACTTTTCGACGTTTTCTACTCTCATCGCGACAGATCAGCGGATTAACTGCAAGCACATTGTAAAGGGCACGGTTGTGGCGAACGGCCAAGTCGAGGTGACGACCGGCGACCCATCAAATCCCGCGATCCAGGGCAAACAGAATGTAAGCCTTCGCAAGATCAACGGCGGCTGGACAATCACCAATATCCGTGATTGTGAGGAATAGCAATCGAGCCGGCCCCGTGTGAAAAGCGCCCGCCCACGACCAACTCACTGTTGGGACACCACCCCAGTCCCCTGCTACAATGTCGGAATGAGCGAGCAACACGAGGCAATTCGCGAGCAGCACCGCCTCTTTGGTTTGGACCGCCGGGCGGCAAGAAGAATTGCCATCCGAATGTTGGCCCTGCTCGTTGGCCTGCGAGCCGTGTCCGAATTGGCCATGATGTGGGAGTCTGGGTCAGATGCCCAAATGCCAATCTGGGGAATGCTCTTGGTAGTGAAGGTTGCGTTTTGGCTATTAGTAGGGACGGTTGTCGTCGGGCTGATGATTGCCATGTGGCCACGCCGCTGGAGTTCACTCGCGACCATATTAGCGCTACTGGCCTGGACGGTGGCGATTTGCAGTGCGAGTTGGGACTACAACGTGGCGCGCCAGGCGCTAGCGGATGCCTCCAACCCCGCGACGTCTCCCAGGCGGTTGAGCGATCTGGTGCATTTTAATGGGATCCAAGCCGGCTACAGGCTCGACAACCGGCTTGCCTCCAACCCGAACACTCCGCCCGAGGCGCTGCGAGAACTTTCGCAACGTGACCAACTCGGAACGCAAATGTGTCTGGCGAGGAATCCGAATACTCCCCCAGATGTGCTCCGTCGACTGGCGGCCCCATCAATACAGTAGCAACCCAGTACCCATTTGTGACGAGTCGACCACCACACTGCTAGGACACTACCGGGCCCAGCCACAGTGCATGGCCCGATCTTGTGACGCAGCGGCCCGACGCGCGGGGAGGCTACTCGGTTACGTCGGACGTTTCCTCTGGCTCGGGGGCGGTGCGGGTGGGGCGCGGCAGGGGATTGCCCTGGCCGGAGTTTTTGATTTTCACACTCAGCGCGCCGTGGTTGTCGGCCAGTTCGTTCCACTTGTCGCGGCAGCGCAGATATAACTGGCCGTCGCCCGGCGGGGTGAACGAGCCATAGGTGCCCAGCGGGAAGGGTTGGCCGAGGGCAAAGTCTTTGAAGATGATGCCTTCGAGCCGTCCGGCGCCGTCGGGGCGACCGTCGGCCGTCACGTCGGGGCCGCCGGGGCTGATTTGCCAGAGGCCGCTGGCGCTATAGTCGTATTTCTTGTCCGGCGAGACGATCACGCCGGCGGGCTGCCAGCCGCGCGCGGCCGCGACGCGCACGGTCATCGACGAGCTGCCGGTCGGCTCGCGGAATTTGCGTTTCCAGTCCCAACTGCACAGGTCGACGCGATAGCCGTCGTCGAGGTGCTGGAGGAAGAAGCGGTACTCGAAATCGATTTCCGACAGCATCGCGCCGTAGGCATCGCCGAAGCTCACTTTTTGACCGGTGAGGAATCCGAGGCCCAGGGGGCGAAAGCGCTGGCGGTAGTTGGGATTGTTTTCCAGCAGGTGGCAAATGGCCCAGCGCCAGGCATAGTTCTGCCACGAGTCGCCGCTGCGCGCGTTGGCGCCGCCGGGCCGGGCGACGCCGTCCTCGGCGATGATCGCCGAGAGCGGCTTGGGCCGGTGCGAGTGGATGTATTCGATCACTTCGGGATGGCAATGGACGCTTGAGTCGCCTTGCCGCCAGTACTGACCCATCTCGGCCATGCCCTCGGCATACCACAGCGGACCGGTCCGGCCGAAGGTCTGCCCGCAATAGGCGTGGACCGCCTCGTGCTGCGGCGTGCCGCGATCGGCCACGGCATAGACGACCGCCTTGGCGGCCAGGGTTTGATTGCCGCGGCTGAGCGTGTCGACCAGCGTGATGCCGGCGCCCTGTTCGATCTTGGCGCGGCCGGCCGGATCCATGGAGTCGGCCGGCCAGTGTTTCAGGTCGTTGACGACATAGCATTCGATCGTGGCGGCCGGCGGATGGCCCCAGTATTTGGAGATCAGCCCAAGCATGATTTCCAGACGGTTCAACAACTCGCGGGCCTCGGGGGCCGGCAGATCGGTGTGCACCAGAAAATGGGCCGACTTGAAATCGGCCGGCTCCACCGGCGTCTTGGCGACGCGCGTCGCGCGCGGCACGTCGGCGGGGCCCGGCGGCACGACCTTCTTTTTCTTGACCGGCTCGTCGGCCGCCAGGCGATGTGCAAGCGGCGCGGCGGCCATCGTGCCCAAGAGCGTCAGGCCCAGGACGCACGCATGCACCAGCCGCGCGCCGTGCCGGCCGAGCCAGCGTGGGCCAGACGTCTCGCGGCATTCGGGCATCGTGGCTCTGGTCATGGCGCGAATTCGAGTGACAGGTCGGAACGTGTTGGAAAGAAATGCTGCGCTTAAACGGTGGTTTCCAAACTGCTCGGAGAAGGGGACAGTCCCATTTTGTTCCGAGGACTTCACAAAATCGGGACAGTCCCCGCAGTTTCGAAACCGGTTACAGCCGCAACAATTCCATTGTACGTCGCGCCGGAAAAACGGGCCAACTCACGGCAGGCGCAGCGCCATGAATCGCGCGAAACGGCCGGCATTTCGCGCAAAAAAAACCGGCGACCCGAGGAAGCTCTTTCCCCGGGTCGCCGGCCAGGTGTCGAAAGGATTCGGCAAGCGCTGGGGCCTGCCTATGGGCCTTATTCGGGCTTGTAGGTGATCTTGAAATTGCACTGGTAGCGGTCGAAGACCGTCACGTACGCCGTGCCGGTGTTGTCTTCGATGTCTTTGACTTCCAAGGCCAACGGCTGGCTGCCGGGGCCGGCGCCTTCGCCGAAGCGGGCGTCGACAAGCGGCTTGTCCTCCGAACCGTAGGCATACATATGCCACACGTCGTCATCGGCGGTGTGACGGGCAGCCAACGCCAGATAGTTGACTTTCTGTTCGTTGCCGTCCTGGCCCATGAAGGTGATGGTCCGCAACTTGGACGCATCGACCGGCTTGCCATCGATCACCGGGGTGTAGCCCTTGGACATGAACAAGTGAGCCAGCGGAGCGCCTGGATCGCTGTTGGCCGCTTCGTTCTCGGGCGAGATGTCTTTGTTCGGCACAAG
>JBGQKM010000371.1:0-4105 GCA_041499515.1 Planctomycetia bacterium | reverse complement strand
GCTGTTGCCTGCTGTCGGCGCGGCGCAGGAAAAATCTGCGAACATCACGTTCCAACGCACGCAACTTGACGCGAAGTTCCGCAGCGAAGGCGTGGCCGTCGGCGACTTCAACCACGACGGCCGACTCGATATTGCCGCCGGCAGCGTCTATTACGCCGCCCCCGATTGGAAGATGGTTTCGATTCTGGAAAAACCGGCCGAGTTCGATCCGCACGCCTACAGCGAATCGTTTTGCGATTTCGCCTTCGATGTCAACGGCGACGGTCGCACCGATCTGATCGTGGTCGATTTTCCTGGCAAACAAACCTGGTGGTTCGAGCAGCCCGATAAATCTGGCACGCCCTGGTCACGCCACGAGGCCACGCCGATCACGAACAACGAAAGCCCCAGTTTTCTGGACATCGACGGCGACGGCAAACGCGAGTTGCTCTTGGGCTATGAGCCGGGCAAGTACATCGGCTATGCCAAACCATCGGCCGCGGGCCCGTGGAAATTGACGCCCATTTCGGCTGCCAACGCTTCGGGCACGGACCGTTTTTCGCACGGCATCGGCGCCGGCGACATCAACGGTGACGGCCGCACCGATATCCTGGTGACCGACGGCTGGTGGGAAGCGCCGGCCGAAAAAGCGCAATCGACCTGGGTATTTCATCCGGTGAAATTCAGCGAGCCGTGCGCGCAGATGTATGTCTACGATTTTGACGGCGACGGCGACAACGACGTGCTTTCGAGCAGCGCCCATCAGGTGGGCATCTGGTGGCACGAGCAGAAGCCCGACGGCTGGGAAACGCATCTGATCGACAAGAACATTTCGCAGACGCACAGCCTGTGCCTGGCCGACATCAACGGCGACAAGCTGCCCGACTTCGTCACCGGCAAACGCTGGTGGGCCCACGGTCCCAAAGGCGACGTCAATCCCGACGAGCCGGCGGTCGTGGTCTGGTATGAACTGTCGCGCAAGGACGGCAAGCCGGTTTGGACCCCGCACGTGATCGACACCGACAGCGGCGTGGGCACGCAGTTCGAAGTGGCCGACGTCAACGGCGACGGCCTGCTGGACGTCGTGACCGCGAACAAAAAAGGCGCCCACTATTTCCAGCAAGTGCGGAAATAACCGCCAGCGATCCGCCTAAGAGAATCGAATCGCCATGAAGCCAGTGCTGACCACCGTGGCGTTTAGCGCCATGGCATTGCTCTTGGCTAGTGCCGGCACGACGCACGCCGCCGAGCCCGCGCGGCCCAACGTGCTGTTGATCCTGGCCGATGACCTGGGCTATTCGGACTTGGGCTGTTACGGCGGCGAGATCGCCACGCCGAATCTCGATCGTCTGGCCCAAGGCGGACTCCGCTTCACGCAGTTTTATAACACGGCCCGTTGCTGGCCCTCGCGCGCCGCGATTCTCACCGGCTATTACGCGCAGCAGGTGCGGCGCGACGAGATTCCTGCCGCTAACGACACAGGCATCAAGGTCGGGGACCGGCCGGCCTGGGCCCGATTGCTGCCGGAGTTTCTCAAGCCGCTCGGCTACCGCTCGTACCACTCGGGCAAGTGGCACGTCGACGGAATGCCTTTGCAGGGAGGGTTCGATCGCTCGTATCTGGTGCTGGACCAGGACCGTTACTTTTCGCCGCGCGTCCACTTTGAGGATGACCAGAAACTTCCGGCCGTGGCCGCCGATTCGGGCTACTACGCGACGGTGGCCATCGCCGACCACGCTGTCAAATGTCTAAAAGAGCATGCCGCGCAATACGCCGGGCGGCCGTTCTTCCATTATCTGGCATTCACGTGCCCGCACTTTCCGCTGCACGCGCTGCCCGAGGATATCGCCCGGTATCGCGACCGATTTGGCGAGGGCTGGGACGTGCTGCGTCAAAAGCGGTTGGAGCGGATGAAGGAGCTGGGATTGGTCGATTGCGAACTGTCGGCGCGCACGCCCGGCGTGCCGGCCTGGGATTCGCTGAGCGCCGAGCAACAGCAGCAGTGGAAAATCCGCATGGCCATCCACGCGGCGATGGTCGACCGCATGGACCGCGAAATTGGCCGCGTGCTCGATCAGATTCGGGCCATGGACGCGCTGGACAACACGGTTATTTTTTTCATGAGCGACAACGGCGCCAGCGCCGAAAAAGTCTTGCGGGGCGACGGCCACGACCCGGCCGCGCCGGCCGGTTCGGCCCGATCGTTCTTGTGTCTCGAGCCGCCCTGGGCCAACCTGGCCAACGCACCGTTACGACGCTCGAAGATATTCGTTCACGAAGGGGGCATCTCCACGCCGCTGGTCGTGCACTGGCCGCGGGGCATCGCCGCGCGGGGCGAATTGCGGCACAACCCGGGCCACCTGGTCGACTTGGCGCCGACGATTCTGGAGCTTGTCGGCGGCAAAAAACCGGAGGCCTGGAACGGCCAGCCGATTCCGCCCGCCCCGGGCCGCAGCCTGGTACCGGCCTTTACCAGCGACAACAGCGTGGTCCACGATTATCTATGGTGGTATCACTCGGGCAACCGCGCGATCCGCATCGGCGATTGGAAGTTGGTATCCGAGGGCGAAAACGGCCCGTGGGAGCTCTACGATCTGTCCACCGACCGCAGCGAGTCGATCGACCTGGCCGGCGAAAAACCGTTCGTGGTTGGCCTGCTCACGGAAACGTGGACCAAGTATCTGGAAGAGTTTCGCGCGCTGGCCGCGCAGAAGCAATAGATCCAAAAAGGGGTCGGGAGTCTTTTTCGAGAATTGACTCCCGACCCCTTTGTTTGCGCGACCCCTTTGTTTGCGCCCGTCGCGCGTTGTTCGACGCGTTATGGTTGCGGCCGATTCTCGATTTCTATTTCTTGTTCTTCTTCGTCGCGGTCTTCGTGAAGGGCGCGGCGGAGGTCTTCGATCTGCTGGTGAATGCGGTGCATTTCGCGGCCCATTTCACTCAACTGGCGTTCCAGCGAGCCACGAGGGTGTGGGCCTCGATGGTCCGGACCCGCGTGAGGGGGGCCATCGGGTCCGCCCGGCCGTTCGGCGTGCGGTCCGTCATCGTCTTGAGGGCTCGGCGGTGGACCGTCGGGGCGCCGCGGTCCACGACGAGCGCGAGGAGGCGCGCCGGAGCCATCGTGCGGAGGTCCAGGAGGCCCGATGGCCGGAACCCCGGAAAGCCCGGAAATCAAGAATTGCCCCGGACCATGGCCCAACATGCCTGCGACGTGCTTGCGTACCTCTTCAGGAAGTTGGTCCAGTTCGTTCTCCTTGACTTTCCAGGTCTGGTCTCCTTTTTTCACTTCGATGTCGGCCGGCTCCTTACCTTGCTTGTGAATCGTGACGCTCAGATCGTCGGGAAACTCTGGATGCAACTGAAGTTTAAATATCGCGTCGGGTGGCGGCAATCTGCCGGGCTGGAAGAATTCCATCCGCATGTCGCCGCCGGCCTCTTTGAGCCGTTCGCGAAGTTTGTTCTCCAAATCCCTGATTTCCCTGATTTCCTTCGTGACCTCGATCCGCACGCGTCCCCGGCCGATGGCTCCCTCAGTCCGATTTTCTGGCGTGATCGCCACGGTGATCGGTTTGCCGGCCCGCATCAATTTGAGCGACAGCTCTTTGCCCTCGGACTTGTCCACCGCGTCCATCAAGTCGGACGGCCCTTTGACCGGCGTGTCGCCGACGGCCAGCACGATGTCGTGGGCTTTGACGCCGGCCTTGGCCGCCGGGCCCTCGGGGCTCACCCGCACCACCAACACGCCTTGGCCCTTGAGCTCCAACTGTTCATCGAGCGGCTTGGGCACCGGGGCCAGGTGCATATCGAGCTGGTACTTGGTGGGACGATATAAGCCGGTCACAACCGGTCCGGGCTGCTGAGCCGGCAAGGGGCCGGCCGTTAACATCAAAATTCCCAACGCGCCGAGCCAACTGGCCCGGCGAAGACCTGTGGCAGAGATCATAAAACGGCTCCTTATTCGAAGTGCATGGAAAAAGGGTCAGAACCAATCCTGTTCGGCGCGGCGATTGCTCTGGTTAGCTTGGCTGGATTCGTGGGGGTTGGCGAGTAGCGGACGTCTGAGTCAACCAGGGCGGAGACGCGGAGACGTGGCTTTGCGACGCGAGTCGTGCGCAGCGTTATTCGG
>JBGQKM010000370.1:0-4166 GCA_041499515.1 Planctomycetia bacterium | reverse complement strand
ACGGTGTGGAACATCATGATGGCGTCGGCGTCCTCGATTTTGCCGACCAGCTCGTCTTCGCTCGACGCGTCCAGAGCCACCAGATCGGCCAGCTCGCCCAGGATGCGACGCTCGGTTTCCAAGGCGCCGACAATAAAATCAGTGATCACGACGCGGGGACGCTCACTCATCGACGCTCATCCTATCTTTCTGGGCGGTCCCAAGATCGCCGCGACATTGACTGCCGGCGGCGCGAAAACTTGTGGTGGGAAACGAAGGAGCGAGTTTAGCGGACGATAACCCCCGGGCACAAGAATAAATGGCCCGCCGCAGTTGACTGGAAACACGGGCCTGGTCGCTCGGAAGAGTTCGCGGTGGTCCGTGTTGGGCACAAAACTCCTTGCAACGGGCCCTCTGGCGGACCATAATTATCGAGATCCTACCCCCCGTGCGAAACCGGCAGGCGGAGATCGCCAGAACGTTGCGTCTTGGCTGCCGGTGGCGCGAGCAACCCGCCTTTTTTGGCGCCCCGAAACGACCGACGACCAGTGCCGCTAGCCGGCGAGTTTTATGAATCGGCCCGCCGATCGCAGCAGCCGACCTGCCGACTAACCACGGCCGTTGGCCCTCGGCGGGACAATTTGAACGTGTCGCGATCATCGTGTCCGCGTGGATTTTTATGATGAACAAGAGGTTTGCCATGCGCTTTCACACTGCCAACACCCGAGTTCGCTGTTTCGCCGTGCTGGCTGCCCTCGGACTGGTCTGTTGGGCTGCTCCGGCCCTGGCCTCGTTGCCGGTGGCGCGGTTGTTTTCGATCTTTCCTCTCGGCGGCAAGCAGGGCACGACCGTCGAGGTGACCCTGGCCGGCACGGACCTGGAGGGGGTCTCGAAGCTGCACTTTTCCACGCCGGGCATCACGGCCGTGCAAAAGACGACCGCGCCGGGCCTGGGCGAGACGGGTCCCCAGGGGGTGCCGAACCAGTTCACGATCACCATCGCCCCCGACGCCAGGCCGGGCATCTGCGAAGTGCGGGCCATCGGCAAATATGGCGTGTCGAATCCTCGCTCCTTCACGGTCGGCACGCAAAACGAAATCGTCGAAACCGAGCCGAACAATGCGCCCGATAAAGCGAACGAAGTGTCGCTGGGCACGGTGGTCAACGGCCAGTCGAACGCCAGCACCGATCAGGATTTTTTCAAATTCAACGCGAAGGGCGGCCAGCGCGTGATCGTCGATTGCTGGGCCTATCGCATCGACTCGCGGATGGATGCCACGCTGATATTGTACGATGCCAATGGCAAAGAGTTGGACCGCAACCGCGATACGAATCGCCGCGATCCGCTGTTGGATTTTGTCGTGCCGGCCGACGGCGTGTACTACGTCGAGGTGCACGATTTTCTGTACAACGGCAGCACGGAATATTTTTATCGGCTCTCGATCGGCGCCGACGCGTATCTCGATTTCGTGTTTCCGCCCGCCGGCCTGCCAGGCTCGACCGGTGCGTATACGCTCTATGGCCGCAATCTGCCCGGTGGCCAGCCGACGCAGGTGCTCTCGGCTAGCGGCAAGCCGCTGGAGACGTTGACGGTGCAGATCGCGCTGCCGGCCGACCAGAGCGTGCAAAACCTGGATTTCGGTTCGGTGATCGAACCGGACGAGTCGGGCATCGACGGCCTGGCCTATCGTCTGGCCACGCCGCAGGGGCTGACCAACTCAGTGCTGCTGGGCTTTGCCACGGCGCCGGTGATCGTCGAGCAAGAACCGAACGACGAACCGGCCAAGGCCCAGGCCGTCACGCTGCCGTGCGAGTACGTGGGCCAATTCTATCCGCAGGCGGATCGTGACTGGATCACGTTTCAGGCCAAGGCCGGCGAAGCATTGTGGATGGAAGTCTTTTCGCAGCGGCTCGGCCTGCCGACCGATCCTTACATGCTGGTGCAGCAGGTCACGAAAAACGAAAAAGGCGAAGAGCAGGTCAAGGATCTGCAGGGGGTCGACGACTATTTGGAGAATCCGCCGGGGCTTCCGGGCACGGCCTACGACATGAAGACCGACGATCCGGCGTTTCGTTTCGTGGCGCCGGCCGACGGGACGTATCGCGTGCTGGTCCGCAATTTGTCGAACTATTCGCGGCCCGATCCGCGGTTCGTGTATCGATTGGCCATACATCCGGCCGTGCCCGACTTCCGCGTCGTGGCCCGCCCGCGGCTGTTGCCGTTCAGCGGCGACCCGAACCAGAATCCGCCGACGGTATGGAGTCCGCTTTTGCGCAAAGGGGGCGCGGAGGCGATCGACGTGATGGTCTTTCGCCGGGACGGTTTTGACGGCGAGGTGCACGTCAGCGTCGATGGCCTGCCGGCGGGCGTCACGTCGTCGCCGGTGACGATCGGGGCTGGGCAAAACGTGGGCGTGGTGGTGCTCTCGGCGGCCGAGAACGCGGCCGAGGCGATGAGCTTGATCACGATCCTGGGGAAGGCCAATATCGGCGGCGCCGAGGTGATCCGGCCGGCGCGCGACGCTACGATGGTCTGGGGCGGATTGCTCAATCAGATCACGCCACGCTCGCGGTTGACGCGCAATTTGGCCGTGGCGGTTAGCGGCGGCGAAACCGCGCCGTTCTTTGTCGACTCCGGACAGAACACCGTGCTGGAAATGTGCAAGGCCGGCAATGTGCAAGTGCCGCTGAAGTTGGTGCGACGCGGCGATTTCAAAGCCAACGTCGTCCTGTCGCCGTCGTCGTTGCCGCCGAACGTGCCGGCTGCGAATCTTACGTTGGACGCCAACACGGCCGCCGGAAATCTGGCGATCAAACTGCCGGCCACCGTGCCGGTGGGAACGTATTCGTTCTCGGTGCTGGGCACGACCCAAGTCAGCTATTCGCGCGATCCCGAGGCGGTGAAACAGACGACCGATCGCAAGACGGCGGTCGATAAGATCGTCGCCGATTTGACGGCGGCTGCGAAGGCGGCTGCCGAGGCAAAAGCCGCGGCCGAAAAGAAGGCCGCCGAGTTGACCGTTGCCACGCAAAAAGCGCGCGAGGCGGCCCAGGCTGCCGACAAAGCGGCTCAAGAAGCCGCCGCCAAGGCCAAGGCCGCCGCCGAGGCCAAAGCGGCCGCCGAGAAAGCCGCCACCGCCGCCGACGCGCAAGCCAAAATCGCGACTGAAACGAAAACGGCCGCCGAGAAGGCCGCCGCAGCGGCCGATGCCCAAGCCAAAGCCGCCGCCGAAGCCAAGGCCGCCGCCGACAAAGGGGTCGCCGATGCCGACACCAAGGTCAAAGAAGCCACGGCCGTGCAACAAACCGTCGCCAATGCTGTCACCGAAGCGACCAAGCGGGCCAAGCCGGCCAACATCAACATGGCCTCCCCCTCGCCCACTGTGACGCTAAAGATCACGGCAGCTCCGATCACCATGACGGCGCCGGCCACCGGCACGGTCGCCAAAGCCGGCGCATCGGCCGAAATTCCCGTCACGATCAACCGGCTGTATGGGTTTGCCGACGCCGTGCAAATCAAGACAAAGATTGCCGGGGAGGCCAAAGATCTCAAGGTTGCCGAATTGACCATTCCGGCGGGCCAGACGCAAGGCAAACTGGTCTTGGAAGCCGGCAAGGAGGCCAAGCCGGCCGGCTACAGCCTCAACGTGCAAGCCGTTTCCAAGTTCAACGGCCAGGACCTGTCGGTGGCGCAAGATGTCGCCGTGACCGTCGAAGCCGCCGAAGCGGCCAAGTAGCGCCTAGGTGCGCGGGCGGCTTACGTCGTGGCCGATTCGCGTGGGCCTTGCTTGAGGATTTTCCACACGACGTTCGGCGGCTGGCCGTCGAGCAGGCTGCCGACTCCGGTGGGGCGCGAAAATGCGACCTGCTGCGGGTTCAGACCGAAGAGGTGCAAGAGCGTCGCGTGGTAGTCGTGGTGATGGACGACGTCGGTGACCGCCTTGTGCCCCAGTTCGTCGGTCTCGCCGTGGATGCACCCGCCCTTCATGCCGCCGCCGGCGAACCACGTGCTGAACCCATGGGTGTTGTGGTCGCGGCCGATACTCTTCTCGTTTTGAATCACGGGCAGCCGGCCCATCTCGCCTCCCCAGTGCACCAGCGTAGTGTCGAGCAGGCCGATCTGCTTCAAATCTTGCACCAGGGCCGCCGAGGGTTTGTCAGTTTTCTGGCAGACATCGGGCAGGGCTT
>JBGQKM010000369.1:0-4172 GCA_041499515.1 Planctomycetia bacterium | reverse complement strand
CGCAATTGTGCGGCGCCGCGCGGCTAACTAAAATTGATGGACCGTGCGAGGGCGTCCTCCACGCCGAAGAACACCTTATATATATTGCCAGACGCCGGAAGCTTCCATGACCCACGAAAGACCAGAAATCCAGCAGTGGCTGACCGAACGCGGGTATCCGCCGGCGGCCATCGAAATCATTCTTCAGCGGCTCGACCGGTTCGATTCGAAAATCAATCGCGAATCGGTCTTCGATGCCATGGAGACCGGCGAGTTCGATATCGACGCGGTCATCAAGGACGCCCAGAAAGGCGAGTGAGCCGGCGCGTCTCACTCGGCCTGCGAATGGACGTGGCCGGTGTGGCCGGCGGGGCCGTGAATGGCGTGCCTGGCGCGGCCGTCGCGCGCATGCTCGTGCGCGTGGTTGGCGGCCACCAGATGGGCCTCCGAAAGATGAAAATCGATCACGAGCGGCAGATGGTCCGAGGCCCGCCTGGCCAGCTTGCTGCGGACGACCCGCGCGCTGCGCACGAACACGTCGCCGCGACAGAACACTTTGTCGAGCGAGCCCATCGGAAAGTAGGCCGGAAACGAGCGGAAACGAGAGATCGGCGCGGTGACCTGCAAGAAGCCGTGTTCGGCAAACGGCCCGGCCGCCAGCGTGTTACGCCAATCGTTGCAGTCGCCGGCGACCAGCACCGGCAGCTCGCCGGCTTGCCGAAACAGCGAATGCTCCAGCACGTGGTTGACCTGCCAATGCCGCTCTTTCTCGGCCAGGCCTAAATGCCAATGGACGAGTTGCAGCGCTCCTTCGGGCGTATCGATCACGACCAATTGGGCCCCGCGCGGCTTCTTGGCGCCCAGACGCAACGAGAGTTGATGCCGCTGGTGGAAGGGCCAGCGCGAGATGACCAGGTTGCCATATCCGCCGGTCTTCAGCCGCACGGTCGTCTGGCGCAGATGGGCCACGGCGTTGAAGTGCCTGGTCAGCAATAGCGGCTGGTCGTGGTAGTTCGATCGGCGGACGTTGTGCTGGACTTCCTGCAGGCAGATCAGGTCGGGGTTTTCCTGCTCGATCACCTCGATGACCCGAGAAATATCATAGCGCCGGTCGCGACCGCCGATGCCTTTATGGATGTTATAAGTCAAAAGCCGCATCGTAAACGCTTGTTGGATTTCAAAGTCTGATCGCAGCTCGGCCATCGTCGCAGAGCAAACGGCCTACCCCAAGTCTAGGTCGCATTTGCCGCCCGCCGCCGCTGCGCCTTTGGGCCCGGGCACGCCGGTCGAGAAAACCCCCGGGCGGCGATGTTTTCGTGGCGTCGGAAAGCTTGCCAGCGGCCGTTGGGCCGGTTAGCTTGGACCTGCTTTCGCGGGCGGCGTGGCTGCTCGCTCAATCTGCCGCAGGGGAGGTTCTTGGCATGCAACGTTGGGCTGTTGTCATTATTATAGCGACTCTCGCCGCGGTCGGCGCCATCGGCCGGCCGAGTTTCGCGGCCGACTTGCCGGCCTCGGGCGACGTCACCGCGAAAAAACTGCTGGAAGTCGACCATTATTGCGAAGGCGTGGTGTTCGACGCCGAGGGTCGCGGGTATTTATCAGAGGGCAGCCAGATCGTGCAATTCACGCTCGATGGCCAGAAAAAAGTCTGGGCCGAAACCGGCGCGCCCAACGGACATAAAATTCTGGCCGACGCAACGCACCTGGTGTGCGACGCCAAACGCCACGCTGTATTGCACCTGGCGGCCGACGGAAAAATGCTCCCGTCAGCCTCCGACACCTGCGACGGAAAACCGCTCCGCGGACCCAACGATCTGACACTCGACACGCCCAACGGCGGTTTCTACTTCAGCGATCCGGGCGAATCGAGCGATCTGCAGCCGATCGGCACCGTGCACTACGTCGACCGTCAAGGCACGACGCACCTGGTCGACAGCTCTTTGGCGTTTCCCAACGGCATCGTGCTGGCGGCCGATGGCAAGAAACTGCTGCTGGCCGAGAGCAAGAAAAATCACGTGCTATGGTACGACGTCACCGCGCCCGGCAAGCTCGGCCCGCGCCACGTGTTGGCCGAACTGCCGACAAAAGACCCCGCCGCCGGTCAGATCGACAATCAGCCCGACGGCATGTGCCTGGACGCTGCCGGCAATCTGTACGTGGCCCACTACGGCATGCGGCAAGTCCAGGTGTTGAGCCCCGACGGCAAACTGCTGGCCCGCTATCCCGGCGGCAACGTGACCACCAGCAACGTGGCCTTCGGCGGCCCGCGCCACGATCAACTGTTCGTCACCGGCGGCCTGGGCCCCGAAACCGGCGCCGGCGGCTTGTTCCGCCTCGATCTGGGCGTGCCCGGCCTGAAAATCCTGCCGACGTCCAACCCGAAGTAACCACAGCATAAAAACTTTTCCGAAAACTGTCCCCTTCCCACAAGGGTCTTTTGACAATGCAACGCAACCATTGGCGATCGAGCGCGGCAGCTTTTTTGGGCGCGGTGCTTTGCTCGGCCGCGATGGCGGCCAGTGCCCAGGCGGCCGACGACTATCATCTGGGCCCCGACTCACAGCGTCAGGCGGGCGTGCCCGAGGGAACCGTGACGCAGCACCATTGGACGAGCAAAGTGTTTCCCGGCACCGAGCGGGACTATTGGGTCTATGTGCCCAAGCAATATGACCCGGCCCGGCCGGCCTCGGTGATGGTCTTTCAGGACGGCGGCAGTTATGTCGATGTGAACAAGGATTTTCGCGTGCCGATCGTGTTCGACAATTTGATCCACAAGCAGGAAATGCCGGCCACCATCGGCATCTTCATCAACCCGGGCGTCGTTCCGGCCGCCGCGGCCGATCAGAAACCGCGGCAGAACCGCAGCTTCGAATACGACACGCCCAGCCCTCAGTACGCCGATTTCCTGCTCAAGGAAATGCTGCCCGAGGTGGGCAAGACGTATAAGCTGACGACCAATCCGGCCGAGCGGGCCATCTGCGGCATCAGCTCCGGCGGCATTTGCGCCTGGACGGTCGCCTGGGAGCGGCCCGACGCGTTTGGGAAAGTATTGAGCCACGTCGGCAGCTTCACCAACATTCGCGGCGGGCACATCTATCCGGCCTTGATTCGCAAGACCGAACGCAAGCCGATACGCGTCTTCCTGCAAGACGGCTCGGGCGATTTGGACAATCTGCACGGCAACTGGCCGCTGGCCAATCAGGAAATGGCCGCCGCCCTGAAATTCGCCGGCTACGACTACCGCTTCGAATACGGCGACGGCGCCCACAACGGCAAACACGGCGGCGCGATTCTTCCCGACGCGCTGCGCTGGCTATGGAAAGACGTCGTCCCGGCCCAAGTGGCGAAGTAGGGGCGAGGTGGCCGATCACGCCGGCGGCGCGTCGGGCGCGACGTTCCACGTCAAAACGGGTTTGCAATATAATCGACCCCGTAGGTACGACCCGAATGCGCACGAACAATCGCCGATAATCTGAGTTCCCTTTTTCATGTCTAAAGCAAAAATCATTTGAAGCGAGGCATCAATGTCCGATGCACCGAGGTCACGATTTTGGCTAAAGTCTCGCTGGTTACTGTTCCTCGTGAACGTGATTTTGCTCGTTATCAACCTAACCTGCCTTGGCCTGTTAGCCTCCGCTTGGCGACTGGCGCACCAAAACGAAACAGCGCAGACTTCCGAGGCGGCTTCACGTGTGGGGATGAAGGTTGGTTACATCAACAGCCCTCTGGTGGTTTTTGTAGACAAGGATTTTCCTCGAACGGATAAGTTTCAGATATACGACGCTCGCCAGAAACTCTTCATGTCAGGAGAAGATGGCGATGAGGATGATGACAAGGGAGCCAGAAGGTATGTAGTAATGGCCTTGGGACTCGATTTTGATATATCGTGCTACTATTCACTCGACGAAGGGATTCGCGTGCGTGAGTTGAGGCTCACGAGACAAGACGAATGGCTTGTCGACTTCAACGTGGACGGTTTCTTTGACCAGCGCGCCCCCCGTGATCTAACACATCCCCCTGATCGCCTTCCAGTAACTCAGGTATGGTACAAGGGCAGGGCTGGCGCGCACTTTAGGGGCTTTGGGCTGGCGCGGTTGACGTAGTTTTGATACACCTGATTTCTTGAGAGAGCGGCAGCGAGGGGGTCGCTGTCGCGTCGAAATCATGGAGGTGTAATCATGTCGTTTCGAGTG
>JBGQKM010000368.1:0-4256 GCA_041499515.1 Planctomycetia bacterium | reverse complement strand
GTAGTGCATGCGGCTGCGGCATTTCAACTCGGGGGGCCAGCAGCGGGCAGAGATCTGTTCGACGTCAGTGGTGGCCAGCGATTCGCCGCTTTTGTACTTGTGGGCCCACAGATCGAACCGCAGCGGAAAGGTGTGCATGCCAACCGTGGGACCGCGACTCGTACCGCGGATCATCGCCGGATACGGCCCGGGCGTGACGAACATGCTCAGCCCCAAGTCGTCGCCCGGGGCTAGCAACGCGTGGTTTCGAGCGGCGAGTTCCTCAGCGATTTGCGCAAATTCTTGGCACGTCAAGCCGGGATCCACCTCGACAATCGCCAACGATCGGAACAACCGCTCGACGTGCGTCTCAAGGCGGAAGAGCTGGCCGCCGAACGTGCGCAATTGCTCGGCCACGGTCGTGCCCTGCATGAAGCCGCCATCGGCCACCGAAACGACCGCCTGTGCCGCCGGCACGTAGTAACCATTCAGATACGCTTGGGGTTCGGACATCGGTGATGTGCTTGCGATTGGGCCGCGATCGGCAACGGGCGGCGTGGCTGGGTTTCAAATGGCCGACGGAGACCAAAGTCTGCCTTGTCGGGTTTCGCGGCGGACGAATTCGGCATCGAGCGCCAGGCGCACCGACGGCTTGTCGAGACACCATGCCGGGCCGACGAAATAATCTGCCGGAGCGTCGCCGCTGATGCGCTCGACCAGAGTCGTGGGTGGCAGCAGTTCCAGAAAATCGACCACGGTCGCAATATACTCGTCGCGCTCCATGAGGGTCACTTCGCCGCGGGCCACCTGTTGTTCCAGCGGAGTTCCCTTGACGGCATAAAGATTGTGGATTTTCACCGCGTCGATTCGCAACCGGGCCAGCTCGCCGGCGGTCGCCATCATGCACGCCGAGGTCTCGCCCGGCAGCCCCAGCATGACGTGGGCGCAGATTTCGAATCCCCGGTTGCGGCTGCGAGCCATGGCATCCAGAAACGCGTCGTAGTGGTGCCCGCGGTTCATCCAGTCGAGCGAGCGGTTGTGGATCGTTTGCAGCCCATATTCGAGCGAGAGATAGGTTCTGCCGGCCAGTTCACCGAGCAGATCCAGCACGTCGTCCGGCACGCAGTCGGGGCGCGTGCCGATAGCCAGCCCGACGACCGAGGGGTGGGCCAGCGCTTCTTCATAAACGCTGCGGAGTCGGTCGACCGGGGCATAGGTGTTGGTGGCCGGCTGAAAATAGGCCACGAAACGATCGACCTGGTGATAGCGGCGGCGGAGTTGGCGGATGCCATCGTCGATCTGGTCGCGAATCTCTTGGCGTGGCAGCCGCCGGCTGGGGCTGAAACTGCGATTGTCGCAAAACGTGCAGCCCCCGACGGCCACGGTCCCATCGACGTTGGGACATGTGAATCGTGCGTCGACGCTTACCTTCTGGATCCGGCGGCCAAATTTGTGGCGCAGGAAATGGTTGTAGCTGTAATAGCGCAGGCCGGCTGCCCTCCAGTCGAAATGCGTGTCGGCCGCGGCCAGTGCGCTCATAGCGATTCTTCCGTCGGAATTTCGATCGCAAGCCCTTGGCTCATGCAGTTTTAATCAAAAAATGGTTGACTGCCAAAAGGCCGCTACGTAAACTTAAAGTCAGGGCGACCAGGGCTTTCGAGTCGATCATAAATGTTCCTCTCCCCGGTCACAAGAGAAGACGCACAGGCATGCACGGTGAACTGATCCCTCTTGGCGGTGGCGATCCGATTCCACTGCTCAAAAAGAACCTGCTGGTCGGGCGCCGGGAAAGCTGCGATATCGTATTGCGCTTCTCGAATGTCTCGGCGCACCATTGTCAGTTGACGTGCAACGGCGGCTATTGGTACGTCAAAGATCTGAAAAGCCGCAACGGCATCAAGGTCAACGGGTCGCGAGTGACCGAAAAACTTCTGGATCCGGGCGACGAACTGGCCATCGCCAAACACCGCTACCACGTGCGCTATTCTCCTTACGACCTGGGCGCCGTCGGACCGCCGCCGGTCGAGGATCGCCAGGCCACGGATCTGATGAAGCAGTCGCTGCTGGAGCGCGCGGGCCTGGAGGTCCGAGGCAAGAAATCTGTTTTGACTCCGTCTCAAGAGCGAGAACCGCACACGGGACGTTTTGATATTTTGGACGACAGCGAGGGCCAGATTAAAGATCCCAATCGGCCCGTCTGAGAACTAGGGCCCGCGTGGCTCTGGGTTGACGCGACACAAGACTTTGAAGTCGAAGTTTCGGTTTCGTGACAGGGAGGTGTAGGCCAAAGGTCGATGGCGGATAAGAAAAAACGCAAGATTCGCGCTGCCTTTCGCAAGAATCGCGCGGAGCGTGCTCGCTCCGACGACTGGACGCGTCAATTCCACGCCGAGGGGCCCGAAGCGCAGGAAGACGCCGTTCTGGAGGAACGCATCAGCGGCAAGGGAGAGTTGTCCCGCCGACGGACCGTGATGGGCGCGGCTGCCGAAAACGAACAGGCCGGCGTCGGCCTCGTGCTCGACGTCGACGAAGCCGCCATGTTGCGCGGACGCGTGCTGGCCGTGCAGGGTCTGTTGAGCACCGTCGAGGCGCCCGACGGCGCCAGTTACCAGTGTGCCACGCGGCGCCTGCTCAAGACACTCAGCACCGACCAGCGCCACGTGGTGGCGGCCGGCGATTTCGTGACGTTTCGGCCCGCCGCCGACCACACCGGAGTCATCGAGCGCGTCGAGCCTCGCAAAACCGTGCTGAGCCGCGCGACGCGCGGCCGTCAGCAGATCATCGTCACCAACGTCGATCAACTGCTGATTATCGCCAGCGCCGCCGAACCCTATCTGAAGCCGCATTTGATCGACCGGTTTTTGATCAGTGCGCACAAAACGGGTTTGCGCCCGCTGATCTGCATCAACAAGATCGATTTGGTCGATCCGGCGTCGCTGGCGCCGCTGGTGGGCGTCTACAGTCAGATGGGCTACCGCGTGCTGCTGCTCTCGGTCGTGACCGGCATCGGCATCGATCGCCTGCGCCGCGCGATGATGGGCCGGGCCAGCGTCGTGGCCGGCCAGAGCGGCGTGGGAAAATCTTCGTTGGTCAATGCCATCGATCCGAATCTAAAACTGCTTGTCAACGCCGTCAGCGCCGAGACTCAGAAGGGACGCCATACGACCACCACGGCGCGGCTGTGGCCTCTGGCCTGCGGCGGATATGTCGTCGACACGCCGGGCATTCGCCAGTTTCAGTTATGGGATGTCATCCCCACGGAAGTGGCCGGCTACTTTCGCGATCTGCGACCCTACATCAACCATTGCAAGTTTCCCAATTGCACCCATACCCACGAGGCCGATTGTGCGGTGAAAGACGCCGTGGCCGATGGTCGGCTCGACTTGCGGCGTTACGAGAGCTATTGTCAGTTGTTTGCCGGCGAGATGGAGTGACGAACCGGCCGGTCGGCCCAGGTGTCTGGCTGATCGGGCCCCTTGGCCAAGGCACATGCAAGCTGTTTACAACCACAATTCGCTGAGGTTTTCGCGTCAGGAGCCTCGCCCGCGGGTCCTTGGGGGACTCGTGAGGGCCGCTTCTGGACTAGAATAGTCATAGAGCCTCAGCCAACCCCGGAGGATAATACCGCCCGTGACAGAAATGAACCGTGTTGAGAGCGTCGCCAGCGAGGCGGCGATTCTTGTAGGAGTTCTCCTTCCCGAGCATTCAATTCACGGCGAGCCGCTCGAAGAATTGCAAGGATTGGCCACCACGGCGGGCTCGCGAATCGTCGGCCACCTGACGCAACGCCGCCAGGCACCCGACGTGACCACCTACCTGGGCAAGGGCAAGGTGGAAGAGCTCAAGCACATGGCCGCCGCGGCCGACGCCGACGTGATCCTCTTCGACAACGATCTTTCTCCGGCGCAGACCCGAAACCTGGAAGAGGCCACGGGCGTCAAAGTTCTCGATCGCAGCGAATTGATTCTCGATATCTTCGCCAGTCGTGCCCAGACGTTTCAGGCCCGCCTGGCCGTCGAGCTGGCCCAACTGCAGTATTCGCTGCCCCGCCTGAAACAAATGTGGTCGCACTTGTCGCGGCTCAAGATGGGCATCGGCATGCGCGGGCCGGGCGAAAAACAACTGGAAGTCGACCGCCGGCTGGTCGAAAAAAAGATCGCGGATCTGCGCAGCGACCTGAAAGCGATCGAGCTGCGCAAGGAGCGCGAAGTCGCGGCCCGCAGCGATCGCATGACGGTTTCGCTGGTGGGATATACCAACGCCGGCAAGAGCACGCT
>JBGQKM010000367.1:0-4304 GCA_041499515.1 Planctomycetia bacterium | reverse complement strand
CCCTGACTCGCGTGCAATTCGGCCAGCCTTTGGCGAATTTCGAACTGGTCAAGGACAAGCTGGCCTACATGCAAGCCGGCGCCTACGCGATGGAAGCCGCCACCTACGAAACGGCCGCGCTGATCGACTCCGGCGAAGGCGACTTCATGCTGGAAACGGCCATGCTCAAAGTCTTTTCGACCGACGTGTTATGGCGCATCGTCAACGATACGATCCAGATCTTCGGCGGCAAGGCTTATTTCAGCGACGAGCCGTACGAGCGCATGATGCGCGACGCGCGGATCAACATGATCGGCGAAGGGGCCAACGACGTACTCCGCGTCTTCACGGCCTTGGTCGGCATGCGCGACGTGGGTCTGGAACTCAAGAGCTTGCTGGACGCGGCTAAAAGCCCGCTACGAAACATGGGCAAGCTCAGCGGATTCGCCGGCCGCAAAATCGAGTCCTTCTTCAGTTCGCCCGCGGTCGACGTCGAGCACCCTGAGCTCGAGTCCGATGCGCTGCGCTTGGGGAAGCTGATCGGCGAGTTTGGCTCGCAGGTCGAGGCCGTCTTGCGGAAATACCAGGAGTCGATCCTGGATCGCCAGTACGTGTTGGCCCGCATCGCCGAGAGCGTCAACGAGTTGTACGCCAGCGCCTGCGTATTGCGGCGGCTCGACCGGATGCTCGCTCAAGGATCGCTCGACTGTGCGCGCCGCTTTGAGCTGCGGACCGGCCGCTGTTATCTCACCATGGCGGCCCGGCGCATCCATCACAATCTGGACGCCCTGTGGGTCAATGACGACGCCGAGACGATCGCCCTGGCCGACGCCCTGTTGTCAACCTGCCGCCGGTAACCCCGAAAAAGGGGACATTCTACTTTTTATAAAAAGTAGAATGTCCCCTTTTTGCTAGTCGTCGTTGGCGGGCTTGCGGCGCAATTGTTTTTTGCGCGAGCGGGCCTGCTTGGATTCGATGCGGCGCGTGACGGCGCCCTGCGACGGTTTGGTCGCGCGGCGTTTCTTGGGCGCGGTGGCCACTTCGGCCAGCATGGTGCGGACTTTGTCCAGGGCGTCGGCGATGTTGCGCCCTTGATCGCGATAACGCTGGCTGCTGACGATCAAATCGCCTTCGCCGGTCAGCCGTTTGCCGTAACGGGCCAGGAAACGCTCGCGCACGTCCGCCGGCAACGACTTGCTGAGCTTCAGCGGCCAACGCAGCACGGCCTTGCTGCTGACCTTGTTCACGTTTTGTCCGCCCGGCCCCGAACTGCGCACAAACGTAAACCGAAATTCCGACTGGGGAATGCGAATGCGCGAATTGACGATCAACATAAGACGACCGAGATTATGAAACTCCTGAGCGTGACGCGCGGCGGTTAGATCAAGTATAGTAGGCAGGCCCGAGCGAGGGCAGGTTGTTGGGCATCCGGGAGCCGGGAAATGCGTCGCCTAGCGTGTTGGTTGGCTGTATGCGTGCTGGTTCAGTCGACGGCCTGCGCCGACGAGCCGTCGAAACGCCCCGGCTCTGCACCGTCGCGCTCGACGGCCGCGCAATCGCCAGGCAGCGATTGGCCCAGTTTTTTGGGACCGACCGGCGACAGCAAATCCACTGAACGCGGCATCCTCACCCACTGGCCCTCCGACGGCCCGCCGCTGGTCTGGCAGCTCCCGCTGGGTGCCGGCTACGGCATGCCGACGGTCAGCGCGGGCCGGCTGTTTCAGTTTGACCGTTCCGGCGATCGAGCCCGGCTGCGCTGCCTGGAGAGTCAAACCGGGAAACACTTGTGGACCTTCGACTACCCGAGCGACTTCGAGGATCTGTACGGCTACGACAATGGCCCCCGCGCGTCGCCCGTGGTCGACGACGATCGCGTGTATCTGTTTGGGGCCGAGGGGATGCTGCACTGTCTGACGGCGGCCGACGGCAAAATCTTGTGGAAAGTCGACACAGCGGCCGAATTCGGCGTGATCCAGAATTTCTTCGGCGTGGGCAGCACTCCGGTGGTGGAGCGCGAGTTGCTGATCGTGCCGATCGGCGGCAGTCCGCCGGAGAGCAAGAGCATTCCGCCGGGGCGGCTCGACCAGGTCGTGGGCAACGGCAGCGGGATCGTGGCTTTCGACAAGAAGACCGGCGTGGTCCGATACAAAATCACCGACGAGCTGGCCGGCTATGCAAGTCCCGTGCTGGCCACGATCGCCGGTCGACGGTGGTGTTTCGTGTACGCTCGCGACGGACTGGTGGGATTCGAGCCGGAGAGCGGCAAGGTCGATTTTCAATTTTCCTGGCGGGCCCCGATTCTGGAAAGCGTGAATGCCAGCAACCCGGTCGTGGCGCGGGACCTGGTTTTTATTTCCGAGACGTATGGTCCGGGCAGCGCGTTGCTGCGCGTCAAGCCGGGCGACGTCCAGGTGGTGTGGTCCGATGCGCAACGGCGGCGCGAGAAGTCGATGCAGACGCACTGGAACACGCCCATCCACCACGAGGGCTACCTATATGGCTCAAGCGGACGGCATACGGAGAACGCCGAGTTGCGGTGCATTGAATTGGCCAGCGGCAGAGTCATGTGGAGCCAGCCCAATTTGACGCGCTCCTCGCTGTTGTACGTCGACGGACACCTGGTTTGTCTGAGCGAGGACGGGACGTTGCGGCTGCTGCGGGCGAATCCGCAAAAGTACGACCCGGTGGCCGAAGTCGTGCTGAGCGGGCCGGCGGCCGAACCCAATGCCCTGGGCTTCCGCCGGCCGCGGCTTCTGAAATATCCGGCCTGGGCCGCGCCGATATTGTCGCACGGTTTGCTCTATGCGCGGGGCGCCGATCGGCTGGTGTGCCTGGAATTGATCCCCGGCAGCAAGCCCCCGCAATAGCCTTATTTCGAGCTAAACTTACAACGATCGCCAAGAGCCGGTCGCAGTCGCGGTGGCCGCGTGATCGCCCTTTTTTCAACGAGGCAGGCCTGGAATGGCTGAGACGCAACATTTTGATTTCGTGGTGATCGGCACGGGGCCCGGCGGCGAGGGCGCGGCGATGCGCGCGGCCAAAGGGGGCAAACGCGTAGCCGCGGTCGAGCGGTTTTCGCAAGTGGGCGGCGGCTGCACGCATTGGGCGACCATCCCCAGCAAGGCCCTGCGGCAAGCCATCTACCACATGAGCTTGTGCAACCAGAGCCCGATCTACAAGCGGATGGACGTCCAGGCCAAATACTCGTTTCCCGAGTTGCTGGCCACCGCCAACGCCGTGATCGACAAGCAGGTCCAACTGCGCGAGGGTTTTTACGATCGCAACGACGTGTGCATTATCGCCGGCAGCGCCAGTTTCGTCGAACCGCACACCATCGAAATTGAAGATTCCGGCGGCGTGACGAAACGGGTCACGGCCGATGCCTTCGTGATCGCGACCGGCTCGCGCCCCTTTCGTCCCCAGGACGTCTACTTTACGCATCCGCGCGTCTTCGACAGCGACACGCTGCTGAAGCTCGATCGCACGCCCGCAAGCATCGCCGTCTATGGGGCCGGCGTGGTGGGTTGCGAATACGCCTCGATGTTTCGCAACATGCAGGTGCGGGTGCAGTTGATCAATACGCGCGACAAGCTGTTGGCTTTTTTGGATGACGAGATCATCGACGCGATCAGTTATCATTTGTCGGAAAACGGCGTGCGGATCATGCACAAGGAAGAGTACGAGCGCGTCGAGCCCACCGACAACGACGTGATCTTGCACTTGAAGAGCGGCAAGAAGGTGCGCAGCGACATCGTGCTGTGGGCCAATGGACGCACCGGCAATACCGACAAGTTGGGCCTGGAACACGTCGGCATCGTGCCCGATCACCGCGGACAAATTGCCGTCAACGAACATTATCAGACGACTCAGCCGCACATTTATGCCGTGGGAGACGTGGTCGGTTATCCGTCGCTGGCCAGCGCGTCATACGACCAGGGCCGCTGCGCCGCCAGCCATTTTTGCGGCGATCCGAACCACCATCTCATCGAAGAAATCCCCACCGGCATCTATACCAGCCCCGAAATCTCGTCGATCGGAAAAACCGAGCGGCAATTGACCGATGAAAAGGTGCCCTACGAAGTCGGCAAGGCGATGTTCAAACATCTGGCCCGAGCGCAAATCACCGGGCAGGCGGTCGGCATGCTCAAGCTGCTGTTTCACCGCGAGAGCCTGGCGCTGTTGGGCATTCACTGTTTCGGCCACAGCGCGGCGGAAATCATCCACATCGGCCAGGCCATCATGCTGCAGCCGCCGCCGAACAACACGCTGCGCTACTTCATCAACACGACGTTCAATTATCCGACCATGGCCGAAGCCTATCGCGT
>JBGQKM010000366.1:0-4335 GCA_041499515.1 Planctomycetia bacterium | reverse complement strand
AGGCGCTGGCCAATCTGGCCACGCTGTGGGCCGAAGTGGACAAGGCCGATCGGGCCGCGCAAGCCCGCAGCTTGTTGAAGGAAAAATATCCCGACAGCGAATGGGCCAAAAAATAACTGCGACGCCCGGCCGTCAGATCGTCACGCTGATCCAAAGGACCAGGTTCTCGGCGCCCAGGAGGTCCGGATCATCAAATGGCCGAGCCCACTGCGAGCTCGGCTTGCTTTCGCTTCGCCGGCTGGGACCCATCGTGCTAGGCGCGCGGGTGGAACTGCTTGTGGACGGCCTTGAGCCGGGCGGGGTCGACGTGCGTGTAGATTTGCGTGGTCGCGATGCTGGCATGTCCTAACATCTCCTGAACCTGGCGTAAGTCGGCTCCGCCGGCCAGCACGTGCGTGGCAAAACTATGCCGCAACGTGTGGGGGCTCATGTCGCCGCCGATGCCCACTCGCGCGGCATGACGTTTGAACAACTCCCAAATCCGTTCGCGGCGCAATCGCGCGCCGCGCCGCGACAGCAACAGCCACTTGGGCGCGGGTGATACGCCGACGACCAGCGACGGGCGTTCGCGGGCCAAGTAATCGCGCACCGCCAAAATCGCCCGGCGGCCCAGCGGCACGAGCCGCTCTTTGTCGCCTTTGCCTTTGCACAGACAATAACTCTCGTCCAAGTGCACATCCTGCAACTTCAAGTGCGAAAGCTCCGAGGCCCGGCAGCCGGTCGCATACAACAGTTCCAGCAGGGCCCGATCGCGCCGCCACAACGGCTCGCCCGGCTCGGGACTTTCCAACAGCCGCTCGACCTTGGCCGGCGACAGCACGTGCGGCACGCGCTCCCACAACTTCTGACTGCCCAACAGCTCCGCCAGGTTCTCGCGCAGCAGCCCCTCGAGCTGAAGATAACGGAAAAAAATTCGCAGCGAGGCCAGGTGCCGGGCGATGCTCGCCGGCGCCAGTTTACGCTGGTGCAGCCAGGCGGCATAGTCGGCCAGCTCTTGAATCGTGAGTTGCGCGACGCGCCGGCCGGCCAGCCAGGAATAAAAACGCCGCAGGTCGCGGTGATATGCCAGCACCGTATTTTCCGCCAGGTGGCATTCGCTGCGCAAATAATCGACGAACGACTCGATCCAACGACCCGAAACAATGCCGCTGGGCACGGCGGACGGTTTGAGCAGTTTGCGGCGTGGGCCACCCATCGCGACACTTGGGATTTGTTGAGGCCGGAAGCGGGTTCTCCACGTTTTCTTCGACGGACGCCGGCAACAGCCTTGACTGATTTGCCGAACCGCGGTCTCTCCCCTATGTTACATAAACCCACGGCGGCAACACGGCACGTTCGTGTCGCGCCATCGCCGCCAAAGAGCCGACACCAACGACCCGACCGGAAAATAATGCACAGGCGCAAAATTCCACCGCTGGCCTAGGAGATCGATGAAAAATGGGACTGGCTCCGAGTGGAACGGCGTAAAATCTGCAAGACACGGTGGCCGCGCGGTGCCTGTCCCAATTTTTCAACACGCAGCTCCAGGAGATCGATCGTGAAAGTCTTGGTTACCGGCGGGGCCGGTTATATCGGCAGCCACGCCGCCCGACTGCTCCAGCGCGCCGGGCACGAGGTTTGGGCCTACGACAACCTGTGCCTCGGCCATCGGGCCGCGGTTTCGACCGGGCGGTTGATCGAAGGCGAATTGATGGACCGCCCGCGGCTGATCGAAACGCTCTCCACCCGGGGCATCGACGCGGTGATGCACTTTGCCGCTTTCGTGGCCGTGGGCGAATCGGTGGCCGATCCGGCCAAGTACTATCAAAACAACGTGGTGGCCAGCCTCAACCTGCTCGAAGCCATGCGTGCCGCCGGCGTCAAGCGCATCGTCTTCTCCAGCACTACGGCCACCTATGGCGTGCCGGCGCGCCTGCCGATCACCGAAGAAGAACCGCAACGGCCGATCAATCCCTATGGCTTCGCCAAGCTGGTCGTCGAGCATGCGCTAGCCGACTATGCGCAGGCCTATGGCCTAGGCTACGCGGCGCTACGCTATTTCAACGCCGCGGGCGCAAGTCCCGAGGGCGACTTGGGCGAAGACCACGATCCGGAAACCCATTTGATTCCACTCGTGCTGCAAGTCGCGCTGGGTCAGCGGCCCGATATCACCGTGTTCGGCGACGACTATCCCACGCCCGACGGCACCTGCATTCGCGACTACATCCACGTCGACGACCTGGGCGCCGCGCACGTGTTGGCCCTGGAAAAACTCCAGGCCGGTCAGGGGTTGCAGCTTAACCTGGGCACCGGGCGAGGCCACAGCGTACGCGAGGTGATCGAGGCCTGCCGCCGCGTCACCGGCCACCCCATTCCCGCCCAGATCGGCCCTCGCCGCCCCGGCGATCCGCCCGAGCTGGTCGCCGACGCAAGCAAAGCGCAGCGCGTCCTCGATTGGCGCCCCCAATACCCCGAGATCGAAGCGATCGTCCGCACCGCCTGGAAATGGCACGCCTCGCACCCGCGCGGATATTGAGCGGCGTTGATTTTCTGCTGGCCTGTTTTTGAAAACCTGATCCCGGTGTTAGGTTGGAAGCCGCCCGCGGCGGTCCAGAATTTCGCCGGCTGCGTGGTGGTCCGGCGAATTCAGTGATGGCCCCTTTTCGTGGCCCTGCACCGGCCAAGGCGCGGGCCGCCTTCCGTTTAACACCTGCGCTGACTCCTTTAGGATGGAACGACTCCTTGCTGAGTCATTTGGTTCGCTTGGTTATCTTCTTTTCTTCCACGGCGGTCATCACATATTCGACCGCCTTGCCAACAAGCTCATCCGGCAGAGTGCCTAGTTTCTCGATGATGTGTTCGGCCTTCCAAGGTACTGCCCACCACGCCTTCAGCACGCAGCGTTTCCAGAGGCCGGTTTGGGGATCGCCGCCGGGTTGCGATGGCAACTCAATCATTAGCCGTCCCGCCGGTGGCGTGAATTGAGTGGAAATTCCAATCAGCCACATATTGCCGGTAGAATCCGGGGGAATCAGCACCATCGCGGGATGTGGATCGGCGCACGGCGCATCATTTGGGTCAGGAATGCGCGCTAGTACGATATCTCCGCGCCTTAGCGCTGCGGCCTCCACTGCACGCCCCCCTACGACGATGGCTGCCTAGCGCTTCCATCCCGGCTCGCTCAGCCATTCGCTCGGATCGAAGGCGAGGATCATGAGATCTTCCGGAGAAGGCATGCGTGCGACAACGGCCCCCATTTCCTTCGCCGTTTTGTCGCCTCTTGCTCGATGCATCTCGATAGACGCGCCATTTGTCTGGTCCGTAACCAGTAGGACGAACCGCTCGGCCTCCAATGTAGGCAACTCCAATTCGAGTTGGGTCAAAGGCGTGAAGGTGGCGAATGCGCGAGGGTCCGCTTTGGGAATGTCTGTGGCGTATCGGATCATGTTAGCCTCGCGCTTGTATCGCTATGACTATGGTCCAGCGCCTTAAGAATTGGATTTGCATTGATGGTGGATGCCATCACTTCCACGAAGTTTTTCAGACGATCCCTCGGAATGACCACTTGTGTGACCAAATGCGCCCGCACCTCGGTCAAGTCGTCGATCTGCTTCTTCACCTCCTCTTCATCGCCAATCACCACAGGTGGCTGAAGAGAGAAAAACGATAAATATGTGGTACTCTCGTCCGACTGCACAATCATATGATTGGCGAACATGGGTTTTATTTCCGAAGGAAACACATACTTCATGCGCACTTCTTTCCTGACTCGAACTCCCGCATGGTCCGAGTGTGTATCGTTCGATGCCTTTGCCTTTTTCTTGGACATTCTGGACGTTCCTAGTTCTCTGCGCGCGATGGGGGCCAGCACTATACCATATGCCCTGAAGCGCGCTCAGTCAAGAATTAGGCCATAAACGACGGTTTTCGCTTGGCGCGCTCAAGAGAAAAACGTCGGATTCTGGCCTAATCGTGCCCCATGCTACAATCTCGGAACGAGCGAGCCCCTACATCCATTCAATGGAGGAACGTCCATGAACCTGCGCCCGATTCTGATCGCCGGCCTCTCGATGTTGTTCGGGAGTTGTCTTGCCCTCATGGCAATCTGGCCAAACTGGGCACAAGCACAACCAAAAGGCGCTGGGATGCCTGGACAATACCAAGCGGTAATACGTGACGGCGATCTGTGGCTAATAGACACATCGACCGGAGAAGGGTGGGAGCTGGTGTCCGAGCATACTGGAAGCAGCCCATACGTCTGGGTTTGGTCCCAATCCAAAACCATCATCAGACCCAAAAAGTAATTCGGTCACGCGCTCAACTCCCATGCCAAACGCTAATTGACGGCGCGCCAGT
>JBGQKM010000365.1:0-4340 GCA_041499515.1 Planctomycetia bacterium | reverse complement strand
TCACCGTGGCTAATATCCTGAAAAAAGACCGTCAACTGGAAGTGGTTCACCTGCTGGTCGAAGGCAATTCGCTTCGCTCCATAAGCCGCCTCACTGGCGTCAATCTGCGGACCTGCTTGCGAATCCTGGTCAAGGTTGGCAACGCTTGCCAAACGCTTCTAGACGAGCGCATGCGAGAGCTTCCGCTACGCCACGTCCAGGTTGACGAGATTTGGACCTACGTTGCCAAGAAGCAAGCCCGTGTGTCACTGACCGACCCGGACGCGACCATTGGCGACCAGTACGTTTTCATCGCCCTGGACACCGATTCCAAGATGATCGCCAGCTACGCCATTGGCAAGCGAACGTCGGATATGGCGCGGCGCTTCATGATGGACCTTGTTGGCCGGCTGGTGCTCGGCAATCCGTTCGAGTATCCGACGGTCCAACTGAGCACCGATGGTTTCAAGCCCTACTGGGAGGCGGTTGACTTGGCGTTTCGCGGAAACGTGCTCTACGGCCAAATCAAGAAGGTGTTCCGCAACGCGATACGGCCCTATACGCCTTCGGAGATAGTCGCTTCAGAGCGGAGAATAATCTACGGCCCGGATCGGTCCCAAGAGCGGACGATATGCACCAGCCATGTCGAACGGTCAAATCT
The DNA here is from genome assembly GCA_041499515.1 of Planctomycetia bacterium. Classification (GTDB taxonomy): domain Bacteria; phylum Planctomycetota; class Planctomycetia; order Pirellulales; family PALSA-1355; genus PALSA-1355. Next base: position 3,700 of record JBGQKM010000365.1, on the reverse strand, counting down.
GACTATCCGGACGTTCATTCGACGGTTCACCCGTTTGACGCTGGGCTTTTCCAAGAAGCTGGAAAACCTCAACGCGGCCGTGGCCCTGCACATCGCCCACTATAACTTTTGTCGCGTTCACGGTACGCTCGGCAAGACCCCAACTATGGCCGCTGGTCTGGTCAACGATATTTGGACGCTGGAGGAGTTGTACGACAAGGCAATGACGTAGTCGCTACGCGAGGCGATCAATGAGCGCCTTGAGATTACCGAGCTGGTGAGTAAGGGCAATAGCCCAACCCTCGCAGGATCTGGACGAAGGGGCCGGCAGCCACGTCTGGGTTACAACATGAAACAAATGAGCATCTGCAACCGAAACATGTGCCGTGATTTCTCGCAACGCCTTATCGGCCCACTCATTGTATTCTGACATCCAAGAATGAACTTCGTCCTCCGAGATTGGTGCGTGCTGAAGAATGCCATTGCCTTCGCTCAAGAGCAGCCCCAAAGAATCTCGCGTCTCTCGCGCGAGTTTCTTGACCGTCAATCGTTCAATTTCGGCTTGGCTCTCTCCGTGGATCCAAAACGGCGCCAGCACCAGACGACAGGCAAAGATAACACCGAAAACGCCCAGCACGGCAAAAGCAGTTTCAAGGGGAGCCATCTGCATCTCCCGTCCAACCAGCCAGCCAAGGAGCGGTGCGGCGATAACGGTCCCAATCCAAAACCACGACCGCGTGCGCGATTCCGTGCCGGTAAGAGCGACCGCGCAGCATCGCCAATAGAAAAGCAGAAACTTCCCCATGCCCAGACTCTAGCGGGGGGCAGGTCGGCGGGCAATCTGCCGAGTGCCGAGGGTGCGAAAAATAATTATTCAAAGTGCAGCACTTCCAGTTTTACGGGAATAACTATTCTGCCGCTTTGCGAACAGAAGGCGCGATAGCGTCGGACGGCGTCGCCTGAAGAGGGAGGAACGAGAGAAGCGGCCGCATGCGCTATTCGAGCGCGCTTAGCAGGCACTTGGGGCCGGCCCCGGACACGCAATACGAGCCGGCACCGGAGCGCGTCTGCATGCCCCAGAAAGCCTCTGCACCGGCTGGCGCGAGCCGCCGAAGATTGGGCAAATTTTTCTGCGTTTTTCGTTTATTTTGCGTGGCGGGACTTGAAACGACGGGGGGCTTATGCGCATATGGAGGGGTTGGTCTTTTCGGCTGCATCGCCTCAGGAACGGGCACAGCTTTTCATTCCACACTCTAAACCATTTGCTTTCGAGCATGGCCGTGCGCCACCGCGGAATTACGCGCGCGCGAATCTGGGTCGGCCAGAGCGAGCTGAGGGGCCATAAATTGCTTTCGCCTGGGGCCGCGATCATAATCCCATTTCCGACAGATTGATGCGATTTTAACGCCTTTGGGGTTGAAATACTTGCAAGAAAGTTTTCGTTATGGGCATCTGGCAGAGCTCCTCGCGTCGTCGTGAGCAGGACGACCGGCCGCGTCGCAAGTCTTCCTTGGCTCGCGAGCGGCGTTTTACGCCTCGGTCGCTGCAACTCGAACCGTGCGAAGAGCGGATCATGTTGGCGATCACCGGCCCCCAGTTCGTGGCCCTGATCCCGTCGGAAGGGACCGTCATTCAGAACAATCAGGTGCTCCATGTGGCACCGCACGAGTTGACGTTGCGCTTCGACACCAATATCGATCCCAACTCGCTGACGACCGCCTCGGTTCCGGCCATCCAGTTCACGCGGGGCGGAGATCACGTCTTGGGCAATGGCAACGACGTGACCATCGTGCCCGACTATTACAGTATCGGGCTGCTCCCCAACGAGGTCATCGCCCGTTTCGACCTCTCGCTGCCGGACGACCTGTATCAAGTCAGGATCGTGGGGGCCGGGGCCGGCGCGTTGAAAGACATCAACGGCAAGGCCTTTAACAGCGGCCAAGACCTGGCTCAGGGGTTCCGGCTCGATCTGGGCGCCCAGGTGGTGTCGGTGGTTCCGCAGCCGGTCACGCGCGATGCCAACACCGGAAAACTGTCACAAGTGACCAACGAGGTCGACGTTTATTTCAACAGCAACGACCCGTTGGACCTCGCGTCGGCCCAGAACACCAGCTTCTACGAATTGATCCGAACTGGCGGAACCGCGACGCCCCAGGACGATTTGAAATTCAATCCGATTAATGTTAGCTACAACGGGACGACCGGCAAAGCGGTGCTGATCTTTAATTCCACCGATATCACGACCACCGGCACGTATCGTTTGCGGATTGGCACCAGCGATCCGTTGTCGCTGGCGCCGACCACGCTTTTCCCCACCTTCTCGTTCGACAACTCGAGTTTCAACACGGCCTCCGATCTGGGTTCGCTGTTTGGCGCGGCGCAAGGAACGCAAACCGGCGACGTGTTCGGCGGTATTTTTGACGGCCAGCAGCTAAGCAATCTTCCGGGCGTGCAGCAGATCACAAACCCGGGGGCGCCCACCGAACCGGGCGGTCGCGACCCGCAGATCGAAAGTCACGTGTTCGGCACCCCGAACACAACCGGTACCATCCCCGTTTATGACTACAACTTCCGGTCGGACTATGGCACGGTGCAGGGTCAGCCGGTTTTCAACCTGATTACCGACACGCAGAAGCAGCGCGTGCGCGAGGCTCTTTCTTACTATGCACACTACATGGGAGTCGAGTTTGTCGAGACGGCCAGCGACGGCTTCACGTTCGCCACCGGCGACATCCGCACGGTCTTTCCAACGGGACATCCGCTGGAGAGTACCTCCTGGGTCAACCGCCCCTTTGGTTCCTTCAATGGCGAGGCGGTCATCAACTCGTTGGATCCGTGGGGCTCAAGCGAAGCGGGGGGCGCCTACTTCCAAGAGGCCATGCGCGACGTCGGTTATTGGTTGGGTTTGGGGGACAACCTCGAGGCTCCCCCGCTCACGATCATGTCTGACCCGAACCAGAACGGCGGGAACCCAATTGCTGGCAGCATCCCCGCCGAACCGGTATTTCCAGGCGACCTCGATCTGGTCTACGCGAAATACCTCAATCCCGCGGCCGGCAACGACATCAACGTTTACAAGTTCGTGCTGCCCAACAGCGGCCAACTCAATCTGGAGACGATTGCCGAGCGAATGGGTCAACTGGATCCCTCGAAGAATCCCAGCCAGCTTGATACCGTGATCACGCTGTACGACGCCAACCACAATATCATCGCGCGCAACGACAATTACTACGGCAAGGATTCGTTCGTGCAGATGCCCCTGAGCGCCGGCACCTACTTCGTGGCCGTCACCAGCACCGGCAACACGAATTTCGATCCCTCGCGCACCGACACCGGCTTTGGCGGTACGACCCAAGGCGCTTATCAATTGCGGATGACGTTCACGCCGACGCAGACTCTCGGCATCAAAGACACGACCGGCACGTTGCTCGACGGCGACGGCGACGGCACGCCCGGCGGCGTCGACAATTTCTGGTTCAAAGTTGACACGGCCCACACGGTGTTTGTCGACAAGGCGGCCACCGCCGGAACCGGCGCGCTCGGATCGCTGTCGAATCCCTTTACGATCATTTCCGATGCCCTGGCGGCCGCGACCCCCGGCAGCATCGTGCGGATCGAAGGCAACGGCGGCGCCGACAAAAACCTGGCCACCGTCGCGGACAACCTCTCGTACAATATCGGCTTCGACAATCTCAACCGCGCGCTCTCCGACGGAACCACG
>JBGQKM010000364.1:0-4341 GCA_041499515.1 Planctomycetia bacterium | reverse complement strand
CGACGCGAGCACGACCATGTCTTTGTCCAACACCGTCAAGAAACATCGGGAGTTCCTGTTTCCGGCCGTCTCGATGTACTACCAAGAGCCGCTGGCGCTGGTGCGCGGCGAAGGCATGTACGTGTGGGACGACGCGGGCCGCCGCTATCTGGACGCTTGGGGCGGCGTGCTCACGATCAGCGTCGGCCATGCCAACCCCAAAGTCGTTGCGGCGATCGTCGAGCAAGTCAAAACCCTGTCGCACGTTTCGACGCTCTACGCCAACGCTCCGCAATCCGACCTGGCTGAGCGGCTGGCCCACATCGCTCCGGGCAAGCTGAAAAAAAGTTTCTTTACCAATAGCGGCACGGAGGCCAACGAGACCGCGCTGGCCGCGGCCAAGCACGCCACCGGTCGCTTCGAGGTTGTCGCGCTGCGGCACAGCTATTCGGGCCGCGCCGCCCAGACATTGGCCGCTTCGGGTCAGGCCTCCTGGAAGCGGCTGCCGGCGGAAGTGCCCGGTTTCGTTCATGGCCATGCTCCCTACTGTTATCGCTGCCCGTTCAAGTTGAAGTATCCTGAGTGCGATCTGGCCTGCGCCGACGACCTCGAAGAATTGATCCGCACTTGCACGACCGGCGAGATCGCGGCCTTCATGGCCGAAACGATCATCGGCTCCGGCGGATTCATCGTGCCGCCGCCCGGCTATTTCGAACGGGCCGTCGGCATCGCGCGGAAATACGGCGGGCTGTTTATCTGCGACGAAGTGCAAACGGCCTGGGGCCGCACCGGCGACAAGTGGTTCGGCATCGAACACTGGAACGTCGAACCCGATCTGCTGGTCAGCGCCAAGGGCCTGGGCAACGGCGCGCCGGTGGCCGTGACGATCGCCACGCCCGAGGTCGCCGACAAGTATCCGGGCATCACGTTTGCCACTTTCGGCGGCAACCCGGTCTCGATGGCCGCGGCGCTGGCCACGCTGCAGGTGATTGAAGAGGACGACCTGAAGACCAACGCCCGGGTGGTGGGGGCCTATCTGCGCGAAAAGCTCGAAGAGCTCAAGCGCAAGCATCCGCTGGTGGGGGACGTGCGCGGGCTGGGGCTGATGCAGGCGCTGGAATTGGTGCAAGACCGCACGACCAAAGAGCCCGCGCCGCAGGCCGTGCTGGACGTGTTCGAAGAGACCAAGCGCCAGGGCGTGTTGATCGGCAAGGGGGGCCTCTATGCCAACGTGATTCGCACCGGCTTGCCGCTCAATGCCACGACGGCCCACGTCGACGAGCTGGCCGCCGCGTTGGATCGCGGCCTGGCCTTCGCCGGGCGGAAATAAGCCCGGGCACGCGGCCTGCATGATCCACCGGCCAGCCCGCGGGGCGAATGGAATTATCGTGCCGGCAAACTTGAGTTCCCGCGCTCTGCGGCTTACATTGGGGGTCACATGAATTTCCGCAAGAGGAGCCCTGCCGGCCGCGGTTCGGTGGCCGAAGCTCGCCAAGACTATCCACTTTTTTCGGGGGACGCCAGGATGATTCGCCGTATTATTTTCGCCGCTCTGCTCGCCGCGCTACTGGTGCCGATGGCTCGCGCCGCTGAAGATCAATTCTTCGATTCGGCCGGGGTCAAGATCCACTACATCCTCGAAGGCCAGGGAGAGCCGGTCGTGCTGATCCACGGTTTTACGGCCAGCATTCCGGTGCAATGGGGCCTGCCGGGCATCCTCTCGAAACTGAGCAAGGATTATCAAGTCATTGCCTTGGACAATCGCGGCCACGGCCGCAGCGAGAAGCCTCACGATCCGGCACAGTACGGCCCTGAAATGGTCAACGACGTCATCCGGCTGTTGGATCATCTAAAAATCGCCAAAGCCCACGTCGTCGGCTACTCGATGGGCGGATTCATGACGAGTTATTTGCTCAACACGCATCCCGATCGGGTGCTTACCGCCACGTTGGGCGGCGCCGGCTGGTCGAAGCGCGACGACGCGCGGCTGGACTTCATGGCCGAACTGGCCGATTCGCTGGATGCCGGCAAGGGAATCGGACCCTTGATCGAGCGACTTACGCCCGCCGAGCGTCCCAAGCCGACCGAAGAACAGATCAAAGCCGTCAATCAAATGTTGATGTTGACCAACGACTCGAAAGCCCTGGCCGCCTGCGTCCGCGGCATGAAGGGGCTGGCCGTGACCGAGGCACAACTGCGGGCCAACAAGGTTCCCACGCTGGCCTTGATCGGCGAAGTCGATCCGCTCAAAGCCGGCGTCGATGAACTGCAACAGTGCATGTCGAACCTGAAAGTCGAAGTCATCAAAGGCGCGGACCACATGACGGCGTTCCGCTCGCCCGAGTTCATCGAGGACTTGCAGGCCTTCCTGGCCAGCCACGCGCAAACCGCCGCCGCGGCCGGCACCAAATAGTCGGGACGAGCAGCCCACGTTCTCTGCAAGCCGCCCCGAGCGCGGCTTTTTCATGCGCGGATGGGTACAATGGTCGGCATAAAGATACGCAAACAGCTATCGGATTTCATTGTGGCCCTCGCCGCAGTCTGATATATTTTTAGGGTCGGTCCTTCGTCCACACGTTCCGGTGCGCAGCGCGCTTGGGCGCTTGCAGTTCGGGAGGCGGCCGTGGCTCGCAAGTTGATGCGTGACCTCGATCAAGGCTACCGTCCACCGGGACCACTTCTCCATCGCCGCGGACTCTTGCGCGCCGGCACGGTCGGCCTGGTGGGGCTTGGGCTGCCGCAGTTGCTCTCTGGTGAGGCTCGCGCCGCGGCCAATGATGGCCCACGACGGGCGGGGTTTGGACGCGCGAAATCGTGCTTGCTGATTTTTCTAAAGGGCGGACCGTCGCACCTCGATACGTTCGACCCCAAGCCCGACGCGCCGGCCGAAATTCGCGGGGCGTTTCGTACCATCGCCACGCGGGTGCCAGGCATCCAGTTCAGCGAGCACGTGCCCTGCCTTGCCCGGCAGGCCGACAAGTTCACCGTGGTCCGTTCGTTGACGCACAAGGACAACGGCCATCCCAGCGCGGCCTACGAGATGACCACCGGCCACCCCTACCCCCGGGCCATGAACCTGGCGGACCATTCCACGCGCGAAGACCATCCGCACGTCGGCGCGGCGGTCGCGGCGGTGGTGGGCAAGACGTGCTCGGCGCCCCCTTTTGCGCTGGTTCCCGATTATTTGATCGTCAACGGCCAGTTCCGCTCGGGGCAGAACGCCGGTTTTTTGGGAACGCGGTTCGATCCGCTCGTGCCGGGCGGCGATCCGAGCCGCGACGATTTTCGCGCCGCCGACCTGGGACTTAGCGCCACCGTTGCAAGCGACCGGCTGCGCGATCGTCGCGCGCTGCTGGCCCATCTCAATGGCCGCCTGGCGCAACAGGATCATGCCGCAGCGCTGGGCGACATGGATGGGTACCGCGAAAAAGCCTTCTCACTGCTCGAGACTGGACGCGCGGCTCGGGCTTTCGATTTGCAATCCGAGCCGCTGGCGGTCCGCGAGCGCTATGGGCGGAATTTTTTCGGGCAGTCGGTGTTGATGGGCCGCCGCCTGATCGAAGCGGGAGTGCGCCTGGTGCACGTCAACTGCATGTCTTCCATCTTCGGCGGCGACAAGAATTGGGACACGCACAAAGACAACTTCAACATGTTGAGCCAGATCTTGCTGCCGCGCACCGATCGGGCCATTGCCGAGCTATTGGCCGATTTGGCCGCCAGCGGCCTGCTGGACGAAACGCTCCTCGTGGTCACCGGCGAATTCGGGCGCACGCCCAAGATCAATCCCAACGCGGGGCGCGATCACTGGCCACAAGTCTTCTCGGTGCTGCTGGCCGGCGCGGGACTTGGCGGCGGACGGACCTTCGGCAGCTCCGACAAGCACGGCGCCTCGCCCGCCGCGTCGCCGATCACTTCGTCGGAACTCTCCGCCACGATCTTCCACGCCTTGGGCATCGATCCGGCGTCGCAACTCACGACCCAAGTCGGCCGTCCCTGGCAGATCTCCGACGCCAGGCCCGTCGTGGACCTTTGGAGCTAGCCGGCAGCTCGCTTGCGCCGCGCCGCCGCCCGGAGTCGCGCCAGTGCCAGCACCAACAGGCCCGAGACGGCCAACGCAAAGCCAGCCGGCTCCGGAACGACGGCCATTCGGGGCTGCATACGCGGCATGGCGCCGGCGGATGCCTGGAAGCTGCCGGCCGGTTGAGCCAGCAGGTCGTTGATCAACTGCAGCGCGTCGAGCGGGTTGACAAAGCTGTCGCCGTTGACGTCAACCAAAGCATCCGACGCCCCGGGCGTATTGACCAGCGCGTGCGATCCGTTCTGTATTAGTTCATTGATCACTTGCAACACATCTTGAGGTTT
>JBGQKM010000363.1:0-4402 GCA_041499515.1 Planctomycetia bacterium | reverse complement strand
TCTTCGAGCCGTCCCTGGTGGCGCAGAGCGGTCCCCAGGTTGTAGTGGGCCACGGCCGCCTGCGGATCGATCTGCACGGCGCGCCGCAAACTGGTCACCGCCTGATCGTACTGTCCCAGCGTGCCGTAGGCAGCGCCCAGATGGTTGTAGTAGTCGAATTTGTTCGGAGCGATCGCAATCGCGCGGCCGATCGCCTCGACGGCTTCCCCGGCCCTGCCCGATTGCAAACACAGCGCGCCGAGTTGATGCCAGGCGTCGGCATGTTGCGGGGTCTCGGCCAGGATTTTCCGGTAAAGCTGCTCGGCCAACACCAGGTTGCCCGAGCGATGGTGCGCTATCGCGACGTTGAGCGGATCGGCGGTGGCTTGCGACATGAGCGCGAATTCAAGGCTGCGGGTTCGCCCGGGACAACCCTGGATCAATTCTGACCGGGCACCCTGCTTGAATTTAGCATTTTTCACCGAACTCGGGCCAGACTGGGCGGAGATTCCGCCAGAATTCATCGCGAAAAGAAAGCCACCGGCGGCTGGCATGGCCGCTTCGTAGCCCGGGCCGCGCCGGCTGGCCCGTGGTCGTGCAGGTCTCGCCTCGCATGGGACGTCGAGACCGGGCGCCCGATCTCGACGTACCTCGTCCAGGATGTCGCTCAATGCATGGCAAATCGTCGTCGGCGGAGACGTAAAAACGATGCCGGGCCCGTCGACGGGTCAACCGAACTCACGGGTGCTACATCTACGCGAGGGGCCCGGCATCGCAAGGAACGATTGTTCGATACTAGCGTTCGGTTACCAGTACCTTCGTTCGGCGGGGTGGAAGATATTTCCGACTCGCGCCGATTTTTTCCCAAGGCGGCTGCCACGGTCGGGTCGTCGTGGCTATCGGACAGTTTGGCCGCCAACTCGGTGCGTAGCACGCAGATTTCACGCGGCGCCTCGATGCCAACCCGCACGGCCTGCCCCTTGAGTTGCAATATCGTGATCGTAATGTGGGGTCCGATTTGAATTTGCTGCTTGGTCTTGCGGGTGAGCACTAACATGAGAACACTCCTTTGTCTTTGGGATGGGATGCTGTCAGATGTGAGTTCGTCGGATGCACCCTAAAGCAGCGGGCGTGCCATTCGGCCGATTTTTTTCCACTTCGACTGAATGCTCTGTTGGATCAAGAGTTGCGACAGCCGCCCGACAAATCTGTTCAGGTGGGATAGTGTACAAATTTACAAACGAAGTTACAAATCACCGTTTCCGGCAAGCTTCACCAAGTTGCGCAACTTGGTGGTCAACCGCGGGCCCGTGCGGCTGGATATCACGAGAGCGGACAGCGGGCGGCGACAACCGCCGGGCCGCTAGGCCGATTTGCCCGTGCGACGCGAAAGCTCGTCGCGGAGTTTGGCGGCCAACTCGTACTGCTCGGCCGCCACGGCCTCGGCCAGTTGCTCTGAGAGGCTGGGCTTGAGATGGTACTGGTCGCGCAGCGTGTCGCGCAGCCCGATCAGCCGCTGCACCAGCTCGTCGTCTTCGAACTGCTCTTCCGCCTCATACTCGGCAAACAGATCGCGAAAGCGCTGCAGCCCGCGATGAAGCTCTTGCAGTGCCTCTTCGGGGCCGGCCTCGTCCAGGATGGCCAGCGTGGCGGCCTGCGTGCGATGGAACAACACGAAGGGGCGATATTGTTCGTGCGAGAGGGTCCATTCCTCATCCGAAGCGTGGTCGCGCACGAAATCCATGAACGCCAGGGTGTGGTCGGCATCGGAGGTCGCCCGGCGGAACTCGCGCAGGGCCAGCCAGCACACGCGGCGATGATAGAACTGCATGAACTCACGGTCGGCTTCGGTACGCTGCTCGGGGCTCAGTTCGAAGCTCTCGCCCTCCCGGTCGGCCAAGCCCACGAGATAATCAAAATAGGTGTCGGCCCCGCCGGGGTGCTGGCCATCAGGCCGGCCCGCGGTTTCCAACTGCAAAACCCCCATCTCAACCCGCATTTGCAGCACCTCGCGGCCATCGGTCGCGCGGACCAGGCGCGCGCTGATTTCGCCGGGCTCGTAGGCCCATTCTCGCAAAATGCGGTCGATGTCGTGACGCCTGGCCATACCCGAGGCTTGCCCTATCAGGGGATACTCCGTGAGAGACAACATCTCAATTATATGTTCTGGTCTCGGAGCGGGCCACTGCCACACTCGGTTTCCGCCACAACAACCGTTGTTTGCCCAGTTGTGGCCAGACCGGAAAGCGTCTCCAAACGGCCGGCACGCGGGCTTACTTTTGGCCGAAAAACGGCTGCAGCACGCGACGCACCCCGGACTTGAAACCTGACGCCACGGCGGTTTTTTCCGCGGGCGTGGCGGTCCCCTCTCGCGTGGGTTTGGACGGCGAGTGGAAACTGGTTCGCATCACGTTGTCGGTCTCGTCCTGTGCCGAGGCATCGCCGGCCGGTGTCGGCATTCCGTCGTTCTGGCCAGCGCATTTGCAGGCGCAGGCGTCGCACAAGGTTTCGACAACCCACTTGTGCGACGGCACCTCCTTGACGGTTTCGTGCTTCACGAGTTTCGTGCGCGTGCGCACCTCGGCGCAGGTCGGCGTGTAGATATGCTGCTTGTGGCCGCAGTCGTCGCAGACGACGCAATGCTCGCTGCGCCCGGGAACGCAAAAGTCCTCGCACTTGCAACTGTAGGTGATCTTGGGCACTTTCTTGACGTCGTCCACGCAGCGGCAGACCTTGCGGCAAGGGGCCGCGCATCCACAACGGTCGCAATGGTTGCAGCCGTCTTGGCCCTGGGCCTGCGAGATTCCACAGGCGGCAAACAACAATGCGCAGCAAAGGATGAGCTTCATGACGACATCTCCTCCTAGCGGATCATGGTGGGACGGTTCAGCGGGGCGGTCTGCGGCGGGGCCGACTTGATTCGGCTGCAACCATCATCGGACACAGCGCATTTGTAACTTTCCCTTTCCGCACTACATGCCGCAAAGTTTAACGACGGCCGGGGGCCATAAATCTTTCCTAGCCGGAAAAGTCGCCGATGTGGTAAAGTAGGAAGCTGGCTGGACCGCGCGGCGCCGAACGCATGGCACGCGGCTTGCGATCCAGGGTCGATCAGTTACTCGTCCTGCTCGAAGGGCTAACGCGAGGTGCGCGGTATGAAAACGGATCATGAACAGCAGATGGCCCAGGCCGAAGAAATCCTCGGCGACTCGATGCACGAACTCGGTTTTGCCAAGGGCCTGTTCTTCGGCCAATACCTGGGACACAAACTGCTCCCCTACCCTGACGTCGACGAGGATCCGCGGGCCGGCGAGATGGTGATCCAGTTGCGCCGCTTCTGCCAAGAGCACATCGACGCGGCGGCGATCGATCGCGACGCCGAGATTCCGCAGCGCGTCATCGACGGACTGGGAAAAATCGGCGTGCTCGGCGCATGTTTGCCCCAGGAATTTGGAGGCGGTGGCTTCAGCCAAACCTCCTACTGTCGCATGATCGAAGTGCTGGGCGGGCATTGCGGCAGCACGGCACTGTTCGTCAATGCGCATCATTCGATCGGGCCGCGGGCCCTGGTGCTCTTCGGCACGCGTCAACAGCAGGCCGACGCGCTGCCGAAGATGGCCACCGGCCAATGGATCAGCGCCTTTGCGCTGACCGAGCCCGAGGCCGGCAGCGACGCGGCCAATGTCCAGACGATGGCCACGCCGACGCCCGACGGCAAGGGTTATCTGCTCAACGGCGAAAAACGTTGGATCACCAATGGCGGCATCGCGCAGGCGCTGACCGTGATGGCCCGCACCCCGGTGCCGGGTAGCCAGGACACCAAGATCACGGCGTTTCTGGTCACTCCGCAGATGGCGGGTTTCGAAGTGGTCGAAAAACGGATGCCCAAGTGCGGCGTGCGCGGCACGGCCACCTCGCGGCTGGCCTTCAAGAACATGTTCGTTCCCAAGGAAAACGTGCTGGGCGGCTTGGGAAAAGGCTTGCGGGTGGCCCTGACCGTGCTCGACTTTGGCCGTACGACATTCGGCGCCAGTTGCACCGGCGCGGCCAAGTTTTGCGTCGAGCGGGCCACGAAACACGCCCTGACTCGCGTGCAATTCGGCCAGCCTTTGGCGAATTTCGAACTGGTCAAGGACAAGCTGGCCTACATGCAAGCCGGCGCCTACGCGATGGAAGCCGTCACCTACGAAACGGCCGCGCTGATCGATTCGGGCGAAGGCGACTTCATGCTGGAAACGGCCATGCTCAAGGTCTTTTCGACCGACGTGCTGTGGCGCATCGTCAACGATACGATCCAGATCTTCGGTGGCAAGGCTTATTTCAGCGACGAGCCGTACGAGCGCATGATGCGCGACGCGCGGATCAACATGATCGGCGAAGGGGCCAACGACGTACTCCGCGTCTTCACGGCCTTGGTCGGCAT
>JBGQKM010000362.1:0-4562 GCA_041499515.1 Planctomycetia bacterium | reverse complement strand
GGATAACTGTCGTCTAGCGCGGTGGCCAACGTCGGCTCGACGCCCGGCTGGCCCTTTTCCCGGGATATCTTGAGCACCTTGATCTCGTCGGTCCGATATCCCATGCCGCTGTATCCGATCGCGCAGGGCGTTTGCGAGACCAGCGCCACGACGTCCGACGAACCGCTTTGGGCCGAGATACCCTGCCGGTATTCGCGCTTTTCGCCCAGCACGGCTTCTTTGAAATAGGCATACGTGCCCGAGCTGTTCTGCCGGCTTACCGGAATCACCTTGCCGTCGCCACAGGCCGCATTCTGCACGCCCATTTCTTCCCAGCGGGTGATCTTGCCGTCTTCGCCATAGATCTCGGCCAGCTCGCCCAGCGAAATCGACTCCATCGGATTCTGCGTATTGATGTAGATGGCCAGCGCATCGCGGCCGACGACAAACTGTTTGGGTTCCTTGCCGGTGTTTTTCTTGGCCAGTTCGATTTCCTTGGGCTTCATCGCGCGGCTGGCCGTGGCCACGTCGATCTTGCCGGCGCACAAAGCGGCGATGCCCACCCCCGAACCGCCCCCTTTTACCTGCGGCGAAATGTCGGGATGATTCGTGCGATACGCCTCGGCCCAAGACTGGGCCAGATTGACCATCGTGTCGGAGCCCGTGATCCGAATCGTCCCGTCGTTGGACCGCGACCCGCGCGAACACGCGCCGACGCTCAGCGATACCAGCGTCACCGACATCGCAAAGACCGCGAACCTCAAGCGGGCAAGACGCATGAAACCAATCCCTCATTCAATGGCTCAACGGGCATCGTCACCGCCTTGATCATAGGGAGTGATTGTTAGCGTTTTGTGAGGAGCGGGAGGCGGGTCGTGGGCACCTGGCTGTTGCCGTTTTTTCTAGCAGGTCACGAATGCTCCAAGAGTGGCTGGCCAAACCACTTGCGACATGAATATGGCAATGGCTCTCTAAAGCGGCCAAGACGCGGCCCGCTCTCGAAGCCAGAGAGCCGAAGAGAATTTGCGGGATGAGGGCAGGACTCGCACAATTTAGCGTGAGACTTCAGCCGATGGAAAGGCTCGCTTTTACGTGCCCAACTCGCCGCGGCTGAGCATTTGTCGGGCGACGCGGTACACGTCGTTCTTGTCGCCATCCTTTCGGATACCAACGCATACGACGTTTACAACGCGACCAGAAATGGGCACCTGATAAATGGCCCTGTATCTCGCACTTTTGATTGAGCGATACCCCTTCAGTGATGCCTGGAGAGGCTTTCCGCGAAGCTCGGGGGACGTCGTCAGAGTACCGATTTTATCGCTGATCTTCCGACGAATCTTGATTTCCAGACCCGCCAACTGCGCGTTTGCGGTCGGGGCGATAAGGATCTGAAATTTGGCGGTTGCCACTTCATAAGCCCATGGCGGCCTTCGCCTGTTCCCATGGGATACCTCGGCCGGCAGCAATTTCGATTACGCCGGCGCTGAAGGCCGCCATGGCTTCTGAATCAGCCACGATACTTGCCGTTTCTTCGATTGACTCAAGCAACTCGCCAGAGACCACTATTACGCGACCATCGACCACGAGGATAGAAGGCGAGTCGGCAGTAGCTTGCGGCATTTGGAGGTTTTCAATAGTAAATGTGGAGGTTGCAGCAGCCTGACCAAGCGACAGGACATCTCCCGCGGTTTGATCGGTCAACGGCCGACCTGGGTATTCGATAGTTGCACTCATCGGCTCGTATCCTGACCACTGATGTCCATCTTTGACTGCATTTCAAACGTGCTGTTGAGGATCCTTAAGAAATCGCTCATTCTGTCTTGCGGTACGATGACCTGCGCCACCATGTGCGCCTTCAGCGACTCAAGTTCATCGAGCTTCCTTTGAACGTCTTCTTTTTCGCCGAATAACACGGGGGGCTGCATCAGGAAGAACGACATGTAGGTTGCTCGGCCATCTGACTGCACCATCATTTGGTTGGCATAAACTGCCGACGGTGGCCTCTCCGGGAGGACAAATTCAACCTTTACGCTCTTCTTCGTCAGTCCCAGACCGCGTGGCACACGCCCGCTAGTGGGTTCTGGTTTACTTTTGCTTTTCTTCATTCCAACATTCCTGCGTGCGAAAGACCAACAATATACCATATGCCTCATTATCGGCTGAGTCAAGAATTTTCAATAATCAGCGGATTTATCCTTGGCGCTCGGAACGGAAATCGCGGGAATTCAGAATGATTCCCGCCCCTGCTAAAATGCCGGCATGGGTGATGCATATCCAAAGGCGGTCCAAATCCTTGACGACCCTCTTCGAAAGGCGCGAAGTGACAGTCCGTGGCGATTGCTTTGGATCGTTGCTCTCATTCTGGCGTGGGAGGTCCTGGCACGATGGCTGAGCAAATGACCCCCGCCCCCAAACTCCGCTGGTTCCAATTCTCTCTGCGGTCGATACTCCTGTGGCACATTCCCTGCGCCGCACTTTTGGCATACATCGCGACACTTCCCAATCCGCCAGTGCCACCCTATGACCCCTACGATCCCTTGCGGCTCAACCTCCACTTTGGTTATCCGTTTGCCGTGGGAATGCTACTCTTGACGAAGATAGTCGGTGCGGGGCTGCTGACTTTGACATGGCTCGTCGCACCGTGGCTCACCAGGACGATGGCGAGATGGTTCCGAAGACGGCGTGCACGGCCGGCAATTAGTGGGAGGTAGTGGCGGGCCAATGTGTTGCTGGGCGGCAACGTTTACCGGCTTGCCGCCCGGCCTCAGTTTTTCGTTCGCCCCAGGGCGACGTCGACAAACCAGTTGGCGTCAGGACCATGGCCGCTGGCCGCGCGACGGTAGGTCTCCAATACATGCAAGATGCGCTGGCTGCCGGGCAAATCCGGGCGGCGGGCGGCTTGCAGCAACGCGTCCGGAAAATAGCTGAGCAGATAGCGGGCCGTCTCGGCTCGATCTTCACGAGGATTCCTCGCCGCGTAGGAGCTCACGGAGTCGTCCAGTATCTCTCCCGTTGAAATTCGCTCCAGCGCGGCCAGGTCGTCGGGCGTCAGTTTTAATGCCGGGTAGGGATCTTTCCCGGACAGCGCGGCGGTCCATCGATCGTCGGGCCAACCGCGAGTGATCTCTCCCGCGACGCGCTCGACGTGATGAAAAATCTCGTGGTGCAACGTGAGCGGCAACTGCCGGTCGGTGTAGTAGGCCGCGGCGATCGCCGAGGAACCGTTATAGATGCCGTAGTAGCGGTAACCTTGGAGTTCCTCGTCGTAATCCCGAAAGCCGTCGGCACGGGTCGAAATGCAGGATTCAAAGATACCCACCGTCGACAGTCCTAACCTGCCCAGATATCGCCGAGGGTATTTGTATACCTCTCGCAGCGCAATGCGCGCGGCATTCTCGCGTTCTTCGGGCGACAGCGGCTCCATCCTCTCGTGGTAGTCGCCCGGCGGCAGCTCGCTGCGCTCGAACACGAGTTTTACGCCGCTATAATTATGGAATGCGGCGGCTAGTCGAGCGACCTCGCCCTCCGGCTTGGCGGTGAGCCAAAACATTATCGCCGCCCCGCCCCCGAGTCCGGCTATCGCCACGAACAGCCATTTTCGGTTGAAGTGAAACCAAGGCCGTTTAGCGGCTGCGGTCATCGATGATAGGTCCACCAGCTTAAGGCGATAACCGCCGCGGCGATCAAGACGCCAAAGGCGACCGCCACTCGCGAGGTCTTCGCGTCCGCGTTGAACATCGGCGACGGTTTTTTGGGCGGCGAGACCCATCCAATCTGATTTGGCTTCGGATTGCCCATTCCGGTATTGTATCAAGAGGCGCAAAAGGAAGCCGCACGGGATTCGGCCCTGCGGCTTCATGTCTTGCCATTTCCCGTCGCTCGCACGGCAACCGGAAAAAGCCTCCCATCCGTTGTCCGAAACTGCTGGCACGGATAGACTTGATACGTTTGCGGCTCAATCGTGCCTCTAGCCTTTCTTTCAAAGCGAGTCGTCGTGTCGCGGATTGTTTTAGCCATGTCAGGCGGGGTGGATAGCAGCGTGGCGGCCCACTTGCTGCGCGATGCCGGCCACGACGTGATCGGCGTGTTCATGCGACACGGCGAGCCGGCAGTCTCGAGTTGCTCGACCGAAGCGGCGCAAAGTTCGCGGCCGCTGCCGATCGTCTCGCAGCGCGCCGTCCACAAACAAGGTTGCTGTAGCGCCAGCGACGCCGAGGACGCCCGGCGCGTGGCCGACCGGCTGGACATTCCGTTTTACGCCATCGACTTTCAGAGTGAGTTCAGCCAGATCATCGACTACTTCATCGACGAGTACACCGCCGCCCGGACCCCGAATCCGTGCGTGATGTGCAACAACTGGATCAAATTCGGACGGCTGTTCGATTATGCCGACAGCGTCGGGGCCGATTTCGTGGCCACGGGCCACTACGCCCGGCTGGCCCCCGCGTCCGACGGCCTGCCAGGCTTGTGCCGCGGCGTCGACCCGACCAAGGACCAGTCGTATGTCTTGTTCGGCATCGAGCGGCGGCTGTTGCCGCGGATGCTGCTGCCGGTCGGCGATTACCATAAAGTGCAAATCCGCG
>JBGQKM010000361.1:0-4563 GCA_041499515.1 Planctomycetia bacterium | reverse complement strand
GTGGTGACCCAATAATCGCTGTCGTCGCGCAGCACGTGATAGGCCGTGAGAATCAGCCCGTTGGCGTCGACCACGATGCCGGTGGCGTATTCGTTGGGGATGAAGTCGCCGTCGCCGGGGCGTTGCGGTTGGCGAAGCTGGTTGAAGGCGTTGGGCGCGAAATCCAAGCGGTCGTTGTCGTGCTGCCGGACCCGCGCGATGGCCACCACCGAGCGCTCCGATTGGGCGATCGCCTTGACCAACACTTCTTCCATGGCCGCGGCGGCTTGCAGGCCGGTGATTTGTTGGCCGACGGCCGGCGACATCACGGCCGGCGACATCACGGCCAACAAAACCATGATTGGCACTAGCGCCAAACCACCAGTGCACGTTCTGGCAACGCTCGGGCGGATCATTTGGGCACCTCAATCGATGATTCGCGTCAGGGCCGCGTCAGGCGAGGCGCCACGGAGCCGGTCATGCGGTGACCATCGAAGCTCCGGTCCGAACCGCCTATTCTTCCAGCGCCTCGCCGACCACGGGTTCCGCAGCGCTGATCGTACCGGAGAGTTCGCCGGCGGCCATGATTTTGGCCCTCAGTTCTTCGACCAGCTCTGGGTTTTCCAACATATAAGCGCGGGTTTTTTCGCGTCCCTGTCCTAATTGTAGCTCACCGTAGCGGAACCAGGCCCCGGAGCGGACGACCAATTTCTGGGCAATTGCCAGATCCAGCACGTCCCCCTCATAGCTGATGCCGCTGGCGTGCATCATATCAAATTCCGCGACTCGAAAAGGAGGCGCCACCTTGTTTTTGACCACTTTGACCCGCACCCGCTGCCCGACCACTTCTTCGCCCTCTTTCAACTGGCCGATGCGGCGGACGTCGATGCGGCACGAACTGTAGAACTTCAAGGCCCGCCCGCCGGGCGTCGTCTCGGGGCTGCCGAACATGACCCCGATCTTTTCGCGGATCTGGTTAATGAAGATGACCGACGTCTTGCTCTTGGAAATCGCGCCGGTCAGTTTGCGCATCGATTGGCTCATCAGGCGGGCCTGCAAACCGACGTGCGAATCGCCGATTTCGCCCTCAAGTTCCTTCTTGGGAACCAGGGCCGCCACCGAGTCGATCACGATCACGTCGACCGCGTTGGAACGGATCAGCATTTCGGTGATTTGCATCGCCTCTTCGCCGCTGCTGGGCTGGCTGACCAGCAGGGTCCCCAGGTCGACCCCCAGCTTTTTGGCCCAGCTCGGATCCAGGGCGTGTTCGGCGTCGATAAACGCCGCGATGCCCCCCTGGCTTTGAGCCTGCGCCACGACGTGCAAGGCCAGCGTGGTTTTGCCGCTCGATTCAGGACCGAAGATTTCGACGATCCGCCCCTTCGGAACGCCCTGCCCGCCCAGGGCCATATCCAACGACAGGCTGCCGGTCGGAATGCCCTCGATCTTCGCGGCCGTGTTGATGCCCAAGGGCATGATGGCCCCCTCGCCAAACTGTTTTTCGATCTGGGCCAGCGTGTTCCTCAGATCAGGATTGGCGTCGATCACCGAGAGGTGCTCTTTGGATTGTTTGCCGGCTTTGTTCGAGTTCGTTGTTTCTTTGGCCATACGATTGTTAGTTTTCGTGGCGGTGACCATGGCGAATCCTTTTCTTGGTGCTTGAAGAACTTTTCAGCGGCGTCACGCGGCCAGGAAACCCCAAAAAGCCACAGCCACCGCACCAGTGAACACCTGTACATACTATCGGCGTCCACCGTGTCCCGCAAGAGCCCTTTCGCGGAAAAACTCCCTTGCCCAGGGCCCCCTCATCTTAGCAAACCCACTTCCCATCTGGCGAGCAGATTTCCAGGCCAATTGTCGACGGCCGCCGGGGCGCAGCTTGCGCACTTTAACGCCGCTGGCCGATCGATGCCGATTCTAGGGCCCTTGGAGATCGGCATGGCTCAGCGGCTCGTGCGTCGGCCCGTCGGGCCCGAGCTCGCTGGAGAATACGACCACCTCATAGACGGTCGACAGGCCGCTTTCGAATTCGGCGTTCTTCTCGATCAGCCGCGCCAGTTCTTCGATCCCGTCCTGGCTTTGCCGCACGCGGCCGATGGTCAAATGCGGGCGAAACCGCCGGTTCTCCTGGCGATAGCCCAACCTGGCCAGCTCGCGCTCCACCGCATCGTGCAGGTCGATCATCTCCTGGCTCCCCTGCCCCATGCCGACCCACACGGTCCGCGGGCGATGCACGTCCGGAAACGCCCCGGCGCCGCGGGCCGCGATGTCAAACGGCGCCAGCGGCTCGACCGCCCGGGCCACGGCCTGGCAGACTTTGGGGATTTCGAGCATGTCCACGTCGCCCAGGAATTTGAGCGTCCAGTGCATGTGCTGCGGAGCGACCCATTTCACCTTGGCCGGTGCGGCCCGCAACTGCGCAATCAACCCTTTGGTCCGGTCCTTGACTTCCACCGGAATCTCGACCGCCACGAACGTGCGAACGCTCTTTGCCATCTGCCATCCAATCCGCGGGGACGGTCGCCTGCTTCGCGCTAGAACGACAGCATTCGGTGATAAGCCTTCATCCGCGCCTCCAGATCGGCGCGGTCGATTTGCTTCATGCGGTCCAGACTGAAATCCTCGACGTTGAAGCTGGCCACGATGGTGCCATAGGCCAACGCTTGCTTGAGCGTGTGGGCGCTGAAGTTTCCCTGTTCGGCCAGGTAGCCCATCATGCCCCCGGCAAAGCTGTCGCCCGCGCCGGTCGGATCGACCACGTCGGGCGTGGGATAGGCGGGCATGACGTAAGTTTCTTCGCGGCTGAAGAACATGGCGCCGTGCTCTCCTTTTTTGATGACCACGAATTTGGGTCCCATTTCGCGCACCTTGTGCCCGGCCCGCACCAGGTTCTCGTCGCCGGTCAGCAGCTTGGCCTCGCTGTCGTTGAGCACCAGGCCGTCGATTCGCCGCAGCAGTTCGCCGAGCTCGTCGCGCTGCAGGTTGATCCACAGATCCATCGTGTCGGCCACTTTCAATTCGGCGTCCGGCATCTGGTCGAGCACCTTCATTTGCAATACCGGCGAGCCGTTGGCCAGGAACAGATACTTGCACTTGCGATATTCGTCCGGAATCACCGGGTCGAAAGTTTCGAACACGTTGAGATGCAACTCCAGCGTCTCGCGGTCGTTCATGTTGCTCAGGTACTTGCCGCGCCAGCGAAACGTCTTGGCCCCGGGCACGACGTGCAAGCCCGAGGTGTCGATGCCTTTTCGCTGCAAGAGCCTGGTATGCTCCGGCGGCCAATCTTGTCCCACGACGCCCACCAGCCGCACGCTGGTAAAGTAGCTGGCAGCATAAGAAAAAAAGACTGCTGATCCGCCCAGCACGTTGTCGCGCTTCTCCGTGGGCGTTTCGACACTATCCAAAGCCACCGAACCCACGACCAAAAGCGGCATGCGAGAGAACTCCACTGTAAGTCCATGAAACAAAGCGAATTCCAACGAATCGAGCCGACAATTATCCGCCGACAGCCTCTCCGCCGCAAGAAGTCGAAATTCGCGGGGAATGGGCCGGCTAGGGATCGATAAAACATCGGCGCGCCCTAGCACATGGCCTTACACGGCCCCTTGCGTCCATGCTAGAATGAGAGGATGAGCATTACGACGCCAGAAGAACGTAAAGTGATCTCCGAGCGGTTAGCAGTCGTCCGCGATCAACTTCGAGCCACGGGAGTGACCGTCCTTTCTCCCACGCCCGAATGGACGACCCTGCATAAAGAATTGCGAGTCCTCACGCGCAAATTGAAGTAGCGCGGCATGTGAGTTCTCGCTTCCAACGCCCCAGATCCGCGATTTGTCGGAGCACCGCCTCGGGCCGTTCGATGGCCGGGCGTCGTTGGCTGGCGGTGTATCGTGAACTTTCCGGCGGCGTTATCTTCGCAAAGACGCCGTGCGAGTGGCAGCCGACCGGGTCGACGACACTGCATCGAGCATGCCGATTCTGCAGATGCCTTAGGCGTGTGTTGCCGGGCGGATGGGGCTGAAGACGGACCTACATCATACCCTGGCCCATGCCCGGAGGAATCGTCGGGATCGAGACATCCGCTTCCGGGAACAAAGCCTGAATTCGCCGGCGGTCGTCTTCGGTGAATTCCGGCTCGGGAAGCACGATCGATCCCAATGGCTCCGCGCCTAACAAAGTCCAGATCGCAGGCATCGTCTTTTGGGAAGCCATATTCGGCTTGCTTCGATTCGCCCAGGCGGGAAAGCCGGGCGAGAACACTCGGGCACCGCGCCATGCAATGTCGTGCTCAACGCGTTCTCGTTCTCGAACACGATGCACGTTCCATCCCAGCCAGCACGCGAACAGCGTCACCACCAGAAACAGCGTCCGCAGGGAGTAGCGGAACCAGCGGCGATTAGGGGCGAATGGCACTAAGATAAGGGGCGGTGGTCATGGGGATTGTTTTGGCTCGCCATAAAGCAGGATGCGATTGCACTGCGGGCAAATCCAGCCCTTCACGGTGCCGCTGATTGGCATAGAGCGAAACAGTTTTTTGGGCGTGGCGTCCGGAGTTGTGTACCTGGGCTCGGCAAAAACGCC
>JBGQKM010000360.1:0-4576 GCA_041499515.1 Planctomycetia bacterium | reverse complement strand
GGCCCGCTGATGGCCGGATTCGTGTACGCGCCGTTTGGCGACTTGGACGCGGTGGCCCGGCTGGTTGACGACGAAACGGCGGGCATCATGATCGAACCGGTGCAGGGCGAAGGGGGCATCAATATCCCGCCCGAGGGTTTTTTGGCCGGTCTGCGGCGCCTCGCGGACGAGCACGGCCTGCTGCTGGTGTTCGACGAAGTGCAAAGTGGTTGCGGACGGACCGGCCAGTGGTTCGCCTATCAACATTTTGGCGTCACGCCCGACGTGATGACGTTGGCCAAGGCACTGTGCGGCGGCATCGCCGGCGGAGCCCTGCTGACCACGCCCGAAATCGCCCCCAGCTTGCGGCCGGGCATGCACGCGGCCACCTTCGGCGGCAATCCGATCGCCGCGCGGGCCGGCATCGCGGCGATCGAAATGATCGAACAGGAAAACCTGCTGGAAAATGCCCGGAAACTGGGCGAGATCTTCCGCCAACGGCTGACCGACCTGCAGGCCCAATGCGATTTGATCCGCGAGGTCCGCGTGCTGGGCCTGATGATCGGCGTCGAGTTGACCATCGACGGCACGCCGGTCGTCGAGGCGTGCATGGATCGCAAACTGTTGATCAACTGCACGCACGACACCGTGCTGCGGCTGTTGCCGGCCATGAACCTGGGCCAACAGCAGGTCCACGATGGCTGCGATATTCTGGCCAAGGTCCTCAAGGAAACTACCGCCTGAAGCAGCCGACGCTTGCCCGCGGTTTAAAAAATCCATGCGAAACCTGATCACCGTGGCCGACCTGAAATCGGCCGAGATCGATCGTATATTTGCCATCACGGCCGATCTGAAGACCAAGTACGCCCAAGGCCTGCGCGAAGCGCTGCTGCCCGGTCGTGTCATGGCCTTGCTCTTCGAGAAACCGTCACTGCGCACGCGAGTGAGTTTTGAGGCCGGCATGATCAACCTGGGGGGCAACAGCCTGTTTTTGGGCGATGACGTCGGATTCGGCGCGCGCGAAAGCATCGCCGATTTTGGCCGCGTCCTGAGCCAATACGTCGACGTGGTGGTGATTCGCGCGTTTCGTCACCAGACGGCCGTCGAGCTGGCCCACTATTGCACTTGCGCCGTGATCAATGGCCTGACCGATCATGCGCACCCCTGCCAGGCCCTGGCCGACCTGTACACGCTCAAGGAACTGGTCGGCCGGTTGCAAGGGCATACGCTGGCCTACATCGGCGACGGCAACAACGTAGCGCGCAGCCTGGCCGAGGGTTGCGGAAAAGAAGGCATGAAATTCGTCATGGCCACGCCGGCCGGTTATCAGTTCGACGATGCATTTCGAAAACATCTGGCCGCCGAAGCGCCGGGCTTGGACATGCAGATTACCACGGATCCGGCCGAGGCCGTGCGCGGCGCGACGGCGATTTACACCGACGTCTGGACCAGCATGGGCCAGGAACAGGAAACCGAACGACGACGCCACGATTTTGCCGCCTTCCAGATCAACGCCCAATTGATGACCCAGGCGCCCCCGGGCGCATTCTTCATCCACTGCCTGCCGGCACATCGGGGCGAGGAGGTGACCGATGAAGTGATCGACGGCCCGCAGAGCATCGTCGTCCAGCAGGCCGCCAACCGCCTGCACGTCCAGAAGGGGATTTTAGCCTGGATTCTCGGCGCGCAGCGCTAGCCGCCCCCTGGCAAGCCGCGCGCTGACCCTCCACGTTTTTTGGGAGATTCTTATGCGTCACGATGGCCGCGCCCACGACGCGCTGCGTCCGATCACCATCCAGCGCCCCTTTACGCGGCCGGCGGCCGGCAGCGTCTTGATCTGCGCCGGTCGCACCACCGTGCTGTGCACCGCCTGCGTCGAACCGACGGTTCCGCCCTGGATGGTCGGCCAGGGACGCGGCTGGGTGACGGCCGAATACGGCATGCTGCCCGGCAGCACCAGCCCGCGGAAAAAGCGCGACGTCGGTAAGGTCGACGGTCGCACGACCGAAATCCAGCGGCTGATCGGGCGCAGCCTGCGGGCCATCGTCGATTTGCAGGCCTTGGGCGAGCGATCGATTTTCGTCGATTGCGACGTGCTGGAAGCCGACGGCGGCACGCGCACCGCCAGCATCACCGGCGCCATGCTGGCGCTGGTCGACGCGATCGCCACGATCGGCGATCTGCCGGCCTGCCCGCTGCGCGACAGCATCGCGGCGATCAGCGTGGGTATCGTCGATGGCCAGCCGCTTTTGGATCTGGACTATGCCGAAGACGTCAAGGCCGAAGTCGACATGAACGTCGTCATGACCGGCAGCGGCCGGTTTGTCGAGCTGCAGGGCACCGGCGAGGAGGCCACGTTCAGCGAGCAGGAACTGATGACGATGCTCAACCTGGCCCGCGGTGGTTTGGCGAAAATCCGCGACTTGCAGCGGCAGACTCTGGGCGACCGCTGGCCGTTTTCGGCGGGGCCCTCGGGACGCGCCAAATCCCACGACTGACTGAAGGAAACGCCGTGTCCTTGATCGAGCTGAGAGACGTCCGAAAGGTCTACAACCTGGGCGAAGTGCTGGTCGAGGCACTGCGAGGCGCCACGTTGTCGATCGATCAGGGAGAGTATGTGGCGATCGCCGGCGCCTCGGGATCCGGCAAGTCGACGCTGATGAATACGCTGGGGTGTCTCGATCGCCCGACCAGCGGAAGTTACCTGCTGGCCGACGAGGAAGTCGTCAGCATGTCGCGCGACCAGCGGGCTTCGATTCGCAATCGGCGGATCGGCTTTGTTTTTCAGAATTTCAATCTGCTGGCCCGCACGTCGGCGCTGGAAAACGTGGAGCTGCCGCTGCTCTATTCCACCGGAATTTCAGCGCGCGAGCGGCACCAGCGAGCCACTGAGATGCTCCAGAAAATCGGTCTGGGTGACCGGCTCGATCACCATCCCGGGCAACTCTCGGGCGGACAACAGCAGCGCGTCGCAATCGCGCGGGCTCTGGTCAACCGGCCGTCGATCCTGATGGCCGACGAACCGACCGGAAACCTCGACTCGCGCACCAGCCGCGAAGTGATCGAGCTGTTCAAGCAATTGAACGAGGAGAACGGCATCACCGTGATCCTGGTCACACACGATCTGAACGTGGCTCGCCACGCCCGGCGGGCGCTGGTGCTGCGCGATGGCGACGTGATCGTGGACACGACCGATATTCGCCAGGTATTACAGACGTTAAACTCGACCGACGAAGTCCTGTCCGAACCAGCGCCAGAACCATAATTTGCAGATTAATTGGCCCACGGGTTCGCGCGGGGTCGAATTCGTTGTTTGATGGGATCGGCTTGTACGACACGTATCGGATATGCGCTCCGTGCCGTTGTCGTATTACTCTTGGCCAGTCTTGCCCAGCTTGCCCACGCGCAAAAGCTGTGGCCGCTTGTCTTGCCTGAACAGCGGACGATGCGGGTCCGCGACCCGGCGCAGTTGCAAAGGCTCGTGGTTCCCGACACGCCTTCGCCCCCCACGGTAACCGAACCGCGAGCCGATGAGCCGGTTCACATGGTCTCGCTCGACGACGCGATTCGAGTGGGCCTGGAAAATTCGGCGGTCGTCCGCGTGCTGCTGGGTGTCACGGCCGTCAGCAGCGGTCGCACGGTCTACGATTCGGCCGTCTCCAACACCGTCATTGACCAGCAGCGGGGCGTTTTCGATCCGACGATCAGCGTGCAAAACGGTTTCAGCCGCACCGAGACTCTGCTGGGCGTGCTTGACCCGATGAATCCCCTGCAGGCTCAGATCGCGGGCCTTCGCGCCGACAGCTATAACCTGAATCTTGCCCTGGCACAGAAAAATGTCACCGGCGGCACGGCCAGTTTTGGCGTGCTGCAAAATCCGACGCGGTTTCAGCCGGGCGTGGTTCCGTTGAATCCACAAAACACGCCGCAGCTCGGCATCGGCTACACGCAGCCGTTGCTTCAAGGCGGCGGCGTCCGCGCCAATGTCGCCCCGATCGTGATCGCGCGGATCAATACCGAGCTTTCGTACTTTCAATTCAAGGACGCCATGCAGGACATGGTTCGCGGCGTGGCCGAAGCCTATTGGAGCGTCGTCTTTGCGCGCACCGACGTGTGGGCCCGACAACAACAAGTGGACCAGGGTCGGGCCGCCTATGAGCGGGCCGCCGGTCGGTTGCGCAGCGGCAGCGGCAATGCCGCCGAAGTGGCGCAGACGCGCTCGGCCTGGGCCAATTTTCGCGCCACCCTCATCGGCTCGCGAGCGAACCTGTTGCAGCGCGAAGCCGTGTTGCGCAATATCATCGGTCTGCCGCCGACCGAGCCCTTTCGCCTCGTGCCGGTGACTTTTCCGAACCGCGATCGATTGCAGCCCGACTGGAATCCGCTGGTCGCGTTGGCGGCCGAGCGACGACCCGACCTGGTCGAGCTCAAATTGATCATCGAAGCCGACCAGCAACAGGTGATCATCGCCAACAATCAGGCGCTGCCACAGCTCAACGGGTTGGCCCTGTATAGCTGGAATGGCTTGAATGGCACGACGCCCAGCGGCGACTTCATCAGTCAGACCCCCGACCAGCTCAAGAATTGGACCTTGGGC
>JBGQKM010000359.1:0-4612 GCA_041499515.1 Planctomycetia bacterium | reverse complement strand
GCCGGGCACGACGACCGGGCCCGAGTCGCCGCCTGCGGCCAGTGCTGCGGCCGAATCGAGCCGCAGACTGGCCTTTTGCTTTTCCTTGCCGTGGCACTTCCAGCATTTGGCCGCTAAAAGCGGCCGGACCTGCTTTTCGAAGTGCTCGACCGCTTCGCCCGTCGGCTCGCCGGCCCCGGCCAATGCGCAGGCCGAGGCCCAACAGACCGTCAGGACAAGACCCTCGAAGACGCGATGTGCGGTCATGGGACGCCTACGGCAAACGGGTACGCGTGCGGTTTGGCGGGCGCGGGGGGCGTGGGGGAGGTCAGTTCACTTTTTAACAGTCCCGGGCACTCTGAGCAACCGGCCGCACCCCACCTTTCACGGGCCAGGGGCTCACGTATCCAGAGTAACGACTAACAGATCGGAAGTCCATGTTTGGCAGCAACATCGCAACCATTGCGACTTGTGCCGCCATTGGTGCATTGAGCCAGCCGGGCGAGTATATTGGGCCGGTCGTAGCCTCTGACGGCTTGTGCCGCGTGATCGGAGCGCCCCCATGATAGGAGACCTGCGGATGAACGGCTTTGGCGGAAACTGGCTAGAACCGTTTTCAAAACTGCGGGGACTGTCCCAATTTTGCGAAGTCTTCGCAGCAAAATGGGACTGTCCCCTTCTCGGGGCAGTTTTGAAACCGGTTCTCGTGTTCGGCGCGCTGCTGGGAATGGGATTTGGCGCGGGCAAGCTAGGGGCGCAGACCGTCGAGCCGGCCCGCTTTCATCACGTGACGCTCAACGTCGTCGACCCGCAGAAATCGATCCAGTTTTACAGCCGCGTGTTCGGCGCCTCGCCGATCAAGTTCCGTGGCGTTTCCGACGCGCTGTTCACCGAAAAATCGTTCATCCTGTTCAACAAAGTCCCGCAGCCGGCCGACGGCACGCTGAACACCGGCATCTGGCACATCGGTTGGGGCGGCGTCGACGTGAAGAACGAACACGAATGGTGGAAGAATCACAAGGTCGACATTCATACGCCCCTCTCGCCGCTGCCCGGGCCGGACAACTATTACATGTACATCAGCGGGCCCGACAAGGAACTGATCGAGATCAACACGATGGGGCACCATCGCTTTGCCCACGTCCATTTCTTCGCCACCGACGTGAACGAATCGGTCGACTGGTATGCAAAGCATCTGGGTCTCAAGCCGCGACGGCCGCACGTGGAAAAACCCAAAGGCGACATGTCGACGCTGGCGACGATTTGGATCAACGTCATTCAATGCGACAACGTGACGATGATCTTCTTCGGCAAGCCCGACGCCACGCCCGCGCCGCCTTGGTGGCGCGACCCGCCGCTTGTGGACATCCAGCCGACCAAGGGTCGCCCGATCGACCGGATCGCCTTTTCCTATCGCAACGTTCAGCCGGTTTACGACCGCATGAAAGCCGACGGCGTGACCATTCTCGAACCATTGGCCGAGCGGCCGGAGACCAGGCTCAAAAACTTCATCGTCGAGGGTCCCGAAAAAGTGAGCATCGAAATCGTCGAAGCCAAGCCGGTGCCCGAAGGAACGTGGGATTGAGCAGCGATGTTGAGGACTTGCCGGTCGCTCCCGTACAATTGCCCCATGAGCGAAGGCCCCGACAAAGCGCGCTGGGCTCAATTCAGCATTTGGCAATTGGTCGTGCGCATGACGTGGTACGCGATCTACGCGGGGATAATAACTGGCCTGCGCCTGTCTGACCGTCGCCTCTATCTGGTTCTTATGCTTGCGCCAGTTATAGCAGTGCCGATTGGTGGCTTCGTAGTGCTTTTCGCGCCCAAACAACGCCGCTGGCTAATGCCTGTCGTAATCGGCCTAATCTGCATTGCGGGAGGATTTGTCGGATGGTGGCTCGCAATGCTCCGCAATTCCGAGCGATAGCGAGCCGAGAATTTCAGGATTTCTGATTTCAGACTGACGCACTATCGGTCGTCGGTTTTCTTGACATTTTCAACGCTTGTCACTAGCCTTAAGGCTTCCTAAGCGCTAAACACCGCACGACTTAAACGCGCGGGCAGAAACGCGCCGGGTCTTGGGCCACGAAGTCATCCTCCGGAAAAGCGATTGCCATGTTAACGGTGACGCGATTGGCCAGTGCGGGCCGCCGGGGAGTTTCGCGGCGCACCTTCCTGCAGGTCGGCCTGCTCGGCCCGCTGGGCATGGCCTGGCCGGCCGCGGCACGCACGGCCCAGGCAGCGCCCTCCTCGGGTGTTCCTTCATTTGGTCGGGCCAAGCGGTGTATTCTGGTCTTCCTCAACGGCGGTCCTTCGCAGCTCGACCTGTGGGACATGAAGCCCCACGCGCCAGCCGAAGTGCGCGGCGAACTGTCGCCGATTGCCACCAACGTGGCCGGCATTCAGGTCAGCGAGTTGCTGCCGCAGATGGCCCAGCATGCCGACAAGTACAAAATCGTCCGCACCGTGACCCACGACGCGCCGGTTCATACCACGGCCGTCTACACGATGCTCACCGGAACCTACCATCTCACGCCCGCCGTGGATCAGACGCGCGCCACGCCGCAGGATGCGCCGCATCTCGGTTCGGTCTATTCGCTGGCGCGGGGCCGGCAGCGACGGGGGCTGCCGTTCGTGTCGCTGCCGACGCTGTTTCGCGCCGCGCCGGTCGAGGGCGTCTGGCCCGGTCAGACCGCCGGATTTTTGGGCCACCGCTACGATCCGCTGGTTCTGGAAGGAGACAAGCAGACAGCGCGGTTTCGCTTTCCGGAGATCGAGCTGCCGGGTGAAATGACGGCCGAGCGGCTGCAGAACCGCCGCGGGCTGTTGGCACATTTCGATCAGCTCCGCCGCGAGGGCTTCGACGAGCGATCGGCGCAGGGAAAAAACGCCGTCTATCAGCAAGCCTGGTCGCTGCTGGATTCCCCGGCGCTGCGCCGAGCGGCCGACCTCGAGCAAGAGCCCCCGCACGTGCGCCAGCGCTATGGCAATCATTTGTTCGGTCAGGGTCTGCTGCTGGCCCGGCGACTGATCGAGGCGGACGTTCCGCTGGTGACCGTGTATTGGATCGATCCCACGCCGGCCGGCGCCGGGGGAGGGGAGTACGATTCGCACGGCCGCATCTACTGGCACATGCGGAATCGTTTGCTGCCCCCGTCGGACCGTGCCCTGTCGGCCCTTTTTGCCGACCTGTGGGAACGCGGGCTGCAGAACGACACGCTGGTGGTGGTGATGAGCGAGTTCGGCCGCACGCCCAAGATCAATAAGGACGCGGGCCGCGACCATTGGCCGAGCGCGCAATCGATTCTGCTGGCCGGCGCCGGCATTTCCGGCGGCGCGATTCACGGCGCCACCGACAAATGGGCCGCCAATCCCGTGGCCGATCCGGTGACGCCTCCGAACCTGGCGCAGTCGATTTTTCACCTGCTGGGGGTGCCGGCCCATCTGGAAGCACCCGACGCCCAAGGCCGGTTGCTCCGCGTCAACGAGGGCCAGGTGGATCACAAGCTCATTTCCTAGCAGGCATCACGCGTTGAAGTGGATGGGGAGAATCTGTTGCAAAGTGTTTTGTTCGCGCTGGTGCTGGCTGGCTTTCTGGTGGCCGCGGGTCATTCATTCCGTCGAGACATCGGCGGTCGACGCGACTTGCCGCCGCGAGGCGCCATGGCGCTAGTGTCGTGCGTCGTGCTCGTGACGATCTTTCTCTTGGCCGCCGACAAACCCAAGGCCCCGGCCAAGGGTCGGCCCGAAGGCGAGCCGGCCCGCAAGCAACTCGTCAAACCCAAGGACTGGCCCGAGGGGCATCCGTTGCCGCGGGTCGGATCGAATTGCGCGGCCTGCCATTTGACGGCCGGGCGTGAGTTGACCGCGGCGGTCAGAAACTTCGTTCGCAGCGTGCACGATCTCAACGAAATGACCTGTTACGACTGTCATGGCGGGAACACCCGCGACGACGTGAAGGCCCACGAAGGAGAGTTCGGTTTCATCGGCACGAAGAAGAGCGCGCATATCCAGGGTTGCAGCGAGTGTCACGCCGAACAGGCCGAAGTCCTGGCGTCCGGACCACACGCCTGGGATTTCAGCAAGCGGATCAACACCGAGTATCCGCTGTGCTTCGATTGCCACGGCAATCACGATATCGGCAATCCGCCGGCCGACTTCCAATTGGCCGCCATGTGCGGCGACTGCCACGACAAGCTGGACAAGCAGTTTCCCAACATCGCCGCCGTGGTCAAGGCAAACGACCGGCTGTGGGATGTGATGCGCAAGGTTCGCAAAAAGAACATCGCCCGGGAAGACCCCATCCCGCGTTCGTTCCGCGCTGAGGTCGATGGATTGCGCGGCGAAACCATGCGGATCGTGCATGCTTCCCAGGAAATTCCGGCCGATAAGGCCGCCGGCTTGAATAAACGCGCCGAGGCACTTCGCACGAACCTGGAGAAGTGGTTACAATCGATGCCGTGAAGTCGCACCCCCCTGGATTTGGTTTTTTGATTTCGCAGTGAAGAATCTCGGCCGAACTTTTTCTTGCGAGGGTCCATTCATGTCGCATTTGGGAAACGGTTGTCACCGTCGGCACTTTCTTCGTCAGGCGGGCGGCGGTTGGCTGGCCGCGGGTCTGTCCAGCGGCCTG
>JBGQKM010000358.1:0-4638 GCA_041499515.1 Planctomycetia bacterium | reverse complement strand
CCGGCCACGTCGTCGCCCAGCACGCGCAATAAATAGCTGCCCAATTGTTCGCGCGAGGGACAACTCAGCCGGTGTCGACGCCAAATCTCGCCCAGCGAATGCACTCCAGCGTCACGGCGGGCATTGATGGCCGCGAGATGCTGCGCCAGTTTCGGATCGTCGCGCAGCGCGCGCTCGATGCGGGCCATGGTTTCCGCCGGCAAGGCCTCGTCGAGATAGGCTTCCCAATCCGCTGATGTCACAGACTTTGACATGAATTCGTACGCGCCGCGCGCGGTTCACTCGTGCTCGTGAAGTTCGGGAAATACGTCTTCCGACAAGTTCTGCTTCCGCACCAGCGTGCGCAGCCGAGCTAGAAACTCGAACTTGAAATTGGCCACCGTCTGCTCGGACATCTTCAATTGCGTGGCCGCGTCGCGGTTCGCCCAACCACGCATGAACAGCAGCTCAAGGCACTGAAGTTTCTGCCATTCGCCGCGGCCACGCAAGCGCTCGATCTGCTCGGCCAGCGCTTGCACGATCGCGGCTTCTTCCAATCCACGCCGTTCGCCGCTGCGCATGATGCTCGACACGGCGCGGGCCCGGTCGGAGGGCTGCCAGTCGTTGCCGCTCTCTCCGGCCGACAGCGGGAGCGTCGGGCGGCGCCCTTCGCGCCGCAGATGATCGGTCAACTTATGCGCGGCAATCGAAAACAGATAGCTTTCCAGCGGCCGCGAATCTTCGAAGTTGGGCAGGCTGTTGAGGAATCCCAGGAACGTCTCTTGCACCACGTCTTCGCCCGCGGTGCGGCGGCCCAGGCGACCCTCGACGAACGCCAACAACCGACCCTCGAAGCGGGCGATCAACTCGTTCCACGCCTCGGGCTCGCCGGCGCGAATGCGACCGACGAGCAACTGATCGGATTGGACCGGCGGGGCCATGACAAAACCGTCCGGATGCGCTTGCCAAGACACGCGCGGGGCAACTTACTCGAGGGTGAGCTGCTCCGCAGCTTAGTATCTTAGCACAGCAGCCTTAGAACGGTACTGCCCAACGCACGAGCAGGGCCCCGGCGGCCACGATCAGGGCAACCAGCGTGGCGGCCAATTGCAACTGGCCCGTGTGCGCTCTGCCGGTCCGCAGGTCCAACTTCAAAAACCCATAGAAAGTGCCCAGCAGGGCCAGCACCAGCGCCGCCCCCGACCCGACCACCCACAAGCGGTCGGTCACCACCGCGTTGTGCCACAGCCGATGAAAATCGGCCCGGGCGTTGTCGTCGAACTCCAACCGTGCGTGAATCTGGTGCATCGACCCAACCGACGATGGCACCCGCTCGCCATATTCGGCCTTCTTGACGTGCGCCTTCAAATAGGCCAACGGGATATCGACCTGGCTCGACGCATGCTCGCCCAGGTAATCGTCGATATAGTGATCCGCCGCGAGCTTGATCTCGTGATCCAGTTCTCGCTGGCACTCGGGCACGGACACAAACAGGCCCGAACTGACCGCCATCGCATACACGCTGTCGACAAGTTCGGCTTGGGCATCGACCCAGGCCGGCCGCGTGCCGAAAGTCTCCGGCGGCGTGGTCGCGTCGGCCGATTTGGCCGGTGGGCTCGTCTCGGCGGGCTTTGCTTTTTCGACAGGCGTGGCTGGCTCGACGGGTTTAACCGGCTCGACGGGCTCCGCCGGACGATCGACGACGACCGCCGGCTCGGAAGTTGCAGGCGTCTGCACCGCGGCTGGCGCGGGGTCTGGAGTCGGCGCGGGGGCAGCGGCCGGCTCGGGCGCGGCGGGCCGCGCTTCGGTTTTGGCTAGTTCCGCCGCGACCGGAATTTCGCCGGCGCGGGCCGGCAATTGCTCGATCGCGTCGTTGGCCTCGGTCGACCGCTCGGGGCGACTCAATGGACGCTTGGCCCGCGCAACGCGCTTGGTCTTCGTGGCCCGCGGCGGCGCTGCTTCGGCCCGTTCCAGCCGGGTGTCGATTTTGTCTTTGTCGAGTTTGATCACCCGGTCGCGGTGCGCCATATACCGCGGCGGCGTGCCAAAAAACGACACCAAGGAAAACACGACGGCCGCCAGGCCCAGCCACGTAAACGCCCTGAAGGCCACCGGCCTGGTCCGTTCGCGGCTAAACAATAGCGCCCCGACAATGATCAACACCGTGCCCGACAGGATCATCCACACTTTGTGGCCCGTAGCGATCCGCAACTCCTTGGCAATCGCGGGCTGCAGGTCCCAATCGACATCGCCCCAGTCGGCTGGACCGCGATCCCAAAACGGCACTTTCACCGCAATCGAGTGCGCGTCGTTTACCTGAACTTCATGATGGTCCGAGCGGGCCCAGAAAAGCGCTACGCCCGAGAGGATGGCAGCCACGCCGAGAATCTTGAACAGGCCCACGCCGAGAGAGCCCCCGACCAGTCTGGCGACGATTTTCAGCACGACAAAGCCAACCACCAGAATGATGCCGATGCCGATGATTCCGAGTCTGAGTGGGAAAAACATAATTCACCTACTCCTGGCCCGCTGGCCGCGCCAGCCGATCTGGTTGCGTTGCAAACGGGCTGACCAGTTGCACCGAGATGGAAGTGATCGCGGCCACCATCAGTCCCCAGGGCTGTGGAAAGTTCGAGATCCAATCGACCAGATATGCCGCCAACACACACAGTCCAGTGTTCCAAACGCTCAGCCGCGTGCGCCGCAGCGGATCGGCCTGCTTCCACCAGCGCACGCCGGCGAACAGCGCGGCGAAATAGGCCAGGTACGCGTACGGCAGCGGTTGACCCTTGACGTCGTAAAACTTCGCGCCGAAACTCGGCGTGCTGACCACGTGAAATCCTGGTGAATCGTTGAATTGGACCATCAGCTTGTCGGCCGCCACGTAGGACGCGGCGCCGACGGCCAGGCCGACGACCAACATGCCAACGCGGCGCAACGTCTGGTCGCCGGAGGTGCCTTCCCATATCTTGGCCGGAATCAACACACCCCAAGCGCCGGCCGCGCTGACCAGCGTCAACCACGCGTATTGTTCCTGGGCGATCTCGCCGCCGCGCAGCAAGACCACGACCACGCTCATCACGGCGCAGATAACCGCGGCGAAAATCATCGAGCCGGCCAAATCGGCCAGGCGTTCGCGCGGGGATTTGAGCACCAGCGCCGCCGTGGCCTGCTCGCGCCAACGCTTGCCCGAACGACGCTTCCAATGCCGCTGCGACGCCTTACGCCAGTCGGACTGCGCGTCGCGCCCGCCAGTGGGGCGATAGGCCGTGGCTTGCACGTCGGCCGTGGCGGCAGGCGCGGCCGTCGGACTGGGCGGGCGATCGACGCGACGCGCAGCCGCAAACGTCGGCGAACCGCCCGCGGCGGTGGTCTGGCGGCGCGACTCGTGCTGTAAAACCACTGCGCGCACGATGCGGTACAACACGTACATCATCACCAGGGGCGTCCCGAATTGCAGCACGAACGAGGCGTTGTTCGCCAGGGCCGCGCAGCCGATGATGGCCACGATCACTTTGGTGGGCGTATTAAATCCGTCCCACGAATCGCGCGCCGCCCGCCAACCGTCGCGAATCGCACGCCAGATGGGCTCCTCGTCGGCCAATAAAATATTCACCGGCGCCGCGGCCGCGGCGGCGTAGGCCGCCTGCGCAGCGGGCTGAGATGGCGGGGAGGGGGGATATTCGGCGCCGGCGGCCGCGGGCTCGTTGAAAGCACGCGTCTCGCCGATCGCCGGCCGATAGGCCGCCGTGGCGCTCAGGGGCGGCAAGGCGCTCATCATATCGCCCACGCTGGCAAAACGCCGCTCGGGGTCTTTGGCCAGGGCCCGGCCAATCACTTCGCGGTATGCCTCCGGCACTTCGACCAGCGACGGCGCGGC
Source organism: Planctomycetia bacterium (assembly GCA_041499515.1). Taxonomy (GTDB): domain Bacteria; phylum Planctomycetota; class Planctomycetia; order Pirellulales; family PALSA-1355; genus PALSA-1355. The sequence goes on along the minus strand of JBGQKM010000358.1, from coordinate 779 downwards.
GGTCAGATGCTTCATCAGCACCTCGCCGACGCTCTCGCCCTCGAACGGCACGTGGCCGGTCAGCATTTCGTACAGAATGATGCCCAGCGCGTAGATGTCGATCTCTTTGCCGTAGCGGCCATTGGCCACTTCGGGCGCCATGTAGTGCACGGTGCCGATGCTCTCGGTCTGACCGCTACGGCGGCTGCAGGAAATGAACTTCGAGAGTCCATAGTCCCCGAGTTTCACCTGGCCGTCGTCGCGAAAGATGTTGCCCGGCTTCAGGTCGCGGTGCACGATGCCGTGGTCGTGCAGATAGGCCACGCCGGCCGCGATGCCTTGCATCCAGTCCAGAGAGGCTTCCGGCGACAAGCCGTCGGGGTGGCGGCGGATGACTTCTTCCAACGATTCGCCGGTCGCGTATTCCATCACGACCCAGCTATTGTCCTGCTCATCCTGCTTGACGTCGTAAAGGGCGATCAGATTCGGGTGTTTCAGGTTCAAGCAGTGGGTGACGCCGCGCAGTTCGACGTCGAGATTGTGGCGGATCAGCTTGATCGCCACTTCCTTGCCGCCGTCGCTCACCGCAAAGTAGACTTCGCCGAATCCGCCGCGGCCGACGCCCCGCTTGATCGTATAGCCCGGCAGCGGCCGCGCGCCGTTGGCGTGCGTGAACTTGAGCGGTCCGCCGCGCTGCGGCTCGTTTTCGGCTTGGGTGGCGTGAGGATCCATCGGTTTGTCAATTGGTTCGAGCATAAGGGCCGTGTTTTCCGTCCGCGAGAGCATCGCCCACCTTCTCT
>JBGQKM010000357.1:0-4742 GCA_041499515.1 Planctomycetia bacterium | reverse complement strand
CGTCGGGCTGTTCAACTATCCGACGAAAGTCGGCCAGCAGCATCGGGGCCTCAAGGGGCGGAACATCCTGGGCGAAGTGATCGAGGGCTGCCACGCACACGACATCGCGGTGGTGATCTATACCAGTTTGATCTTCGACCGTTGGGCCGCCGACCAGCATCCCGAATGGCGGATCGTGACGCACGACGGAAAGCTGCAGGGCCAAGGAGGGCGGCATGGCGTGCTGTGCCCCAATTCGCCCTATCGCGAGTACGTCCGCGCGTTTGTCGAAGAGATTTGCGGGCTGTTCGATTTCGAGGGCCTGCGCTTCGACATGACGTTCTGGCCGTCGCTCTGTTTTTGCAAATACTGCCAGCAGCGGTTTTCGGAGGAGGTGGGGGGCGAAATTCCGCGGACCATCGACTGGCAGGATAAAAACTGGGTGGCCTTCGCCCGGCGGCGCGAGCAGTGGCTGGCCGAATTTGCCGCCGTGGCCACCGGCACGGTCCGCAAGCTCAAGCCTCAGGCCACGGTCGAGCATCAGTCGTCGACCTATCCGCTAAATTGGCAATTTGGCGTCGCGGCGCCGCTGGTCGTGCAAAACGATTTTCTGCAGGGCGATTTCTACGGCGATTCGCTGCAAGGCTCGTTTGTCCGCAAGCTGCTGGAAGATCTGACGCCCCATCGACCGTTCGGATATGAGACGAGTTTTTCGGTCGAGCTGCGCGATCATACGGGCATGAAATCCGAGGCGCTGTTGGAGGCCAAGGCCTCGGCGGCGATTGCCGACGCCGCGGCGTTCATCTTCATCGACGCCATCGACCCAATCGGCACCGTCAACCCGCTGGTGCACGAGCGGATGGGCCGCATTTTTGATCGCCTGATGCCCTGCTATCCGCAGCTCGGCGGCCGGCGGGTGCAGGACGTCGGCATTTATTACAGCCTGGAATCGAAATTCAACTTTACCGGCAGCGGCCGCAACGTCAGCCAGCCCGACACCTCCGATGCCCACACCGCCAGCTCGATGCAGGCCAGCCGCCGGCTAATCGGCGCGCACCTGCCCTTCGGCGTATTGACGAAATCTTCGCTGGCGCGACTGTCGGAGTTGAAGCTGCTGGTTCTCTCGGGCGTGAACTTGATGGATGACGAAGAGGTCGAGGCGATTCGCCAGTGGGTTCGCGCGGGCGGCACGCTGCTGGCCAGCGGCGGCACTTCGCTGGTCAACAAGCAGGGACAATTGCAAAAGGATTTCATGCTGGCCGATGTTTTTGGAGTGAGCATCGTCAAGGCCGACTGGCACGATCGCGAGCATTACATTGCCCCAACCGCCGCCGGAGCAAAACTTTTTGGCAACTTTAGCGCCAAGTATCCGCCGTTCGTCAGTGGCTTGGGCATGCAGGTGCAAGCCCACGCGGGGGCCGAAGTGCTGGCCACGACTACCCTGCCCTGGCCCGCGCCCGATGCGACGAAATTCTCGTCGATCCACAGCAATCCGCCCTGGCAGGCGACCGACCGGCCCGAGATCGTACAAAACGCGTTTGGCAAGGGGCGGGCCGTCTATTGCAGCAGCCTGATCGAGTCGGTCGACGGATTGAGCGACGTGTACGTCAAGCTGGTGCGGGCATTGGCCGGTAATTTTCGTTTCGAGGCCGACGCGCCGGCGGTCGTTGAGATGACCGTGTTTCACCAGCCGGACCGCCATCGCTATCTGTTGAGCCTCGTGAATTTTCAAAAAGACCTGCCGAACATTCCGGTCGAGGGGATCGTCGTGCGAATGCGCCCCGCCGGCGAGACGGTGCGTCGCGTGGTTCTGTTGCCAGAAGGCAAAGCGATCGAGCATCAGACGAGCGACGGCGTGGTGAGTTTTCGTGCGCCGCGGTTGGAGACCCTGGCGCTCATTGCGTTGGAAACGGCCTGATCGGCGGCGCGGGCCGGCGACAAGCCCTCGGGGCATGAGCGAAAGAATCATGGCTATGAAAAATCTTCACGGCGACTCGATCGTCATCGGCATTTGGCAGCAGTTTCCGCTGCCGATGGTGTCGCGCCTGTTGGGACAGATGGGCTGGGATTGGGTGATTCTGGACATGCAGCACGGCTCGATGAACACCGAGACGGCCTATGAATGCCTGCACACGCTGCGCACGGCCGGCGCGATACCGATCCTGCGCGTGAGCGTCGGCGTGCCCGCGGAAGTGCAGCGCGCTTTGGATCTGGGGGCCCGGGGCGTGATCGTGCCGATGGTCAACTCGCTGGCCGAAGCCCGGGCGATGGCCCAGGCCGCCAAGTACCCGCCGCTGGGCGCTCGTTCGTTGGGCGGCGACGCGGCCTGGCACTATGGCCAAGATTATCCCGAACGGGCCAACGCCGAAACGCTACTGTTGGTGCAGGTTGAGCACATCGACGCGGTCAACTAGGTGGAAGCGATCATGGCTTTGCCGGGCGTCGACGGCTGCTTTATCGGCCCGACCGATCTGGCGCTGTCGATGGGCTTGCCGCGCACCGACTACGAGCATCACCCCGACCACCGCGCCGCGATCGCCCGCACGCTGGCCGCTTGCGGCGTTCACGACAAGCTGGCTTGCTGCAACACCTATTCGATGGACGACGCGCGGGAAAAAATTTCGCAAGGTTTCGACTGCATCACGCTGAAGTCCGAAGCCGATCTGTTCGTGCAGGCCGGCAAGACGCTGCTGGGAGATCTGCGGCGGTGTACGCAAAGCGATCGAGGACGATAATTCCATACGATGACACCTCTCACCCCGAAATCGGGCCGCCCGTTACGCATGGCGGTGATTGGCTGCGGGCAGATCGGCCGGCTGCACGCGCAGGCGATCTGTGCGTCGCCGCTGGCTTCGCTGGTGGCGGTGTGCGATCCGGACATCGAGCGGCGCGCGGCAACGGCCGAGCGCTTTGGCACCGCGGCCTATGACGACGCGCGGCAACTGTTGGCGGAGCAAAAACTCGACGCGGTGACGATCGCCACGCCCGACCATCTGCACGTCGAGCCGGCGCTGGCGGCGATCGAAGCGGGCTGCCACGTGTTTTGCGAAAAGCCGCTGGCCGCCGAGGTCCACCAGGCCGAGCGGCTGGTCCGTGCGGCCGCCGAGCGGGACGTGCATCTGGCGGTGGACTACAACCGCCGCTTCGCCTTCGGCTATCGCACGGCCAGGAAGCATCTCGACCAGGGAAGCATCGGCAAGCTGGACTGTATCGTGCTGAGAGTCAGCGACCGGACGCCGCGGGCCGAAGTGGCGCGCAATCCTTACGTCATGTTCACGACGCTGCTGACCCACCATTTGGATTTGATGCGCTTTTATGGCGGCGAGATCCGCCGGCTGCACGCGCTGGCCGGCGAACCGGCCGGAGCGCTTGTGCGCAGCGTCACGCTTTCTCTGCAATTCGCCTGCGGCGCGATCGGCGCGATCGTGGCCGGCTATCGCGACGCCCAGACGCGCACGGCCGAGTGGCTGGAACTGGGCGGCGCGGCCGGATCGCTGGTGGTCGAGGACGTCACGCGGCGCGTGATCCTGACCGGCGCGGATCCCGACCGCCGAGAGACGTTCGAGCCAGATCATTTTGGCGCGGGGGGCCCGTTTTACGATTCGCTTCTCGAGCACGTGCAAGTGTTCATCGAGCAGGTGGCCCGGGGCCAGCAGCCGCCGGTCACGGGGCACGACGGCCTGATCGGCATGCAATGGGCCGCGGCGGCCATCGAGTCGCTACAGTCAGGTCAAGCGGTGGAGATCTGAAATCATGGCCAATAGCGATCGGCGGATCATCGACTTGAGCCATCCGCTGAGCCCTCAGACGCCGGCGTTTCCGGGCGATCCGGCGCTGGAAATTCGCATCCTCGACTCGGCCACGACGCCCAGCACCGACAAAGAGCGGCACCTCAACAGCAGCCATCTGGCCATGGGATTGCACTGCGGCACGCACATGGACGCGCCGTTTCATTTTTTCCAGGATGCGGCCACCATCGATCGAGTGGCCCTAGAGCGTTGCATTGGGCCGGCGCACCTGATTCGACTTTCGCCGGACGTGCGGACGATCGAGGTGGAGCACCTGACGTCCCACGAGGCGCCGCTTCGCGCTACGCGTCGGGCGATATTGAACACCGCCTGGCATCACCGCTGGGGGGCCGAGAATTATTTCAGCGAGCATCCGGTGATCAGCGGCGACGCGGCCCGATGGCTGGTCGATTGCGGCGTATTTTTGGTCGGCGTCGACACGCCGAGTGTCGATCGGCCGCCATTTGCGGCGCATGTGGCGCTGTTGGGCGCCGGCGTGTTGATCGTCGAGAATCTGACGAACCTGGACGCGATCTCCGGCGACATGTTTCAACTGCTGGCCACACCGCTGAAAATCCTCGGCCGCGACGGCTCGCCGGTCCGCGCCCTGGCGATCGTCTAACGCCAAGTTCCTTGGCCCATCCGCGTGACAGCATCCCCTCGGCGCCCAGGAACCCCTTCCGGACTCGCGCGGGGGCCTGCTATGCTGGGACCATGAATCCATCACAACTGGGAGACGAACCGTCGCCGACTGAACCCTCGTTGGCCGCGCTGCGCTATCCCGGCGCGGAGCCGCCGACGTCGGGCACGCATCTCGACGCCACCGTGCCGCCCGGGCCAAGCCCGCGCGAGCTCTCGGACATTGACCTCGATACGCCACGCCGGCGGAGAATTTTTCTGCCGCTGTTTCTATTCGTGGCCACCTGTGCCAGCACGCTGATCGTCGGGGCGCTCCATTGGGAGCCGGAGATCTTT
>JBGQKM010000356.1:0-4794 GCA_041499515.1 Planctomycetia bacterium | reverse complement strand
TGCCGTCGGCGTCGCGCAGTAGTTCGCCTTCGGTCCACATCACGAGATTGTCGGTGTCGACGTCGATCGAACCGAACTGGTCGACGCCGTCGACGACGATGTTCACGCCTGACTTGGCGATCATCACCCATTCGTTGGTTTGAGAGTTCAGGAAGCCGTCGAAACCCGGCAGCACGCCGCTGCGGCCTTGCACGCGAATGCGGACCGTGCCCGGCGGGGGGCCGATGATCGCCGCCGGAGGCGCAACCGGTTCGGCGAACTGCGCTGTCTTGACTTTGTCGAGCGATCCGCGGCCGAGGGCCACCGAGCCATGCTCGTAGACCTCGGGTTTGGCGGGCGGCGGCGGCACGAATTTCTGGGGGCGCACGTCGACCGGCAGGGCCGAGAAGAAGCGGCCAAACCAGGTGCGGTCTTTGAGCGTCGCCGCGCCGGGCGCTTTGCCTTGGCCGTCGGCCTGCTGGTAATTGATCTGCACGTCGCCTTCGAGATATGCGATCACCTTGTGCGGCGGTTCGCCCCCCGGACCGCCGCGCTCGATCCAGAGCACCGCCTCGCGGCTGCGCGCATACGTTAAACCTTGATTGATGTAGCAGTTACCGCGCAGCAAGTAGACGTCGTACGTGCCTTCGACCCAGTGGCTGCCGGCATCGGCCGCCACCACGATACGATCTGAAAGGTTTCCGGCCGGCAGCTCGATTTGCGCCCGCGCCAGATGCGCGCCGAGCCCAGCGACGAGAAGGCCAAACAGACCGACGCGCGCAACACGGCCCACGGAGCGCAAAAACCGATTCGCGCGCAAAGGTACAAGCCCGTTTTGAGCCGGACCGATGTTCAGCAGAGCGGCATCCCCGGTACGGTGTCGGCGCAGCACCAAGAAATGGGTCGCGCCGACGGATCGCAAAATGAAGTGACGAAAGTTCTTAAGGCTCTCGTGAGCGGGCGGGATTATAAGAGCGATGCGCCTGGAACGTCAAGGGTGGTTGGCCGCCGCGGTGATTCGCTTAAGTCGTGGTAATCAAAGAGGTTGAACCTTGCGGTTTAGTCGCCAGCACGATGCCGCCGTAGGCTGCCAGCAAGGCCACCACGATCATCAGCGGTGCGCGCATCCGCATATCGGTCCAGTAGATCGCGTGGACCGCGGTGAACGAGACGACCAACAAGGTGCCCCAAATCCAGGGCCCAGCGATCAACTTTCGGCGCAAAAACCACGCGCCGACGACCGCTAGCGGCAACTCCAGCGCGTAGCCGATGGCCACCGCATGACGCATTCCGCGCCGCGCGGTCGACTCGGCCGGGTTGGTCTGGTGCGGCAACACGCCCCACAGTCGCCCGACGCGCACCAGGCAGGCATAGGCGAACATCAGCGGTTCGTCGCGGATATTTTGCCAGGCCTGGCGGTAGGCCAAATTGTCCAGCGCGACTTCGTCGATCTGACCGATAGGCCGGTCCGGGATGAAGGCCGATCGTCGTTGCACCTCCCAATCGCGATTGAACGCTTCCGCGTCCCAAACGCTGCCCCAGGGCGCGCTGCGCAGAAATTCATAGAACTGCGGATTGTTGGCCAACAGCAGAGTATAGCCGCCGTGCGTCGTGGTGATGACCGGCCGGCCAATGACCAGTTGATTGCGGATCGCCCATGGCGCGACCACGACGGCCGCCGCGGCAACCAGCGCGCCGGCGCGAGCCAGCCGCCGTGGGCCGCCGGCCCGCAACGCAAACACAATCGCCACTCCGATGAACCACGCGAGAAACGTCGGCCTGCAGAGCACGCACAGGCCCAGCAATGCGCCGGCCAGCAGCGCCCGGCGAATCGAGGCTTCGCCGGCCGCGCGCGTCACCGCCAGGAGAGTCACGGCCGCCAAGAACGTGGCCAACGTCTCGGTCATGACCAGCACCGACTGACCGAGCAAAATGGGATCGATCGCAACCAACCCAGCGGCCAAAAGAGATCCGCCGGGCGGCAGCCCCCACGACCGCCCCAAGCGCCACACGGCCCACACCGTGCCCACGCCCAGCACGACGTGCAACAGTCCGAAGCCATGCGGATCCATTTCGGAATACAAAGAAATCAAAGCCGAAAGCGCCAGCGGGTACAGCGGCGGGCGCGAGGCCGTGGTCACGACCTTGCCCACGCCGTCTTGCCATAGCCCGAAAGTTCTGTCTTCGTAGATGTGCCAGGCCACCGCGCGATAGGCGTCGGGATCCGGTCGGAGCGAGTCGGAAAGCGACCGCATCACCCGACCCCGAACCACAATCGCCAAACAGAAGAGCATCAACAGTGCCCAGCGCGGCGGCACACGATCGAAGAACGAACGACTCTCGGAGCGTGCCGCGTCAGTTTCGATCGCCATACTGCTGGCCCTTGCCGCGCTACTGCTTGCCGCGTTACTGATGGAACGAATAGAGCAGCACGTTGAGGCCGATCCGCGCGGCGTCTTTGCGAGTGTAGCCTTCACACTCCAGCGATTCGTGGTTTTCCAGCGCGCAGCTAATGTCGAACGGCGAAAAAATCACCGCGTAACGGTCGCCCAACTTCAGGCCCTCGAGATAGGGTTCTCCGGCCCGGATTTGAGATTTCAACGGTTCATCGGCCGCCGCGCGCTGCGGTTCGCGACGTTCGACGCTCGACAGGTCGTCGCCGCCATATTCGGGCGTAAAGATTGGATCGGTCGGCGGAATGCGCTCCAGACGCTGCTCGGGAAACATCGCGGCGATTTCGCGCGCGAAAGCCTCGTTGAACTCGCGGCTGGAACAAATCGCGTCGGCAAATAGCATGCCGCCGCGCTCCAAGTAGGTCCGCAATAACTTGCGCTCTGGCGGCGTGAGACGAAACGCGTGCCGACCGTGCATGAACGCCAGGTGATAGTGGAACAGCTTGGGGTCGCTCATCGCCAGCTCGCGCGGCTCGGTGCTGACGCGCAGTTTGAGTTTTTCGCCGGCCACGCGCAACAGATTGGGCAAAGCGCCGGGCGCCGCGTTGCACCCGCCCGAGTGTTGCAGCTTGGCCACGTACAGTTTGCCTCGATCGAAATCGTCCGGCGGCGCATCGGCCCCGGCGGTTGCGAAAATCTCGTATTTGTATTTCAACTCGCGGTTGGTGGCATAAGCCATCACGTTGGCCCCGATCGCATTGACGGCGGCCACTTCGGCCTGCACCTTTTCGCTCAAGCGTTGTCGGCGGTTGGTGCGGCCGAGTTCCCAATAGCAAGACAAGTTTTCGGGGCAAAACACGACGCTGGTGCGGCAGCCGATGTCGATGCCCCACAGAGGCCGCAAGTATTGCGGATCGACCGGCTCCTCGGCGTGCCAGATGGGATGCTCCGGCGGCAACAGCCGCAGTTTGTATTCTTGTTCGGGAAAGACTTCGCTCATGAGTTGGCGAAAACCTTGCTCGAATTCCGTGCCCCCGCAGCAGGCCTCGGCGAAGATGAATCCGCCGCGGTCGACATAATCGCGCAGGCGCCGCTTCTGCTCGGCCGTGAATTTGGGGGCCTGCCGGCCGTTGATGAATAACACCGGCGACTGCAGCAGATCTTCGACGTCGGCCGCCGCCGCATCGATCACCTGCCACGTCAGGTCGCGCTCCCATTTCTTTTCGACGTAGGCGGTCAGGTTGGCCAAATCGCTCCGATGGTGGTTCCAATCGTCGGCCGGATCGTGCTTGAGCTTGGCCGCCAGCACGGGGCGGCGGCCCTTGGCCAAAAACAGCAAGGCAAAGCTGGTGCCGATCACCGGATCGCTCTCGGCGTGCCCGGCCCCTTTCCAAAAACCCGACAAGTTGTCCTGGCTGCGAACCAGCATGTCGGCCCCCTCGCGATACCAATCGTGCTGGCCGATGAAGCGGCGGGCCGTCATGCGTCCGGTGCGCTCGACGCCGTACAGGTAATACAGCAAATTGCCCTGCAACGCACCGATACCGCTGCCGCCCCCGGGATTGGTGTGCACCGAGAAATTGCGCTCCAGCCAGCGCAGGCCGTTTTCAACGGCCTGGTTGTTTTGTTGATTTCCGCAACAGCGGACTTCGCCGTCCACGACCGCCGCGTCGCCGTTGTTGAGCTCGCCCGACGCGATGATCACCGACGTGATGCCGGCGCAGGTCATGCTGCCGCTGCCGGGCCTGTCCTTGGTATAGGACCACGAGCCGTCGATGTTTTGGGCCTGCTGCCAATATTGCAGCGCCATCCGCCAGGTTTTGTCGTTGATCTTGATGCCCGCGCGCTCGGCTTCGTACAGCGCCAAGAGCGCGAACTGGCTGTTCGACGGATCGCCATGATTGCTGGCCGCCGGCGCGGGATAGGACCAGGCCCCCTTGCGATCTCCGGTGGTGATCTGGGTGGTCTCCAGCCATTTCACGTTCTGACCGATGAGCAACAGGTCCTTCTTGGGCTCCGCGGCGCAAAAAACCATCGTCTGCAGCGAGACGACGTAGGTGTGCGCCGGTCTCAGAGCCCGCAAATAGGTCAGCGATTTCTGAATTTGTTCGTCTTGCGGCTCGACGCCCGCGTTGAGCAGCGCCAAGGTGCATAGTGCCGTGACGCCGCCGATCAGGCCCGTGTGATCGGGCCAGGTCCCGTTGTTGTTTTGCTGCCGCTGGAGAAAAGCGACCGCGCGCTCGATGGCATTGTGAACCTGTTCGGGCGCGACGTCGGCAGAAGCGCGGCTGGGCAGCGCCAGCAGGGTCAGAGCAACGGCCAGCGCGGTGGTTTTTTGCCTCATGGGCTGGATTCTTCCTCGCGGGCCTGGAGTGCGCTCGACACAACCATCTTAGGCTATTCATTTTAAGTCGGCAACGCG
>JBGQKM010000355.1:0-4800 GCA_041499515.1 Planctomycetia bacterium | reverse complement strand
GCACCCTCTGCAAGAACCCGCTCCAACCGCCGACCTCGTAGCATGACCCCAAACACCATTCAACTCGCTAACACCCAGCACCCCGAATTCCACTTTCCGCTGAACCAAGACACGGGGAGCGCTTTTTTGCGCTGAAGTCCGGAACATGAAGGCGCTCGATCATCCGGGAGTGGCCAAACTTGTCGAGACCAATGCGGAGGAGTACGGCAACGGCACTGTGGACCTATACCTCATCACTGAACGGATCGCTGGCCGTGATTTAGAGACGGTTGTTGAATCTACGAAAGTCCCATTTGACGACGCTATCCGCTTGACCATCGCTGTCCTTCGCATCCTCGAATACTGCCACGGCAGCCTAGTAGTGCATCGCGACATTAAGCCTTGCCATGTAATCCTTCGTGGAGATTCACCTGACGATCCAGTTCTTATTGACTTTGGAATAGCCTACAGTCCCGATACCCAACCTGCCGATGCCGAAACGCAGACCGATGAGGGAAGGGGGAACCGTTTCCTGATTGGGCCGGAGCACGCGCCTGGCAACCCGGCGGTCAATCGAAGCGGAGTAACTGACATTTGCCAGTGTCTCGGGCTATTGTTTTTCGCCGTCACCAAGCAGTTTCCCCGTAGCTTACGCGACGTGGAGAGTAAGAAGCCTCACGAGCGGCTTCCTGGTGGACTACGGATTGCCGGAGTGCCCGACTGGAAAGTCAAGAGGCTGATGCGTATTTTTGACACCGGGTTCAATTGGGAACCGACCCGACGCTGGCAAAGCATCGACACTCTCTCTATGCGGCTTAAAGCGCTGCTGTCCGATAGCGAATCCGCGGATTCGGATTTCGACGCCGAACTCGACAGTATTCTGAGCCGTACCGAAGCCGACTCGCATGTCGCGCGAAGTGCAGAAGCCAGGAGAATGGCCGAAGAACTCACCGAAGTGGTCAAGGTTGCCGTCAACCGTGTCAGTGCACGCCTAGACAAGTATTTGGGGGCTTCGTGTATGGCGATTGGCGGGTATTATGAAGCTGGTCTAGCTGGGTCACTAGTCATTTCGATGCAGGTCAAGTACCCGCCGCACACCGGAAAAAACGTCAGATTCGGCGTGCGCATTTTGCCTAGTTCCCAAATCGACGTCTTCTTTGCACCGTTCGACCCGACCAAGCCGCCGATTGTCGAAGGCCCTGAAGTTTACAGCCTGGGCACCTACGACATCGGGTTTCCGGAGTGCGAAGACGCGGTCCGCCCATTGGTGGAGAAGTGCCTCAAAAATTGGGCCGAGGAGCTGCTCGGCGTGTAATAGTAGTACACATCTGCTGTTCCCACCAGCTCGCCACGGAGCACGGGCGCCGACAGGCGCAGCGTCCGAGCGTGCAACGAGTGTGCATCTTGTCGACCTGGCAACGTTTGGCCCGAGGGTGGAGTCGGCCGGCTCCAAGGGTTGTCAGTCCGAGATTTGTGGCCGCTCGTGGCGATACTTGTGGGCGAGACCGAGCGAGGAGCCAGTGGTCAGGAGCCAAATCGCCTGATTTCCAATACAAAGGCACGCATCGTTACGAACAGGGTGCCTGCCAGGGGAATCTGCAGTCCGGCGGTCGCGGTTGGGCAAGCGGGCGTTGGATGGGTGTGCCGAACGGCGGCGCTAAAAACTCATAGTTTTCTCTTGCACAGCGTTGGCCTGGAACTACAATCGACGTTTGGCGGCAATCGCCAATGCATGTAGCGCTTTCTGAGCGTGGAATCGGATGAGGCAGGACTGCTCGCGGGTCTGATGGATGGAACAGTCGGGCTGACGTTTTTTTAGTCGCTCAACTTTTGCAAACAGACGAACGCCTCTTCCCAAGACGCAAGGAGGTGCTCATGAGCACCAAGATTTCGCGCCGTCGGCGCGCGAAAAGCGATTTCCTGCTGTCATCGATACTCGCGGTCTTGTCCTTGGCGGTCGCCGGAACCGCGAGAGCCGGTTTGGTTGCGATCGAAACGCTCGCAAATTTCGGCACGTTCAGCCAGCTCAACTCCGGTGTCACCGGCACCGACGCGTTGCGCGAGAATTCCTGCGTCCCGACCTCGGTCGCGAATGGTCTGGCGTTCTTGAACAACTCTTACGGCATCCCCGGGCTGATGCAGCCTGGCTACGGCACCGTCAACGCGCTTTCGACCGACATGGGCACGACACCGGCCGGAACCTTCTTCGGGGGCATGGCCACTGGCACCCCTAGTTACATCAGCGGCCAGGGCGTTTCGTCATCGGTCGCAATGGCCGGCAGCGAGGCCGTCCCCTTCATGATTACGCTCTACGATTGGATGCTCGCAAACTATGCCGTCGAGTTCTGGATCGCCTGGGATGGCGGCGGCGCGCATTCGCTGACTCTGTACGGAATCGAGTTGGATACCGACCCGATGACCGACGCTCTGACGGGAGGGGGCACGCTGAGATTCATCGATCCTTATGGAGGACCGATTGTCCCGGGCGGCAATATGGCTAGCGCCGTTGCCATTTCGGGCGTGAGCTTCGCAACGCTTCCCGGGGGAATGTACATTTACGCCGGCTACGTCGGCGGCGCCGCGGACAACCCCACGGATCCGGATAACATCGGGGCTTCGCATAAGGGCTTCCTCATAAACGACCTGGCCGAAAAGTTTATCACGGGAGTGCCAGAGCCTTCCAGCCTGGTGCTGCTCGCGACCGGTACCATCGGTCTCGTCGGTTACGGTTTCCGGCGGCGACGCGTCGCGAGAACTGCGAAACCAGCGGCGTTCGCCTAGGCCGATGATCCAGCCATTCTGTCGTTGCCTTGACATGCGTGCGCGGCGAGCGCGGCACGAAGGGCAGTCTGATCGAGTTCGGCCAGCGGCGCGGTGTCCTAGGGGTAGCTGGCGCTGCGGTCCGGCCACGCTGAGCACTCGCAGTCGTACGTGGCCGGCGGTATTTGGCACAGCCGCGCGCGACAAGGAAAGGCCCGCCGGTACGTGCCTCACCATCCGCCGTCGCCCACGCGGCCTGGGCTTGAGGCAGCGCGGATGCTGTGTTGCAGTGCGGCACTGCGGGGGCAACCGCCCAGAGCCGTCGCCCGGCCCAGGGCGATCGTCGCTCAGCAGCCACAGCCCGACGCGGCGGACGCGATCTCAGAGCCCCCGCACGTCTACCCGACCAAAGCAATCATCGCGCGCCGAATGGGCTCGGGCAGCTTGGGCCAGGCAGCGACGATCCGGGCAAGATCGTCGAGGTCAAATGCAGCGCTTTGTGCAGCGCTCGAATCCACAATATGCGTTTTCCGCGCGCTTTTTGCATCTAGTTCGTCTACTACCGGGGGAGCTCAGGGGGTCACAAAACGCCGGGACCTCTTTTTTTGCGTGTTTCTGTGATTCCCCGTTTGCGCATTCCGGTCCGTTCGGCGCCATTCTGCTCTGCAGCGCTTTTGGCGGCGATTTTGACGCCCGAGGCGTTCGTCGAAATTACCCGCCATAGGCGGTGGTGCGGCGAAACTGTTCGACGACCCGGCCGTTCTTGCGCTTGATCAAGGGGCTGGCCATGAGCATTTTTGCCAGGCCCTCGCGCTTTTCGTCCAGCTTGTTGGCGTCGTAGTTCGTGAGGTTGTCACCGAACTGGCTGGTGTGCGCGGCGGCCGCCTTGGCCTTCTTTTCCAGCACGTCGGTGATGTCGACCGTGTAGTTGGGCTGGTTCGAGTAAAAGAAAAAAGCCAGCGGCACGTTGTGGTGCTTAAAACCCTCGCGCTCCAGCTCAGGAAAATACAGCCGCCAGGCCGCGGCACGCATGGCGTCGGCCGTGATCACCGCCCCGCTGCGATGGTCACTCTTGTGCCATTGCTCATAGGGCGCGCCCGGGTCGATCGACAGCACGGCATCGGGGCGATGGCGGCGAATCTCGCGGGCTACCTGCCTGGTGAGCTCGCGACGATCGACGTATTCCAGCATGCCGTCGTCGTGACCCAGCCAGGTGATGTGATCCTTGGGGATGCCGAGAATCGCACAGGAGTCTTCCTCCTCGCGGCGGCGGATGTCGGCCAGCTTTTCCTTGGTCATCGTGGGATCGTTCGAGCCGGCGTTGTCGGTCGTGTAGATCAGAATCTGCACGTTGTTTCCATTGGCGACCAGCATCGACAAAAGGCCTCCGGAAGTAAATGTTTCGTCATCGGGATGCGGCGTCACGGCCAGCACCGTTTTGCCCTTCCATTTTTCGATGCGATCGTCGCCGGTGTATTCCGGCTCGGCTTGCGCGACCTGGGCCTGCGCCTTCGAGCCCGCGACAAGCAGGATGGCCAACGTCGCCCCCATGAAAATCATGCGGACTGTCAAATCGTTGAGGACGGGTTGTCTGAAAACCGGGAGCACTCGGGGCATGATCATGGGAGGAAGATTCCTTGAGTGAGAGGCATCGATTCGAGCGCAAACTGGCTCTACGCTCTGGATGCAAGTCTGCCAGAGGCGGCGGGCAAGTTCAAGACGGCGCGGCGGGCCAACCGGCGTCGGTCGCATCGACCCAGGCATCGAACCGCCATCGTGCGGCCGAGCCAAAAAACGTTCGTTTACCGCAACAAACGCACGAAAAGCCTGCGGCCATCGTCGTTTCGGTCTACCGTTTGGCGATTGCTCGTGCCAGAAGTCAAACGGCCATGCACTCGCAGACAGAGTAAGCGTCCGCCGAATCGATACTTGCCGATGGTCCTGCGAGGTATTGCGTGTGGCGCGTCGCTGCTTTTGGGCATTGCGATTTGGCGCGGCCTTCGGTCAGGGAAAGCCCATGAGACCGCTAGCCGTTTTCCCCTGACATCGCGGTCCTCGGGT
>JBGQKM010000354.1:0-4852 GCA_041499515.1 Planctomycetia bacterium | reverse complement strand
GAGCGTGAAAGTCTCGTCGGCCTCATTGAGCGTGTCGCCGTTGACCAGCACCGTGACATCCTTGCTGATGTCACTGGGCGCGAACGTGAGTGTGCCGCTGATGGCCGTATAGTCGCTGCCCGCGGCGGCCGTTCCGTCTTGCGTTGTGAAATTCACCGTGATGGGAATGCCGCTTGCCACCCCAATATTCACCGTGAATACGAAGGCGGTCGTCCCGGAATCGCCTTCGAGATGTGCGACGCTCGGCTGCGTAAAGGAAATATGCGACCCATCGTCGTTGAGGATGGTGCCCAAAGCGCTACCGTTCGAGCCGTCGAAAAGAGCATTGGTTGGTGACGTTAACGTCAAGTGAAAGGTTTCGTTCAGCTCGTTCAACGTATCGCCGTTAACTAAAACCGTCACCACCTGCGCTGTCGTCGAGCCGGCCGCGAAGGTCAACGTTCCGCTGTTGGCCTGATAGTCGTTATCCGCCGTCGTGGCCGAGCCGTCGGAAGTCTGGAACGGGACCAGTACCGCCGTGGGGCTGGGTTGAGAAAGCGTGACCGTAAACACGAACGGCGTCTGGCCGCTGTCGCCCTCGAGTTGTGATACATTGGCCACGCCGACGCTCGGAAGATCATCGTTTTGAATCGTGCCGGTCCCAGTGGCCGTGCCGAGGGTCGCGTTGATCGGGTTGGACAGTACAACGCTGAAGGTTTCGTCCGTTTCGACCGTCGTGTCGCCGACGACCGGAATCGTGACGAACTTGGTCGTGTCGCCCGGGGCAAACGTCAGTATTCCACTGAAAGCCAGGTAGTCGTTATTGGCAGTGGTCGCAGTTCCATTCGCGGTCGCAAAGTTGACCGTCACCTGCTGGTTGCTGGCGGCCGAAAGATTGATGGCGAACACGAAATTCGTGTTTCCGGAATTGCCTTCGGGCAGGGAAACATTGCCGAGCGAGACCGAGGGAGGACCGTTGATCGTCAGCGGCGCCGAGTCGAATTGGATCTGGTCGGCTGGCACGAGTCCGCCATTGAGGCCATACAGCAGCGAGTCGCCCAAGGTGCTCAACGACGAGATAAAACTGGCCGCGCCGGCCGCGTTGGCGTGCAGCGTCACGGTCCACAGAAGTTGTTCGGCTGAGCCAGGGGCCGTCAGGCTAGTGGACGCGGCGCTGGCGTCGATAACTCCCGGAGTAGTAGTAGAATGGTCAACCTGCGACAAACCAAAAAAGCTGGCAAATGCCAACGATCCTGAATTGACCGACACCAGGGCGGTGGGGTAGGCGACCTGCACACTGCCCTGAAAGACGCCTAAGACATTGGGGACGTCCGGGGGCTGCGGGTTCGTGCGCAAATCGTGCCCAAACACGGCCAACTTGAAGTCCTGGCCGGTGGTCACAGTCGTGATCGGATTATTGCTGAGGTCTTCCAACTGCAGGCGATATTCCATCAAGGGCCCGGCGGTCAAAAGGCGCCGCGTCTCCAACGACTCGAAGCCGGCCAGCGAGGTCCGTCTGAAAATCGCCGTGCCGTGCCTGGTTCTGTGTCGCGAAGAGCGTTTTTTGGCGTTGAAGCGATTCCGATGTGTCTTCATGTTTCTCTGTTGCCCGGTGTCTCTTCGATGTTGACCGTAAACGCCGACCTTGGACAAGCGAATCCAGAACGCAAGGAACAAGTCGCCGATTTAGCAGAACGTGCGCAGGCCATGCAGTTTGCCGACGATGGTTTCCAGCGATGTAGCATGTCCCTGGTGCCTTGCTGCTGATGTCAGCGCTGCTTTGAGCGATGCCTCAGGCTCCAAGCCCGCAGTGAAGCTGCCGAGCGAGAGCTCTCGAATCGATAAGATTGGTGAATCTGCCCCGAGTTTCAGATTACACCAGACAAGTTGAGATTGCAATCAGCGCAAAGTCTTTCCGTCAGGTTCTTTCTGCCGGTTGGTACCGGTGGCGCCCGGTTGCAATAATCTGGCCGGATATGCACGAACTGATATAGGCGCAAAAAATCAGCCGTCCCAGCCAGGGCGGCTGATTCGTCGAGTTTCGGGCTCGTTTTAAACCGTTTTGGGCCCGGCCGGGCCACGGCGCACATCAAGGCTCTCGAACGCCGGGCCCGCGGGCCACTGCCGGAAATCATCCGCCAAGAATCATTCCAATTTGTACGTCGACTTCGAGACGTCTCGAACCCGGTGATTGGATGACGCCACGGCAATGACCTTGCGACAACGCACGGCCTTAGCGCGGCGGAGCGCCCGAAGAGCGCATGATGCCGGGCATGACGCGCTTCTGTACATCGGTTTCCAGTACGCCGAAAGCCGCTTCGTGACGCTGCAACGACATCTGCAAGGCCCCCATCATGCGCTTGGCCGTGTAGTAATTCATCACGATCCGCTCGCTGATTTCGATCGGTTCGGTGGGCACGCCCATCGGCTGCGTGTTGAGACCGAAGTCGATGATCAGTTCCTCGGGCGTGCCGGTCACGCGACAGAAATTCGAATAGGCCGCGTGCGCCTTCGACGCATCGACCACGACCTGCTGGCGCTGGGGCTCGGGCACCGGCGTGCTGGCAGGCGTTGCATGCGGTTTCGGTTCATCGATGACTATGTCCTTGATGTCTTTGGCCACTGACTGCTCCTTAAGCAAAGGAAGGATCGTCCGGAAGCACAAGAGGCGGCCCATTTCCGCCGCTCGTAATCTCAGGCTTCCTTTAAGCCCTTAATTTACTATACGAATGACGCGACGCCAAACGATTTTCTCAAGTTTCCGCCAACTTCGGCCGCAATAGGGCCTGACACCCGCCGTCTGGTCCGAGGATAGGAAATCTATGTGAACTTCGGGATCTGAGGAAAGGTTGTCGGTTGTTCCGAATTGTCTGGAATTATCGGCGTAATCGGTCGAATCGATACACATAGCCGGACTGTTACGTCCGGCACCATCGCGATAAACGGTGCGAACAAGGGGGATGACCGTGAGATTCGTCGCCAGACTAGCCATTGCGATTGCAACCCTGGTCAGCTCAGCGATCCTGTGCTGGGGCCAATCACCGTGTGCGCAATCCCCCACGGTCACCGCTGCCCTGGAGCCGCGAACCGTACGCCCGATGCCCAAACCCAGCTTCTCGCCTCCCCAATCCGTGGAAGGGGCCTGGGTCAGCGATCAAGAACCGGTCGAATCTCCCCGTCAACTGCCCAACACCGGGCCCCACCGTGCGCCCGACTCCGGCGCCTGGACGACCGATGCTGGCGACCCCAATGCTGGCGCGTCCGACGAGGATTGCGACGACGACGGCTTGCTCGGCCGAGGCGGCTTGCTCGGCCGCGGGGGCTTTCTGGCTCATCGCTGCCACTTCAACGATCTCTGGGCCGATGTCCAATCGCATCGCCGGATTTGGGTCCAGGCCGACTATCTCTCCTGGTGGGCCAAAGGAAACCAACTGCCGGCTCTGGTCACCAGCAGTCCCCCCGGCACGCCCCAGGCGCAGGCCGGCGTCTTGCCCGAAAGCGCCACGACCGCACTCCTGTTCGGCAACGAGCGCGTCGACTTGAACCAGCGAAACGGCGGACGAATCAATTTCGGTTATTGGCTGATCGACGGCGAATTCCTCGGCGTCGAAGGACAGTACTTTGCCCTGCAACAACAAAACTCGCTCTTCAGCGCTTCCTCGACGTTCAGCGACGGCATTCAGCCCGGCGATCAAATTCTGGCACGCCCCTTCTTCAACGTCGACCCGAACCTGGTCAGCCCGCTGCAGGACGCGGCGATCCTCGCTTTCCCCGGCGGATTTCTGCTGGGCAACACGCCCGGCGTGTTGGACGGCGGCGTCAACATTCACACGGCCAGCAACGTCCAAAGCGCCAGCGCGCTTTTGCGACGGCTGATCTGGATCGACTTTACCTCCCAGCGGCGGCTCGATCTGATTGGCGGCTACCGCTTCTTTCGCACCGATGACAACGTCACCATCAACGACAATTCGACCTTCACGCCCTCGGGCGGTGTTATTCCGCCGGCCACGTTCACCAGCCAGGATAGCTTCACCGCCAGAAACCAGTTCCACGGCGGCGAATTCGGACTCAAGGGCCAATCGTATTACGGCCGCCTGTCGCTGGAGCTCATCGCCAAGATCGCTTTCGGCAACAACCGGCAAAGCGTCCTGATCAACGGCTCCAACTCGACCACCACGCTGGGCTCGACCACGACCGGCGTCGGCGGCCTGCTCACGCAACCCTCGAATATCGGCCTCTATCAACGCGACGTGTTCGCCGTCTTGCCCGAGGCCAACGCCAATCTCCGCTTCGATCTGACCTGCAACCTGCGGGCCACGATCGGCTACACGTTTCTCTATATGAACCACGTGCAGCGCTCGGGCGAGGCGATCGACACGACGCTCAACCCGACCCAAATCGGCGGCACGCTGACCGGCGAATCCCGCCCGGCCTTCGTCTTCCACGACACGGGCTTTTGGGCCCACGGCGCCAACGCCGGCGTCGAATACCGCTGGTAACGAGCCCCCGGCCCCTTCCCGCCAGGCCCCGGCCGTGCCAAAGCCCACGACTTGTGCACCAGGATCTATATGCGCGCGCAAAAAATGTTTTGTCGCTGCAAGTCGCCACGGTGATTCACGATCGGACGTCGCGCTTATCGAGCACTCGTTTTGCAAATGTTGCATAAGTCTCGCCGATTCGAGCGACACAGCGCGAGGCTGTAGGCCGGAGGCGGTAGGCTGGAGGTAGGAATTGTAGGTCATGCACACCTGCGCATGACGGTCGGTCTTGTAAGTTTTCAGCGGTCGTTTTTGCCATCGTGGGTGCCACTGCTTGCTCGCCAAGCAGTGCGGAGCACGACGGAGCAAGCCGCCCGGGTTGCACTTGAACGCTT
>JBGQKM010000353.1:0-4852 GCA_041499515.1 Planctomycetia bacterium | reverse complement strand
GGGCGAATTAGCCATTCTTGGACCTGGGACCAGCGGTGCGTGAACTTGCGGAATTCCAATTTGAAACTGGCCCACTGCTGCCAAGGCTCACGGGTTGCAATCCCGCATACCTAATCCGCTAGAATGCCTTGCATGGACGAGAACCCATATAAATCGCCAGCGATTCAACCTGCCCCGCGCCCGCGACATGGCAAGATGGTGATATTTGCCGGCACGTTGGTTTTGGCCGGATTGGCGATTCTGTTTGCGAAGGTATTCGTTCAGATGGACTGGCTTTTAGGACTCGGGGTTCTTTTGTTGGTGGTGGGCGCACGATTCGCGACGGTTGCGGAACGGCGCAAAAAAGTCATGGCGGAAAGCGAGGTAACTGACGCTTAGAAATCGGATCTCAAACTGACGCACTGCCGAGCGCGCTGGCAATTTGACACTCCGGCGCGGATCGGCTAGTGTGATTTTTGCTCGCTTGACGAACGCTTGCTCCCCTGCCTTCGCCTGCCCCCTTTGGTCCCCACGAGAGTCGCGCGTCGATGCCTTGGCTCCTTGACCCAACATCGCGCGTTTGGCGCGCAGTTGCGACGATCACCGTTGCGATCGTTTCGCTTGCAAACAGCGCGGCGGCCGATGAGAGTCCCGCACCGCTGCCGCCGGCGGCCGCACGGGCGGTCGATTTTGCTGCCGACATTCAGCCGCTGTTGGCCAAAAACTGCGCTGCCTGCCATGGTCAGGATCTTCAGGAAGGCGGACTGCGGTTGGATCAAAAATCGGCGGCGCTGGCCGGCGGCGACAGCGGGCCGGAATTCACGCCGGGCAAAAGCGGCGAAAGCCGACTCATACGTTGGGTCTCTGGCGTCAACGAACAGCAAATTATCATGCCGCCCGAGGGCAAGCGGCTGACGCCGGAGGAGATCGGCCTGCTGAGAGCCTGGATCGATCAAGGGGCCGCCTGGCCCGAGCCCAAGACCGATCGCAAGGCCCGATGGTCCGAGCATTGGGCATTCCAGCGGCCCACGCGCCCGGCCGTGCCCGTGGTGAAAAACACCGCCTGGATCCGCAACCCAATCGATGCGTTCGTGCTGGCGCGGCTCGAAGCGGAACACCTTGAACCCTCGCCCGAGGCCGACCGCGCGACGCTGCTGCGCCGGCTCTCATTGGATCTCATCGGCCTGCCGCCGACCGTCGAGGAAGTCGCCGTATTTGTCGCCGATCCCGCGGCCGACGCCTATGAGCGGCAAGTCGACCGGCTGCTGGCCTCGCCCCATTTCGGCGAGCGCTGGGGCCGGCATTGGCTCGACCTGGCCCGCTATGCCGACAGCAGCGGATACGAATTCGACATTCCGCGCAGCGTGTGGCGCTATCGCGATTGGGTCATCGACGCCGTGAATCGCGACCTGCCGTTCGACCAGTTTGCGATCCAGCAAATCGCCGGCGATCTGCTGCACGAGGCAACCGTCGAGCAGACGATCGCCAGCGGATTTCACTGCAATGCCATGTTGGATCCCAATCTGCGGTGGGAAGCGGTCCTCGATCAAGTGAATACGACCGGCACCGTGTTTCTGGGACTGACGGTCGGCTGTGCCCAATGCCACAGCCATAAATTCGATCCGCTCACCCAGCGCGAATACTATGGACTCTATGCGTTTTTCGACAGCGCCGGCATCAGCGATTTCGAGCTCGCCACGCCGGCCGAAAAAGCCGCGCGCGACGTGCTGCAAGCACGCGTTGACGCGCTGAAAAAGCAGCGGGCCGAATATGAAGCCACGCTCAAGGCAACCATCGCCGAGTGGGAAAAAGATCTGAGCCTCGACCAACGGGCCTCGCTGCCGTCGACGGCTCAGGTCGTGCTGTCCACCACAAGCGGCGAGCGCTCCGCCGATCAGATCTCGAAACTCGTAGCCGCGCGGGCCGCCGGCGACGTGCAGCATCAGGCGATGTCGCGCGAAATCGACGAGCGCGCCAAGGACGTGCCCAAGCTCCCCTCGACGCTGGCCATGCGAGCCGGGCCGCGCGAAACGCGACTGTTCGTGCGCGGAAACCCCGAGCGGTTGGGCGAACCGATCGGGCCGGGAGTGCCGGCCTTCTTGCATCCGCTTTCGAACATCCCGCGGCCCACGCGACTCGATCTGGCCCGCTGGCTCGTGGCGCCTGAGAATCCGCTGGTGGCGCGCGTGACGGTCAATCGGTTTTGGCAGCGTTATTTCGGCCAGGGGCTGGTCGAACCGGCCAACGACTTTGGCATGCAGACGGCCGCCCCGATCCACCAGGCGCTTTTGGACTTTCTGGCCACCGAGTTCATGGCGCAGCACTGGAGCAGCAAGGCCGTGCACCGCCTGATCGTCTGTTCGGCCACCTATCGGCAAAGTTCCACGGCCCGGCCGGATCTGCAAACGCTCGACCCGGCCAATCGACTGCTGGCCCGACAGCGGCGGCTGCGCGTCGAGGCCGAAGTTATTCGCGACCTCTCATTGGCAGCAGCCGGCCTGCTGTCGACCAAATTGGGCGGACCGAGCGTCTTTCCCTATCAGCCCGAGGGCGTGCTTGACGACCGGGCCACCAAGGCCACTTGGACCATGAGCCCGGGCGACGATCGTTTTCGACGTGGGCTGTATACCTGGACCTGGCGATTGACGCCGCATCCGATGCTCTCGCTGTTCGACGCGCCCGACGCAAGCATGGCCTGCACGCGCCGCGATCGCTCCAACACGCCGGTGCAAGCGCTGACGCTTTTGAACGATCCGAGCTTTTTGGAATGCGCCCAGCATCTGGCCCGTCGCGCGATTGCACAAAGCCCGGCGGATGACCGTCAACGGCTGGCCTATGTCTATCAAGTTTGTCTGAGCCGCGCCGTGCAAGAAGATGAGGTCGAAACTCTGTTGCCATTGCTGCACGATCAACTCTCGGAGCTTAAGGACCACGACGACCTGGCCCGCAAGATTGCCGGGGCCGACCTGCCGACCGGCGCGGAGGTGGTCCAGCACGCGGCCTGGACCGTGGTCTGCCGCGCGATCCTGAGTCTCGATGAATTTGTGACGCGAGAATAAACCATGTGCAACCCTTCATACCAAGACCAGCACACGCGCCGGCAGTTTTTTGGAAACTGCGCGCTTGGCCTGGCCCCGCTGGCGTTGGCTGCGCTGCTCGACGAGAACACGGCGGCCGGCGCCACCGCGGTGGGGCCCGGGGACCCAATGGCCGCGAAATTGCCGCACTATCCGGCCCGCGCCAAGCGCGTGATTTTTCTGTATATGGTGGGCGGTCCCAGTCAGCTCGATCTGTTCGAGCCGAAGGCGGAATTGATCGCGCGCGACGGCCAGCCGATTCCCGAATCGTTTCTCAAAGGCGTCAAATTCGCCCAGATTCAGGAGAAGCAGCCGCGCTTGATGGCCAGCCCCTGGAAGTTCGCCAAACACGGCCAGTCGGGCACCGACGTTTCCGAATTGCTGCCGCACACCGCGACGATCGTCGACCATTTGTCGATCGTCAAGACATTCAAGGCCGACGACACCAATCACGCGTTTGCCGAATTGCAAATGAACACCGGCGCTCGGCAATTCGGCCGACCCAGCATGGGCTCGTGGATCAGCTATGGGCTCGGCAGCGAGTCGCGCGACCTGCCCGGCTTCACGGTGTTGCTCTCGGGCATGCGGCCACGTTCGAAGAGCGCGAATTATGGCAACGGGTTTTTACCCTCGGCCTATCAGGGCGTGCCGCTGCGCTCCTCCGGCGAACCGATTTTGAATTTGTCGAGCCCCGAGGGTTTTTCGCCCGATCGGCAGCGGCGCACGATCGAGACGATCAACGCGCTAAACGCCCGGCGCTTGGCGCTGACCGGCGACACCGAAATCGCGGCCCGCATTTCGGCCTACGAAATGGCTTTCCGCATGCAAACCAGCGCGCCGGAGTTGCTGGACCTGGCGGGCGAAAGTGAGACGACGTTGGAAATGTACGGCATCCAGAACGTGGCCCAGCCGTCGTTTGCCCGCAATTGCCTGCTCGCCCGCCGGCTGGTCGAGCGTGGCGTGCGTTTCGTGCAGTTGTTCCACGGCGACTGGGATCATCACTCGAACATTGCCAGCGGATTGCCGGCCCAGTGCCGCCTGACCGATCAACCCTCCGCGGCCCTGATTCGGGATCTGGCGGCCCGGGGCCTCTTGGAAGACACGCTGGTTGTCTGGGGTGGCGAATTCGGCCGCACTTCAGTGGCTCAAGGGGCGCGGGATGCCTCGGTCGGACGCGACCACAATATCGACGCGTTTACGATGTGGCTCTGCGGCGGCGGCGTCAAACCGGGCCAGACGCTCGGCGCGACCGACGAACTGGGCTGCTTTGCCACGCACGATTCGTTTCACATCCACGATCTGCAAGCCACGATCCTGCACCTGCTGGGACTGGATCATAAGCGCTTGACGTATCGCTTCCAGGGGCGCGACTTCCGGCTGACCGACGTGTATGGAAACGTGATCGAAAAGCTGCTGGCCTGAGACCATCGGCCGGCTATGATGCCGTTGGCCGTCGCGAAGTCCGAGGAGATTCGATGCCCACGCTCTTGCCCGATGCCCTGGAACGCCTGACGTCCGCCATATTCCAAAGCAGTGGAGCGCCGGCCGATCATGCCCAATGCGTGGCCGCGCACCTGGTGGCCGCGAATCTCTCCGGCCACGATTCGCACGGCGTGCTGCGCATTCCGCAATATCTCGATCAGATCGCAGCCGGGCACGTCGACCCGGCCGGCTGTGCGCGGGTGATCCAACGCACGGCCGCCAGCGCCGTGGTCGATGGCAATCGAGGTTTCGGCCAGGTGGTCGGGCGCGATGCCATGTTGCTGGCCATCGAGATTGCGCGGGCCGGCGGCGTG
>JBGQKM010000352.1:0-4912 GCA_041499515.1 Planctomycetia bacterium | reverse complement strand
GGCGACTCGATGCTGGTTTGCGTCAACGGCGTGTTCGGCGGTCGGATGGTCGACGTGGCCGAACGGGCCGGCGCGCGGGTGACCAAGGTCGAAAAACCGTGGGGCGAAGTCTTCGTGCCCGGCGATCTCAAGCAGGCCCTGACCCAGGCCAAACCCAAGCTGGTGGGCATCGTGATGGCCGAAACCTCGACCGGCGCGTGGCAGCCGATCGAAGAGATTTCGAAACTGGTGCACGACGCCGGCTCGCTGCTGCTGGTAGACGCCGTCACCTCGCTGGGCGGAGTGAAGGTCGAGGTGGACCAGTGGAACATCGACGCGATTTACTCCGGCAGCCAGAAATGCCTCAGTTGCCCGCCCGGGCTGGCGCCCGTTTCGTTCAACGCCCGGGCGATGGAGATCATTCTGGCGCGCAAGACGAAAGTGCAGAGCTGGTATCTCGACGTGACGATGCTGGCCAAGTACTGGGGTTCGGAGCGGGTCTATCACCACACGGCGCCGATCAACATGACGTATGGTCTGTACGAGGCGCTGCGTCTGATTCACGAAGAAGGGCTGGAGGCGTGCTTCGCGCGGCACCTGCTGAACCATCGGGCCCTCAAGGCCGGCCTGGCGGCCCTGGGCATCGAATATACGGCGCAGGCCGGGCATCAGTTGCCGATGCTCAACGCGGTGCGGATTCCCGAGGGGGTCGACGACGCCGCGGTCCGCACCGCCCTGCTCAACCGCTTCGGCATCGAGATCGGCGGCGGACTCGGCGCCTTCAAGGGCAAAGTCTGGCGCATCGGCCTGATGGGCTACGCCTCGCGGGCCAACAACGTCTTCGTGCTGCTCTCGGCGCTGGAACAGTTGTTAGCCGAGCAAAAGCACCGCTTCGACCACGGCGCCTCGATCGCCGCCGCCGCGGGTGTGTACGCCCAAGCCGGCTGAGCGGTCACTGAGTTTGTGTTTGTCTCTCGGGTGCCACTGCTTGCTTGCCAAGCAGTGCCGACACGCAGCCGGACAAAACCGCTCGGGTGCCACTGGCTCCGCCAGTGCGAATTCGTCGGGCATTACCCACATTGGCAAAGCCAGTGGTACGCGATAGGGGCCAAGCGTGCGTTCTTCGGCAGATTAGAAAGCTGGTCTACCGCTCTGGTTTTTTGTTGCAGTAATTGACTTTAGCGCCCCACCGGTTACTTTGTAGGGGTGTACTTCCGCAACTGGTGGGGAGCGATCCTAGCCGCACCAGGTCTGGCGCTAAGCTTGTTTCCGACCGAAAGCGAAGCGACTGACCCCGGAGAAACGCTCGTGAGTTTCACCACAGCGGGTCGAACTTCTTCTCGCGGCGCCGCGCTGGCGCTGTTGGCCTTGTTGGTGTTCTTCGCCGCCGAGGCTAGGGCCGTGACGATCAACTGGACGCCGGTCGGTGATCCGGGCAACGCCAACGACTTGAGCCACGCCAACGACTTGGGCCACCTTGGCGCAGTAGGTTACGCCTACAACATCGGCACGACCGAGGTCACCAATAGCCAGTACGTCGAGTTCTTGAATTCCGTGGCAAAGACCGATACGTACGTCTTGTGGAACAACGCGATGCGCGACCTCGCGACCGGGGGCATCAATCGCAGCGGTCGCCCAGACAGCTTCACCTACAGCGTCAAGAGCGGCTACGCCAATCTGCCCGTGAATTTTGTTTCGTGGGGCGACGCGGCCCGGTTTGCGAATTGGCTCGCCAACGGCCAACCGACCGGCCTCGAAAACGCATCGACGACGGAGGATGGATCGTATTTCTTGAACGGGGCGATAACCGTTGCCGCATTGAACGCTGTAACGCGAAAATCGACCGCCACGATCGTCATTCCCACCGAAAACGAATGGTACAAGGCGGCCTACTACAACCCCGCCACCAGTTCATATTTCCAATATCCGACCGGCAGTAACGCGACTCCGTCCAATAACTACGTTGATGCTGGCAACAACGCCAATTTTTATGACTTTAACAACGATATCTACACAACCAGCAGTCCCTTTTTGACCGATGTGGGGCATTTTGCTACTTCGGCCAGTCCGTACGGCACGTTCGACCAAGGGGGGAACGTCTGGGAGTGGAACGAGGCGTTGATTTTTAATAACTTGTTGCGAGGCACTCGGGGTGGTTCGTTCCGCTACGACTCGGACTTCCTGCATTCCACGACGCTGTTTCCCTCCAGTCCGACTTATGAAACCGACAATGCCGGATTCCGTGTGGCAATGGTCCCTGAGCCAGGTTCTGGAATCCTGGCGGTCGTCGCGTGCGGCATGATGTGGTGGTCGCGCAAGCGGTTCAAGTAGGGGCCGTATCCCGCACGCCGGGGCGATGCAAAGTTAGAAGTCGCCGCCGCTACTCGCCCGTTTTGTGGATCGGCGCGATCTCGCGGCGGGATCTTGACAGTAACGCGCCGGTGCCGCTGATCACGATCACGTGCGGGTGGCCTTCGGGATCGTCCAGCGAGCCATTGTTTTTGGCGGCGTACGTTTTGAGCTGCGAGATTTTCTCCGCGGCCGGCAACTCGCCGGGCAGGTCGGTCGTGGGCGCTCGGCCCCAGTTCACCTTCGTGCCCGAGTGGGTGACCAGCGAAAACGTATATTCGACGCCGGAGCGGCCGGGCTTTCGTTCTCCCGGAACGATGCGAAACAGGTCCAGCTTTTTCCATTCGTTGCCCAGCGCCGCGGCGATCTGGGCCGCGCCGGCGACACCGGCGTCGCCCCAGCGCATGCCGGCCGATCCGGAAGGCGTGGTGTGAATTTCGCCGATGCGTGGATAGTTTTCGGCTTCGGTGGGCCGGAAGTCTCGCGTGGGCAGGACGATCCCCTCGGCGTCGACCGGCAGGGCGCTGGCGCCGTCTTCGACTTCGACCATGGCCACCGGCCTGCGGTACGAGACGACGACATCCAAGCCCGACGGAAAGCGTTTGCTGACTCGCTCGACGTGCGCCACCCAGGGATGGGCCGCCAAAGCGCTGGCCACGCGCACCGTCAATTCGGGATCCAACAGCGACAGCGGACCATCGAAACTGGCGTCGCGCAGGGCCTCGGCCTTGATGTCCGAACGAATCCAAGCCGGCGGGGGCGTGATCGTGATTTGCTCCGGATCGAGCTGGTACTGACCGCTGGACCGCACGTGCGGGCCAACCTGTTGCCACACGGCGTAGCCCGCGCCGGCCGCGAGTACCAGCAAGATGCCGGCCACAACCAGTCCGCGGCTGCCGCTTTTTTTTCGGGCACGGGTATCGAGCACCGCAACATCCGAGTCGTTGTCTTTTTGTTTTTTTGCGTTCACGAGACCCCCGCGGTAATCAGGCATTGACGAACCAATAAATCGCACAGTTCCGGCATGTCGACTCCGGCACGGCTGGCGGATTGCGGCGCCAGGCTGCGGGCCGTCATGCCCGGGATCGTGTTGACTTCCAGCACCCACGCCTGCCCATCGTGGCCCAAGAGCAGATCGACGCGCACCAGGCCGCGCGTGTCGAGGGCCACTGCGGCGGCCACCGCGGCGTGCAGCATCTCGACGCGGCGCGTTTTTGGCAGCTCGAAGTCGAAGCGATATTCGGTCAACGAGCTGTGATATTTCGCGTCGTAGGAAAAGACGCGCTCGGGCGTGACGATTTCGATCATCGGCAGCGGGCGATCGTCCAGCACCGCCACGGTGAATTCGCGTCCGCGAACGAACGTCTCGGCGAGGCAAACATCCTCGTGCGTTCGGGCATCGGCGATGCAGCGCGGAAGGTCGTCGGGCGTCTCGGCCACGGCGATGCCGATGCTCGAGCCCTGACCGTCGGGCTTGACGATCAGCGGATAGCCCAGCGGCGCGACGCGCGCGGCGACCTCCGCCAATGAATCGCCGGCGTCGAAAGTCAGATGGCGGGGCGACGGCACGCCACACGCGGAGAAGCGGTCCTTGCTGGCAGACTTGCTCATCGCCAGCCGGCAGGCGGCCGGTCCGCTGCCGGTGTAGGGGACGCCCAGGTTTTCTAATTCCTGTTGCACGCGGCCGTCCTCCCCTGCCCCGCCGTGCAGCGCGACGAAGCAGACGTCCTGCGCCTGCCAGTCGACTTCGGTCAACGGCGTCTGCGCCGGATCGATCGCGGTGACGCGATGCCCGGCCGCCTCAAGCGCCTCGGCCACGGCGGCGCCGCTTCGCAAGCTGACTTCGCGCTCGGCCGAATCTCCGCCGGCAAGCACCACGACGCGTAGCGACGAGCTCGAATGATACGAGGTCATTGACCGTCCTCCATGACTGTGTCGAGTCGCGCCGCCGAGTTGAGTTGCCCGGCAACGCGTCTCACCAGATCTCGATTTCCGTTTCCAGTTCGATCCCCAGCCGCTCCAGCACGCGGTCGCGTACCAGGTCGATCAGCCGCAGCACGTCCTGGCTGCTGGCGCCGGGGTCGGCGATGATGAAGTTGGCGTGCCGATCGCTGACCTCCGCCTGGCCAAAGCGCGTGCCCTTCAGGCCGGCCTGTTCGATCAGCATGCCGGCGCTCATGCCGCGCGGGTTCTTGAAAATGCAACCGGCGCATTGATGGCCCAGCGGTTGACTGGCTTTCTTGACGATCCACTGTTTTTGCATGCGCTTGGTCAGCTCGGCCGGATCGTCCTGTTCGAGCTGGAACTGCGCACTGAGGATGACCAGTTCGTCGAGGGAGCTTTCGCGATAGGCAAACACCAGTTCTTCGCGCGAGCGCTCGACGATTTCGCCGGCCCGCGTCATGACCGTGGCCCGGCAGGTCCACTGCCCGATGTCTCCGCCGCGGCTGCCGGCATTGCCGTGCAGGGCTCCGCCGATGGTGCCGGGAATTCCGACCAGCGCTTCCAGGCCGGCCAGTCCCTCGCGGACCGAGGTGGAGATCGCTTGTCCGAGTTTGGCGCCGCCGCCGGCGGTGACGGTTTG
>JBGQKM010000351.1:0-4973 GCA_041499515.1 Planctomycetia bacterium | reverse complement strand
GCCGGGCTTCGACTGGCGGCGCCACGGGCTGAGCCGGTTCCAACGGCGCACTGGCGGTGATGCAGTTGCGAGTCGTGCCGCGCAATCCGCCGTCGGCCGTCACGGTGATGTCCTGACACCATTGGCCGGCTTGCATTACGCGAAACGTCACATCCAGGCTGGCCGAAGCCCCCGGCTGCAGATTCGCCAGGCTATGTTCCATCGGGCTGGCCGACGCGGCATGTTGCAGTCCCGCGTCAAAACGATCGTTGACCACGATCCCCGTGGCGAGCTCGTCGCCCCGATTCACGACCTGAATCTCGAAACTCACGTCACCGCCAACCTCGGCCGTCGTGGGTCCGGTCACCGTGACTTCCAGCCGCGCCGCCGCGGTCGGAGTGTTGGCGGCAGGGGGCGGTGTGGCCGGCGGCATCGGGGCGGCCGCGTGCGGCGGGGCCGCTTCGGCGCGCACCGGCGGTTCCGTCGACGTCCAAGTCTGGAGCGTCGTACCCGAGCCGACGGGCAACGGCCGATTTTGGCCCGCCGGGCCGGCCGGCCGAATGACTTGCATGCTGATCTGGTTGGTGCCGGCGGTGGGCTGTTTCTGCGTGATTTCCGCGATGGCCTCGCCGGCGCTATTGGTGAGAACCTCCACGCTGTTGGCGCCGTCGGGCTCGAATCCCGCCAACGGCCCGCCGGCGATCTCATAGCGCACCTGCCAGCCGGCCAGCGGCGAGTTGTCGGATTGCCGCGTGAGCATCGTGGTCAGCGCGCGGCGGCCGCCGACCGGCGTCATCGCCGGGGGCGGAAACCGCCATTGCGCATCGATCCAATAAATCGTGGCGGTCTGTTGGCGTCGGTCCCAGCCCGGCATGTCCGGCGCAAAGACCGTCACCTGGCTCGTGCCTTCGGTGGGCGAGCTGACGCTGACCCACGCCTGGCCGCTTTGCACCAGCATGTCGTCGGCCGGCGAAGGCGTGCCGCGATCCAAAGTCATCGGCGCCCTGAGCGTCGTGTTGACCGCGAACCGCGTATTGATTTTTATCGGAAATCCGTACCACCAGTCGAACAAGTCCAGCGGCCGCCGTTGGCCCGCGCTCAAAAACTCTCCGGCGCTGTCTGGCGCGAGCATCCACTCGACGCGCTCTCGGGTCAACAGGTAACCTTCGCTGCCGGTCACGCTGGCGATCATCACCACCTCAGACCCCACCGGCGCAATCACCTGGCTGGGGCTGACAGAAATGCCCCACTGGCCGATGACTCCAGGCGCCACGACCGGCGCTGGCAGCCCTGGTGCTTGTCGCGGGGCATTGCAAGGCAAAAACAGGCGCTCGCCGCTGGGATCGATCCTCGGCAGTTGGAAATTGGCGCAGCCGCCGCCAACCAGCGCGCAAACCAGCCCTAAACAGGGCCAGGCCCTGACGATCGCTCGCCAAGCGCGGGTGGAAGAATGCGCCGACATAGGAAGGGCCATGGGAGCCGCGACGTGGGACATCAATCCCACACCATGAAAACGTACCATGCACTTTTCGCAACATGGTGCTTTTTCGCCACTACGGCCCTCGCCACCAACGGCGCACGCGGCACGATCGTCACATCCGGCGCCAGCCACCGCCGATGGCGGCGTCGACCCCGAATGCGCCCCCCCGCGAATAACCCATCGGGGGTCGGCCACGAAAAAGGCCCCCGCGCGAAGATCCTCGATGAAGATGCGCCGGCGGGGGCCTGACGCTGGACGCGCGAGACAAACCAGGGGCGGCGATCGCCCCTAGCGCTGGCCAAAAATACCCGTGGCGTACCAAATGCCGTTGCGGCCCCGTTTGATGTCGTAGCCGAACACCGGATGGCGCGAGCGGACGGCGCTCCAGTGGCCCGGGCTCTGCCGCCAACTGTCGACGCAATCGACGCAGGCGTCGACCAGCGTCTGGCCGGGCCAGCTCTCGGCCACGATCTCTCGCGCCATCACGCCGCCGGGCAGCCTGGAATTAATACGATGAAACCGTGTCTCCCAGCTCTGGTGTCCTTGCGAAAGCACCTTCGCCTGGTACTTGGCGTGCAGTTTCGCCTCTTCTGCCAGCACGTTGTGGAATACGCCTTGCGTGCTAGCCGGCCGCTCCGGATGGACGCGGACGGCATAAATCATGGTGCGTTGAGTCAGCGTGCCGGGAGGCAGGTCGAGAATGATCGAAAATGCATATTTTCGATAGTATCTTCCCGGCGAAAACGGGAAGGTGCTTACCACGTGGCCATAGTATTCGGCCCGCTCGTGCACCAGATCGACGATCGCCACGCCCGGCCGGCCCAGCATTTCAGCAAACGCCGGGTGATCCAGCAGCAGGGTCGTTCTTCCGTTTGCGGTAATCCGCGCGTTGCGCGGCAGCTTCACCACCACGTAGCGGTTCAGCTTCTCCTGGATTTCCAGGTCAGCCAGCGTCTGGGTTTCAAACGCCCGGCGGGCGGCGTTCGTACGCGTCTCATAGAAGTAAATCAGCAGCATCTTGCGGTCTTCGGCCGCCTCCTTCATGGCCTGTTTGTAGTCGGTGTGCACCACCAGTGCGACTGGCGGCGGGGGCTGATCCACCGGCGGAGCTTCCATCGCCGGGGCTTCGACAGCCGAGAGGTCCTCTTCCGCCTCGTCGGCATCCTCGGCCACAGGCGCCTTGGGCTCGGGCTCGGAGGAGGGCCGGTAGACAAAAACGTGACGGTCGGACGATTCCTCGCTATCGGTGATTTCGCTGTCGGCCGTCCTGGCTTCAATCACTCCTGGCGACAACGCACCGTCTGTTGACGTGCTAGCAGACTGCTGTTCGCCCAGCATAGAGACGCGCGAACCCGCCTCCCTCTGGGCGCAATCCATCGCGTAATGAACGTCATTTGCCTGATCGCCGCTCACGACGCTCAAGGCCGCGCAGAGCAAAAAGGCCAGCATCGCCCGAGGCGATGTGTACGATCGTCGAACCATGGTGGATAAACCCTCCGCATTGCTAGGCCGTGGGTTGGTTTTCGCGGTACCGGTCCGGTGAGGACAGGCGACGGGCCTCTTAACTGCCCAACGAGGCGGTCCGTCTGCGTGGGACGACGTTGCGAACAAGTCACTTGTCGAAACGAATGTTATGCCTATTGTTGCCGGCGGTGATGGCGGTCCGCAATGGGTTGGCTAGCGACAATCTACCGATAACAGAAAATCTCCCTATTTTGACAAATAGAAAAGTTAAATAGTCTGATTCAAATAAACAGCAATGCTAAGATTGAAAGGGCGGGGTGAGATTGCCGACTCGTGGTCTTAAGATGTTGCCGACAAAGGTCTTTTGTGATATCAAGTAGGCCAGGAAGAGACGGATTCCCTACCCAAGTCGCCAAGGAGCTTTGCCATGCGAACCCAAATTCGCGCCCTCGCAACAGCAGTGGCCATTTCCGCAGCTTATTTATTCTCCTCGCCGGCTTTGGGTGAAGATTCCGCTGCACCGGTCGGTTCCGCGCTAAGCACTTTGGAGTCCTGGTTGGGCCCCGGCGCTAACGGAACCGCCTGGGCCAACTACTTGCACCTTCAGGCGCTGCACGCGGAGTTAGCCAAAAATGACGCGGCCAATCCGGCCGCGATCGCCGCAACGTTGAAACAACTCGACAGTCAAGCCGCGGGCCTGGAGCTCGACGCGTTTGTCAAATTGCGCGATTCGCTGCGACTATGGTCCGAAACATTGGCCGTCGCCCAAGCGCCGGGCCTGCCGGAAGCCGCCGTTGGCTCGGCAGAAAACTTTCATCCAATCACGGCGGCGGACGTCGCCAAGGACAAAGCGGCGCTAGCCGCGACGACGGCCCAACTTGACCAGTACTTGACCCCCGGTGGAGCCAATGGAGCCGCTTGGAAAAAGTATCTTCACTGGGACGATCTCGAGACCCAATTGAAATCGGACGCGCCCGACGCCACCGCGCTTTCGGCCGTGCACGAGCGATTGACGGCCGATCACGAGGGCTTGGAACTACCCATCTTCGCCAACGTCGCCACGGCGCTGGCGCGCTATCTCAACGACGCGGCGGCTCTCAAAGCAGATCTGCGGGCCCAATATGTGGCGCATCTCAATGGGCTGGCCGAGGAATTGAAACAATATGCCGACGGCCACGCGGAAGAAACCGCCGTCGCGCTCGGCGGACGATTGGGATGGCTGGAAGACATGCGACAAGCCGTAGCGCTGGTCCGGGCGGTGCGCAATCGCTATTCGCATCCTAATCTACACGTTGAAGTTTCCAGCCGCCTGGTTGCCGCGGGCATCGAACAGCCGGTCGATGAAACGGCGCCGATCGTCGATGTGATCCTGGGCACGGACATTTCCGGCTCCGGTCGCACGATCGGAAAAATTGTCGTGCAATTGTTGCCCAGCGGCGACAAGGCAACGCTGGAAACGACGCTGGTCGGCACGACGTCTTCGCGCACGGTCGGACGCAATGGGCCGGCCACGATCTTTGCCGATGGCACGACCCAAATCCGGGGCAGCAAACGGATGGTGATCGATGCCAACGGATTTGCCAGCTTTCCGGCCACGGCCACGGCCGCGACCAAAACCCAAATCACCGGCGTTTCGGCCCGGCTAGGCATCATCGAGCGGATCGCGACGAAAAAAGTCTACAAGAGCAAATCGCAAGCCGAGCAAGTCGGCTCCAGCCATGCCGCCGAGCGCGTGCGGCACCGCGTCGATTCGCAGGCGTCCGAGCAATTGAGCAACGTGCACGGACAATATATCTCCAAGTTCCGCAATCCGTTGCTGCGGCGGAACGAGTTTCCGGCCATGCTCAATTTCAGCACCACGAAAGACTCGTTATTCCTTGCGGCCCTGCAGGCCGATCGCAACCAACTCGGCGCGCCGGCCGCGCCACCGGACATCACCGTGGTTCACGATATCGCGGTGCAAGTGCACGAGTCGTTGATCAATAATCTGACCGCCGCGCTGCTGGGCGGCCTGACTTTGAAAGAGGAAGACCTGCAACGCAAGGTGATC
>JBGQKM010000350.1:0-4985 GCA_041499515.1 Planctomycetia bacterium | reverse complement strand
TGGCTTTGCCAACTCGCCCTTTGTCACGTTCAATTTCGACTACAACCGGGATAAAGCGGTCAACGCGACCGACGAGCTCATTTCCCGCAACAACAACACGAACTTCCTCACCCAGTTGAAGTTCATCAACGTCAGCGGCGCTGGACCCCCGCCGCTGCTCGATGCCGGCTTTGCTAATGATACGGGGCCGAACGGACAGCCGAACAGTGATGGGATTACCGCCGATCCGACCGTGATCGGCACTTTGACTTACTTCAACCCGATTACGAGCTTCACAGCAGAGCTGAATTCCGGACCTCTGGTTGATGCGCTTTCGCTGCTGCAGCCGGATGGAACTTTCACGATGAACGAGGCCTTTTTCACCACGGTCAACGGCGGGTCGCTGCCCGACGGGACCTATACACTGCATTTACGCGCGGTCGATGCTAGTGGTCTCGGTGCGGCGTTTGACGGCACCGGCACGCTGAAGCGCTCGATCGCCACGCCCTCGATTCCGGACCTGAACGCTGCGGATGACTCGGGCGCGAGCAGCACGGACGATATCACGAACATCAACGCGCCCAGAATCGACGTGACGGCCGAATCGGGTTCGTTGGTCCAGTTGCTGGTCGACGACGTGCAAGTGGCGCAAGGCACGGCCAGCCCCACGATTCAGTTCGCGCTGGCCGCGCTGGCCGACGGACCGCACCAAATCAAAGTCATTAGCCAGGATGGGGCGGGCAATTCGGCCACTTCGCCCACGCTTTCGATCACGATCAGCACCGCGCTGCCGACGGTGACGGCCGCGACCCTGGTCAGCTTTACCGATGATTTGACGCCGCACGTCACCGTCACCGGCAGCGATCCGTTGGGGCTGGCCAACGGCACCCAAGTAAACTTTGATGTCGATCTGAACAATGATGGCAGTTTCGCCGGAGCCGGCGAAACGAGCCGTACGCTCTCGACGCTCTTCAACGGAAGTTCCTATTTTCAACTGACCCCCGCGCTGCCGGCGACCGATCCGCTGGCCGGGCCTTACCTGGTGCAGTTGCGGGCCCGCATTACGGACGTCGCCGGCAACGAAGGCACAAGCCCCTTGCAGCCGCTGTTGATTGACACCCTGGGCAACAACATTCTCAGCGACTACGTCCACGCGGCCGACTCTTCCTGGGCCTACACCACGCCTAACTCCACATTGCCGACCACCATCGCGGGCACGGGATATACGGCCACCGTCTACGACTTACACAGTCAAACGTGGCTCACGGCGGCCAACGTTAATCAACCGCTCTGGAAGCACTGGATGACGGTGATCGTGCCTAACGGCAACCTGGCTCAGCTAAGTTCGACTGCGATCCTGTTGATCGACAGCGGCTCGATCAACGATGCGCGGCCCACCACCGTCAATTCGAATTTGGCGCTCATCGCGACCACGCTCAACACCGTGGTAATCGATCTGCGCATGGTGCCGAATGAGCCGTTGACATTCACGGGCGACCCGGGCAACCCGCGTACCGAAGACCAAATTATCGCGTACTCGTTCAATCAATACACGACGCACTTGGATTCCAACGGTTTGCCGCTGCCAGGCTATGAAGATTGGCCGGCCCTGTTGCCGATGGTCAAAAGCGCCGTGAAAGCCATGGACACCGTACAAGCGGTCGATACCGGGCTGACGGGTGGCAAGGACATCAACGACTTCGTCGTCACCGGCTATTCGAAGCGCGGCTGGACGACCTGGCTCACCGCGGCGGTCGACAACCGAGTGCGCGCGATCATCCCCGGCGTCATTGACGTGCTCAACATGGATGAACAGATGATGCACCATTACGGATTCTACGGCGGCGTCACGACCAACACCGTGGACGGTTTTTCGGTGGCGATTCAAGATTACGTCGGGTTTGACATCCCACAAAAGGTGCTGACGCTCGGAGGACAGGAACTCGGACGGGTCGTCGACCCGTACCGCTATTTGAATAACGGGCATTTCAACATTCCCAAGCTGATCATCAACTCCTCGGGCGACGAGTTCTTCGTCCCCGATTCGTCGGAATTCTACTTCAGTGATTTGCCGGGCACGCAAAACTATTTGCGCTATATTCCCAACACGGGCCACGGGCTTGATAGCACGCAGACGACCATTAGCACGATGGCATTCGCCAACGCGGTCATCAAGAACCTTCCCCTGCCGCAGTATTCGTGGACCGTCCAGCAAGACGGATCGATCCACGTGCAGACCAGCAGCGCGCCGACGAGCGTCCTGATGTGGCAGGGAACGAATCCGACTGTCCGCGATTTTCGCAATAGCCTTTCCGCATTCCACGTCACTTACACAAGTTCCGCATTGAGCGACCAGGGCGGCGGGGTTTATGTGGCCAGCGTGCCCACGCCGGCCAGCGGTGCCACCGCATTCTTTATCGAGTTGACGTTCCCCGGTCCCATTCCCGGTTATCCGTACGTCTTCACGACCCAGATCAAGGTCGCCAGCAACATACCGCTGGCCCCTTGGCCGCCCTACGTGCCGCCTCCCAGCGGTGGAGCTGCCGCCGCTGGATTTGCCAGCGATGATCGCAATGCATTGACGTCCGGCCTGGCGTCGTCGGTCGTATCCGCTGCTGCGGCACCCAATTCGCTGACAATGGCCATGAGCCCCGCAATCACACCGGCGCCAACCGCCGCAGATGAAAACGACGATGCCCGAGACGATCTGTTGTTCGAAGGGCCGTGGGACGACCAAGATACCATGGGCGGCAACTCGAATCCCGATGGCGTCGAAGCGACCGATCTTGCGCTGAGCCTCTTGGGCGAAGGCGATCTATTTTGAGGCAAGCATACTCGATTCCTCGCACACTAACGGAATTGAAGGTTTAATTCGAACTCAGCGCTTTACGGGGCTCTGCTAGTCGGCCCAATTTCGTTATAGACCTGGGACTCAATCCGATGGACCGGCACGCCATCCGGCCGGGCGGCCTGGCACCCAGCACGTGACGTGGGGGATACGAGCTTGACGCCGCCGCGTCCTGAAACCGCGTCTTTCGAACCCGCGATCGTGGCCGGACCCCGCTATGCGCTGACTGATCTGGTGCGCTATTTTCTCAAGTTGGGCACGCTGGGGTTCGGCGGGCCGGTGGCGCTGGTGGGCTACATGCACCGCGACCTGGTGGAAGGACGCCGCTGGATTTCGGAGGCCGACTATAAAGAAGGAATCACGCTGGCCCAATTGGCGCCCGGCCCGCTGGCGGCCCAGTTGGCGATTTATTTGGGCTACGTCCACTATCGAATCATCGGCGCAACACTCGCCGGCGTGGCCTTTGTCATCCCGTCCTTCCTGATGGTCGTGGCCCTGGGTTGGGCTTATCAGCACTATGGCGGGCTGAGCTGGATGCAGGCCGTCTTTTATGGCGTGGGCTCGTGCGTGATCGGCATCATTGCCCACAGCGCGTATCATTTGACCAAGAAAACGGTCGGCAAAGATCGGCTGCTGGGTTCGATCTTTCTGGCCAGCGCCGCCTGCACGGCAACGACTGAAACGGAATATGTCGCGTTGTTTTTACTGGCTGGCGGCCTGGCGTGGCTGGTCAAAACCCCGTCAAAGTTCCGTCGCGGCCCCACGGTGGCGGGTGGTTTTCTGCTGCCGCTGGCCGCGCTTGCCGGAATGGAACTGAGCCAGGAAACACAGACCAAGCTGGATATCGTGCTGTTCTTCGCCAAAGCCGGCGCGCTGGTCTTCGGCAGCGGGCTGGCCATCGTGCCGTTTCTCTATAGCGGCGTCGTGAACGAATACCACTGGCTCGACAACCAGCAATTCCTGGACGCCGTGGCCGTGGCGATGATCACGCCGGGTCCCGTGGTCATTACGGTCGGTTTTATCGGCTATCTGGTGGCCGGCTTGAGCGGCGCGACGCTCGCGGCGGCAGCGACTTTCTTGCCTTGCTATTTGTTCACGATCGTGCCCGCGCCCTATTTCAAAAAATACGGCAGCCGGCCGGGCATCGTGAATTTTGTCGACGGCGTGACCGCGGCGGCGATCGGCGCCATTTGCGGCGCCGTGCTCGTGCTCGCGCGGCGGACGATCCTGGATGACGCCTGGCAGCCGCAATGGCCCAAGGTCCTGATCCTGCTGGCCACTCTCGGCTTGCTGTTGAGCGGCAAAAAGATTCCCGAGCCGTTGATCGTCCTGGCAGCCGCCGCGATCGGGCTGGTCGTCTTCCCCTACGTCGGACCGTAATGGTTCGATCGGCCTAAACCTCGCGTGCCACGGGCATCTTGCTCGTGCTCATCCGCAACACGATCCCGCGTGCGACAATCGGCGATTCAAATCAACTCGCGAATCGGTTCGCCTTCGGAAAGGATGTGAACGGGCCGGCCGGTAAAATCGTCGATCGTGGCGCGGGAGTCGATGCCCAAGTGGCGATAAACGGTCGCTAGCAGATCTTGCGGCCTCAGCGGACGCTCCACTGGATATTCGGCCTTGGACGTAGTGGCGCCGATCACCTGCCCCATCCGCAATCCACCGCCGGAAATCATGGCCGACTGAGCGCTGGGCCAATGATCGCGACCCAACACGCCTTGAGGACTTGAAAGCCGGGGCGTGCGGCCAAATTCGCCGACCGCAACGACCAGAATCTTGCGGTCCAGCCCGCGGGCGTAGATGTCTTCGATCAACGCCGAGAGCCCCTGATCCATGAACGGCCCCCGCCAGCGCATGGCCCCTTCCAAATTCCAGCCCGTGGCCGGATTGGCATGGTCGTCCCAACTGAAGTAAATCGGATTGGTGGGCACCGGCGAGAGGGCGTCGATCGTAATCACGCTGGCGCCGGCTTCGGCCAGGCGGCGGGCCAACAGACAGCTTTGGCCCCACAAGTGCCGGCCATAGCGGTCGCGCGTGTCCGGTTTTTCCTGGTCCAACGCAAATGCATCGGCCACCGCGGTGCTGGTCAGCAGTTGAAACGCCTGTTGCCGAAACTGGTCGGTGGCCTCGACGGCGCCGTGCAGATCGTATCCGC
>JBGQKM010000349.1:0-5014 GCA_041499515.1 Planctomycetia bacterium | reverse complement strand
CGCGCCCAGGCACGCGACGAAAATCGCGCCGGCAGTCAATGGGCCGAAGAGGCTTCGCATCGCGCGGTCCCCATGCGGTGAATTCGAGTGTTGGCACGCAGTCGTGCCGTTTATGCGCAATGTTCCACGAAACCCTAGGTCCCAAGGCAGACAAGTCAAACGCGACAAGAGCAAACAGCGATAGATTTTCAGGATGCACGGATTATTACGACGGCTGGCCGTGTCGATTGCACTTCGGCTGACGGCGGCGACAATAGCGAGTTGGCTTCCTCACGAGTTGACGAAACGCATTTTCCTCGGCGTCTGCCAATACACGCCGCCCATCCCACATCCTCCATCGCGGGCCCTTGCATGAACGGTCCACTGACTAGCGAAACGCTGAAAATCCTCGAGTCCGACGATCCGCGGCTGTATGCCGTCGAAACGCACGCGGCTGGCCCGCAAGGCGCGCTGCCGCTTACCGACGAGATGCTGCGCGAGTGGCCCAGCGGCGATTTATTTGGCCTGACGCAGAATGCCGGCATGGGCTGGGAGCCGCGGGCCATGGTCGGGCCGCAGTTCTTGTTGCTCAGCACGCAAGGGGGCGTTCGGGCCGACGATGGCACGCCGATCGCTCTGGGCTATCACACGGGCCATTGGGAGGTGGGCCTGCTGGTTCAGGAGGCGGCCCGCGTATTGAAGGAATCCGGCGCGGTGCCCTTCGCGGCCTATTGTTCCGATCCGTGCGACGGCCGCACGCAAGGCACGGTGGGCATGTTCGACAGTCTGCCCTATCGCAACGACGCGGCGATCATCTTTCGGCGTTTGATTCGTTCGCTGCCGACGCGGCGCGGCGTGCTGGGCGTGGCCACGTGCGACAAGGGACTGCCGGCGATGATGCTGGCCCTGGCCGGCTCGCGCGACTTGCCGTGCGTGTTGGTACCCGGCGGCGTGTCCCTTCCGCCGACCGCTGGCGAGGACGCCGGGAAAATACAATCGATCGGCGCCCGATACACCCAGGGCGAATTGTCGCTGGAAGACGCCGCGGTGCTGGGGTGCAGCGCGTGCGCGTCGCCGGGCGGAGGTTGTCAGTTCCTCGGCACTGCGGCCACGGCGCAAGTCGTCGGCGAAGCGCTGGGGATGTCTTTGCCCCACGCGGCGCTGGCGCCGAGCGGCCAGCCGATTTGGCTCGATCTGGCGCGGCGCAGCGCCAGGGCCCTGTTGGCGCTCGATCGACGGAAAATCAAACTGGCCGACGTGCTCACGGACGCGTCGATCCGCAACGCCATGGTCGTGCACGCGGCCTTCGGCGGGTCGACCAATTTGCTTTTGCACATTCCGGCCATCGCGCACCAGGCCGGATTGCGGCGGCCGACTGTCGAGGATTGGCAGGAAGTCAACGCGCTGGTGCCGCGATTCGTCGACGCCCTGCCCAACGGCCCGGTGGGCCATCCGACAGTGCGCGTGTTTTTGGCCGGCGGCGTGCCCGAGGTGATGCTGCATCTGCGCCGCTTGGGGCTGCTCGATCTGGATGTGCTGACCGTCAGCGGCTGCCGCTTGGGGGATGTGCTCGATTGGTGGCAAGGGTCGCAGCGGCGGACGGCGCTGCGCGAAGTGCTCAGGACGCGCGATGGCGTGGACCCCGACGACGTGATCCTGTCGCCCGAGCTGGCCGAAGCGCGGGGACTGACCCGCAGCGTGTGCTTTCCGCGCGGCAATCTGGCTCCGGAAGGCTCGGTCATCAAGAGCACGGCGATCGATCCGCGCGTCGTCGATGCCGACGGCGTGTATCGCAAGACCGGCCCGGCCCGCGTGTTTACTCGCGAACGCGACGCCGTGGCCGCGATCAAAGGGCAGACCGATCGGCCGATCAAGCCGGGCGAGATCATCGTGCTGGTGGCTCGCGGCCCGATGGGCTCGGGCATGGAAGAGATCTATCAGGTCACTTCCGCGTTGCGGTACTTGGATTGGGGGCGCGAAGTCGCGGTGATTACCGACGCCCGATTTTCGGGGGTCAGCACAGGGGCCTGCATCGGCCACGTCGGGCCCGAAGCCCTGGCCGGCGGCCCGATCGGCAAGGTGCTCGAGGGAGATCGCATTCGCATCGCGGTGGATCGCCATCGGCTGACCGGGAGCATCGACCTGGTCGGCGACAGCCGGCGCGAGTTCGGGACGGAAGAAGGCACGCGCGTCTTGGCCGCCCGGACGCCGCGATCGGACTTGAAGCCCGACGCCCGATTGCCGGAGGACACGCGTTTGTGGGCCGCGTTGCAGCGCGTCAGCGGCGGCACGTGGGGCGGCTGTGTTTATGACGTGGATCGGATCGTGCGCATGCTCGAAGCCGGGGAACGAGCGTTGGCGGCCGAAGCCGAGAGGTAGCGGCTCATTCCTCTTCCGTTCCCGGGCGAGGCACTCCGCAGACGTCGCACTCGTCGAAGGCGCCAATCACCAGGGCGCCGCATGCCGCGCACGTCCAGTCGGGTCGATCGGCCCGACGGATTTGTTCGGCGTCAAACCGTTCAACGACGGCGCGGGCCCGGGCTTCGTCGGCGCGCCGCACGACTACGTCCGAGGGGGTGATGGGCAGAGACAGGAATTCGTTTTCCTCGGAAACCGAGGCATCGATCCCCTCGTCGAGCAGCAGGTTCTTCACCAGATGGGCGTCGGTAACATTGGCGCCCTGGTAGACCGCAATCAAGTCGTCGGCGTCGTTCATTTTGGTCCTCCCGCTTCGCTGGTGCGAGGCATTACGATTAATCAGAACTGGCGTGACGCCGCCATTATACCCGGTCAGTCGGGGAATCCCGCCGGGGGCGGCGCGGGCATTCGGGAAGTCGGTCGCACGTGGTGACGCAGCTCGCTGGGACTGTCAAACTGGCAGTCGGCCGGTGTGCTCCGGTGGGTGTTTTGTCGGGTTTGGCACTGTGGGGACAGGGATTGGCATAAGAAACTGGGCCGTAAATCCAACGGAATGATCGAGTTGCACATTTTGTCCGGGTTCCGGCGCACTAGTTGCATTCCAGAGGCGCGTTCCGAGCGCTTAGACGCCAAAATTGGCAGGCAAATGGGTCCGTGGCGGCTCGTCCGGCGGGCCAATCGGATATCCACCAGCGAAACCATTATCGACTTGCGGAGGTCAAACACCTATGTCGACTGCGACCAAGGCCAACAAAAAGAAAACCACCGAGAACGTCAAGATCCAGCCCCTGGGCGATCGCGTGGTGGTCGAGCGTGAGGAATCGGAATCCAAAACCGCCGGTGGCATCGTGTTGCCCGATACGGCCAAAGACAAGCCCTCGCGGGGCAAGATCATCGCCATCGGCGATGGACGTCTTTTGGACGACGGCAAGCGCAGCAAGCTGCAGGTAAAAATCGGCGACAAGGTGCTCTTTACGTCCTACGCGCCGGAACAAATCAAAATCAACGACCAAGAATTGCTTCTGATGCGTGAAGAAGACATTTTGGCCGTGATCGAATAAGCGACGTCGCGACCAGTTTTTGACGTGCGCCGGCGAGGCGGCGAGGGTGGGTGCCTCACGTGCATCGCCGGGCAGTCCGGCGCCACAACATTCCAAACATCGCAAAACAAAACTCAGAATTGCTCGACCAGAGCCCATACGAAGGAGAAAACTTTACATGGCCAAGATGATTGCTTTTGACCAGGAAGCCCGCGATGCCATGCGGCGGGGCGTTTCCAAACTTGCCCGGGCGGTGAAAGTCACCTTGGGCCCCAAGGGGCGCAACGTGATTTTGCAAAAGAGCTTTGGCTCGCCGACCGTGACCAAGGACGGCGTGACCGTGGCCAAGGAAGTCGATCTGGAAGACGTCTATGAAAACATGGGCGCCCGGATGGTCCGTGAAGTCGCCTCGAAGACCAGCGACGTGGCCGGCGATGGCACGACCACCGCGACCGTGCTGGCCGAATCGATCTTCAACGAGGGCCTGCGGGGCGTCGTGGCCGGCGTGAATCCGGTGCAGATGAAACAGGGCATCGAGAAGGCCGTCGAGGACATCACCGACAAGCTCAAGAAGATGTCGATCGCCATCAAGAGCAAGAAAGAGATGGCCCAGGTCGGCACCGTGGCCAGCAACAACGACACCGAAATCGGCGATCTGCTGGCCGAAGCAATGGACAAAGTCGGCAAAGACGGCGTGATCACGGTCGACGAGGGCAAGAGCCTGAAGACCGAAGTCGAGTGGGTCGAGGGCATGCAGTTCGACCGCGGCTATGTCTCGCCCTACTTCGTCAACAACCCGGCCACCATGGAGTGCGTGCTGGAAGACGCCTACGTGCTGGTCTACGAGAAAAAGATTTCCAATATCAAGGAAATGGTGCCGGTGCTCGAAGCCGTGGTGAACGCGGGCAAGCCGCTGCTGATCATCGCCGAGGACATCGACGGCGAAGCGCTGGCCACCCTGGTCATCAACCGGCTGCGCGGCACGTTCCAGTGCTGTGCCGTCAAGGCGCCCGGCTATGGCGATCGTCGCAAGGCGATGATGGAAGACATCGCCATTCTGACCGGCGGCACGCCGATCTTCGAAAGCCTGGGAATCAAGCTCGAGAATCTGCCGATCACGGACCTGGGCCGCGCCAAGAAAATCGTCGTGGGCAAGGATAATACCACGCTCATCGAAGGCTCCGGAAAGACCTCCGACATCAAGGCGCGCATCGACCAGATCCGCCGCGAGATCAGCGTCGCGACCAGCGATTACGATACTGAGAAGCTCGAAGAGCGGCTGGCCAAGCTCTCTGGC
This sequence comes from Planctomycetia bacterium, assembly GCA_041499515.1. Lineage (GTDB taxonomy): Bacteria > Planctomycetota > Planctomycetia > Pirellulales > PALSA-1355 > PALSA-1355. The sequence goes on along the minus strand of JBGQKM010000349.1, from coordinate 280 downwards.
GGGGTGGCGAAAGTCAACGTCGGAGCCGCCACCGAAAGCGAAATGAAAGAAAAGAAAGCCCGCGTCGAAGACGCGCTGCACGCCACGCGCGCGGCGGTGGAAGAGGGCATTCTGCCGGGCGGCGGCGTGGCCCTGTTGCGGGCCACCGCGGCGGTGAAGCCCGAAGGGCTGACCCACGATCAGGAAGTGGGCTACAACATTGTCGTGCGTGCCTGCCGGGCTCCGTTGACCACGATCGCCAGCAATGCCGGACAAGACGGCGGCATCGTTTGCGAGCGGG
>JBGQKM010000348.1:0-5071 GCA_041499515.1 Planctomycetia bacterium | reverse complement strand
GTGTTTCACTCGAAGTTCTTTGGGCTTTAATCAATTCACCTATCGCGAATGCCTATGCCTACACACACCTGAGCAAGCGAGACAACATCGTCGGGGATATTCGCCGAATACCAATCCCGACCGCCAGTTCATTCACGGCTGTCGATCGAGCAGCAAAGAACTATTTGACTGCTGTGGCCCAAGGGAAAGGGCCAACGGAGCTGCAAATCCTTTTGCTGCAAGTCGACGCCGAAGTATTGAAGCTCTACTTCCTTTCCGTCGATCTGGAGCGGGCTGTTCTGGGTTTGTTTGGTGGATATGACCGTCTTGGCGTACCGTTCGTGCAAAAACGCTACATTCCGGACGAGTTCGACCATCCGATACGCTTAAGCGATTTCCTTCAACTCGAGGCAGACTGGTCCGCTACAAACCGGGAACGCGGCCGCCTAATCGATAAGGACATCGCTGGGACGATTTCTGCGGAGGAGAGGGTTCACCTCGGCGCCTTGCAGGCCTATGCGGACTACTATCTAGAGAAAACTGCCCCGCGGCCGACTCGTGTGCTCGATGAGCTAGAAAAGCAGCTGATTGCAGCCTCCGCAGAGAAAAGAGGGGAGCCTGATGCTAGAGTTTGAGTATCCGAAAGAGCCACACGTGCGACGCCACGGCCCGGAAGGGTACGCCGATTACCGCAGTTATCGCGATTGGCTTCGTGATGACTTTACGTTTCGATGCGTTTACTGCCTCCACAGAGAGCAGTGGTATGGGCGAGAGGCTGCGTTTAACGTCGAACATCTCATTCCCGTGGTTGCGGACCCTCGGGGGAGATGCGAGTATACGAATTTGCTATATGCGTGCGCGACGTGCAACATTGCAAAGCAGGACATCCTCGGTGTCCCTGATCCCTGTCGAGTTGCGTTTCATAAATGCCTTCGCCCAAAAAGCAATGGAGAGCTTGAAGCTCTCAATAGAGACGGCCAGAAGTTGCGAGACGTTTTGCGATTGAACAGTGAAAGCAATGTGAGACAGCGTTCGAAATGGATGCGAACGCTCGCGACCCTAAGAACATCGGTCCCCGACCTCTATCAAGAATACATGGCATTTCCCGACGACCTGCCTGACCTGAGACCTGCGAAGAGACGCGTTCCCAACAATACAAAGCCGGATGGAGCGATGAATTGTTGCTTTGCTCTCCGCGAGCGAGGCGAGTTGCCAACGACGTATTGAGGAGTCCGCATCTCGATGAGCGGGACTCCCACCGACGCTGCGGCACGAGAGATAACAATCCCGCCTCAGGGAGCTCTAAGCGAAAGTTGTGGATGAAGAGAGTTGAAGCCAAAAAAGGGGCTGCCAAGAAAAGTCGCCATCACGGAATACGACGAGGGCCGTAAGGTGCGGCATTGCTCCCAGCGAGGCACGGTTGCTCGGAGAAACGGATAGGCCCCGCCGGATCTCGGATACGTTCTTAGAACCTATCCGAAGACCAGCCCTCACCCTGCCCTCTCCCGCGAGGGGAGAGGGTTCTCGGATAGAAACCACACCTCACCCTGCGCTCTCCGGCTCGACTGAGCTCGCCGAAGTCCGCGAGGGGAGGGTTCTCGGATCGAAGCCAGCCCTCACCCTGCCCTCTCCCAGAAGGAGAGGGTTCTCAGCGAATGTGGCAACTGGCCTGGCCGCGCTTTTCCAGGTATTGCTGGTGATACTCTTCGGCCCGGTAGAATTCGCTGGCCGGCACGATCTCGGTGGCGATGGGGCGCGATAGTTTGCCGCTCTCGGCGAGCCGCTGGCGCGAGGCGGTCGCGGCGGCTTGCTGCTCGCTCGTGTGATAGAGAATGGCCGAGCGATATTGCGTGCCCACGTCGGGGCCCTGGCGGTTGCGCTGCGTGGGATCGTGGTTCTGCCAGAAGGCGTCCAGCAGTTGCTCGTAAGTGACTTCCTGCGGATCGAATTCAATTTCGACCGCCTCGGCATGGCCCGTGCGGCCGGTGCAGACCTGTTCGTAGCTGGGGTTGGGCGTCTGGCCGCCGGCATAGCCGACCGCGGTGGCGTGCACGCCCTTGATTTGCCGGAAGGTCGCCTCGACTCCCCAAAAGCAACCGGCGGCGAACGTGGCTTTTTCCATGGTTATTGATCCCTGGCAAAGGAATGAAATTCGTTTTCTATGCGAACGGGCCCATTGTCCGGGCCTCAGGTGGCTCGGCCCTATCGCGTTATTTACCTGGGGCCAGCGGACAAAACCTGTGGTGCGGTGCGCGGCTAAGCCGCAAGCGGCGGTAAAACGCAGTTTGCAAGGGCGCGGGTCGAGTTTTGTCCGCTGGTTCTTAGGGTTCCAGTGGACGGGTGGTAACGCAAGAGACGAGCTCTACAGGTGCGTAAAGCTCGTCTCTCGCTGTGTGCATCGTGCGAGAACCGGTTTCAAAACTGCTCGGAGAAGGGGACTTTTGCTCCGAAGACTGCGCAAAATTGGGACAGTCCCCGCAGTTTCGAAACCGGTTCTGAAATCATGTCATCGACGCGAATTACTTCTTGGCCAGCTCGGCTTCGATCGCGCTGATCACTTCCGGCGCGTCGGGCTTGACTCTGGGCGAGAACCGCTGGATGACCTGGCCGTCGCGGCCGACCAGAAACTTTTCGAAATTCCAGGTGATCTCGCCGGCATGCTTGGGGTTGGTGTCGGCCGAGGTCAGGAACTTATAGAGCGGGTTGATGCCGTCGCCCTTGACGACGATCTTGGAGAACATCGGGAAATCGACGCCGTACTTCGACGTGCAGAAGGTCGAGATGTCGGCGTTGCTGCCTGGCTCTTGCTTGGCGAACTCATTGGCCGGAAAGCCCAGCACCTGCAAGCCCTTGTCTTTGTACTTCGAGTAGACTTCTTCCAATTGCTTGTATTGCGGCGTCAGGCCGCACTTGCTGGCCACGTTGACGATCAGCACCACGTTGCCTTTGTATTGCGACAGGTCGACCGGTTTGCCGTCGAGGCTGTCCATTTTGAAATCCAGTGGGCTCTTGGCGTCAGCGGCCAAGGCCGCGGCGGCCATTGCCAAAAGTCCGATCGAGAGCAGAGCGGCGAGTTTCATTGCAGGACCTCCGGAGCGGAAAGCGAGGGATACGATTTGTGACAAGCAAAACTTCCTAAAAGTTATCGTGTATCTACCCGTTTGTCAAAGCGCGGGGCGGGGCCGGGGTTGCCGCGGGAATTGCCGCGTTTCTGGACAGCCGCCCGGCGAGCGGGCATACTTCGGATACAAATTTTGACGCCGCAAAGACTTCAATAAGGGGAGAAACTGCCGTGGCTAAACGTCTGATCGGGTGCCTGTGGGTTGCGGCCTTGTTTTTGCCGGTCGCTTGCGGCTCGGCCGCCGAGATCGTTTTCGAGCAGGGGATCGAATACTCGAATCCCGACGGGCAACATTTGCAACTCAACCTGGCCCGGCCCAAGCAGCAGCCATCGGCCGGACCGGCGGTGCTTTGCATTCATGGCGGCGGATTTCGGGCCGGCAATCGCGACCGCTGGAACGGATTGTGTCAGCAATTGGCCGAACGCGGCTACGTGGCGGCGACCGTGACGTATCGCTTGGCGCCGCAATATCAATTTCCCGCCGCGGTGCACGACGTCAAAGCGGCCGTGCGCTGGCTGCGCGCCAACGGGGCGAAGTATGGAATTGATCCCGAGCGGATCGGCGTGGTGGGCGATTCGGCCGGCGGACACTTGGCGCAGTTTTTGGGCGTCACGGCCGGCGTAGCTCCATTCGAAGGCACCGGCGGCAACGCCGAGCAGTCCAGCGCCGTGGCCTGCGTGGTGAATTATTATGGCCCGAGCGACTTTACCAAGTCGTATGCCAAGAGCGTCGACGCGTCGGAAGTGCTGCCGCTGTTCTTGGGGGGCGATCTGGAACACGCGCGGCGGCGCCACATCGAGGCCAGCCCGCTGTATTGGGTCACGCCGCAAGCGGCCCCCACGCTGCTGCTGCACGGCACGAAAGACCCGTATGTCGCGTTGGAGCAGGCGCAATGGATTTTCGACCGGCTGAAGGCGGCCGAGGTCGAGGTGCAACTTTTGGAGTTGCAAGACGCCGGGCATGGATTCAAAGGCGCCGACGCCCAGCGGGCCGAACAGGCGATGTTCGAGTTTTTCGACAAGCACCTGAAAAAACCGGCCTGAACCCCCGCGGCCCGCGCGCCGCTGCCCTTGCGAACTTCCACCGCCAATCGCTAGCATTGCCGCAGAGGCCGCTCGGGCCCGGCGTGTTGCCGGCCCACTCGTTGCTCGATTTTTTAAAGAGCCGGCGGACAAAAGCACTGGGGACTGTCCCAATTTTGCGGAGTCCTGGGAGCAAAATGGGACTGTCCCCCTCTCCGATAGGTTTTGTCCGCTGGCTAGTAAGTGAGATCGCATCGGCATGACCCTGTTTCTGGCAAAATTCTCGCTGCTGGCCGTCGAGCAGGGCTCGACCGTGTTCAGCGTGCCGTTTCTGCGGGTTTACGTCTTCGTGCTGGCCGGCTTCGTCGGCTTTCAGATCATCACCAAGGTGCCGGCCCTGCTGCACACGCCGTTGATGTCGGCCACCAACGCGATCTCGGGCATTTCGCTGGTCGGCTCGCTGGTCGCCGCCGGGGCGCAGTTCAGCGAGCTGAGCACCGTGCTGGGCTTTTGCGCCGTCACGGCCGCCACGATCAACGTCGTGGGCGGGTTCATGATCACCGATCGCATGCTCAAGATGTTCAAGCGCCAGGAGCGGAACTAGCCGATGTCGAGCCTGTCGCAGCTTGTGCAGAGCCTGGTGGCCGCCGATCCCGCGGCCGCCGCTGAAACGGTGGGCGATACTCTGGATCATCAGACGCGCGTGCTGTTGATCGAAGTCGCCTACCTGGCCGCCTCGGTGCTGTTCATGTTGGGGCTGCGCGGACTGACCGCGCCAGACCGAGCCCGTCGCGGGATGCAGTTGGCCGCGATTGGCATGTTGCTGGCCGTGGTCGGCACGCTGATCGACTTTCGCATCGTCGAGTACAAGTGGATTGTGCTGGGCCTGGTGCTGGGCTCGGGCATTGGCGCGGCGATTTCGATTTGGATGCCGATGACGGCCATTCC
>JBGQKM010000347.1:0-5095 GCA_041499515.1 Planctomycetia bacterium | reverse complement strand
CTGTTCCATCAGAGCGACGCGGCAATTTGGCGGCCTTTCCTTTTGGGTCGCGTGTTCGAAGTCATTCTGCAGCAGGGCGCTCCGTGGGATGAGAGCCAGCGGATCGTGGCCGGCGCGATCGCCAAATTGAACGATTATATCGGCCACCGGCCGGTCGCCGTGCTGCGCACCGCTCAGCGCATCGAGCCGTACGCGCACGAGTGGATTCGCCCGATTCCGCTGTTCGTGCGCGGCGCCGGCGTGAGCGTGGGCCGCTATCGAGAGATCATCCAACGGGCCCTCGATATCCTGCGGGCCACGGATCCGGCACTGTTGCGAGCGGCCTATTTCGATCCCGATCTGCTGGACGAACTGGCCGTGGATCCGCGGGCGTATGATTTCGATCATCCGGTCAACAAGCGGCCCAACTATCACTTCGGCCAGTGGGATCCGCACCATCTCGACAACCAGGGCCGCTATCGCCGGTTTGTCGTGCAACAAGTCACGCTCGACGTGCTCTTGGACCGCGTCGAGCAGCCTGGCGAACTGCCGCGCGAGGAGGTGCTGTTGGAAGCCGCCGCCGTGCTGTGCGGCACGATGCTGATGGCCTCGGGCACCAGCGGCAGCGGCCCTGATGCCCACGATTCGGCCGTCACGCTCTCGACCTTGCTGCCGCGGATTGCGGCCTATCGCGACGCGTTCTACGATCAATTCGTAGCCGGACTCGGCGGCCGTCACGGTCGGCGTCTGCGTGAGGAAGCCATCGCCGGCAAACAACCGCTGGCTGCCGCGCGGCAACACCTCAATCAACAACTGGCCCGTCGACGAGCCGCACAGCTCGAACACGTCCACCTGGCCTTGCTGTTTGCCCGCATGGGCTATCCCCAGGCCGCTCTGCACCAGGCGCAAATCGTGCCGGTCACCGCCGCGCGTTTGGCCTGCAAAATCCAATGCCGGATCACCACGGGCCAATTGGCCGTCGATCGTGGCGAATTCGAGCAGGCTTCGCTGATGCTCCTGGAGATCGAGGATCTTCTGCACCGGGCCATCCAGTGCGGGGCGCTCGTGGATCCCTGGAACATGTTGGGGTTCCAAGGCCAGTTCAGCCTGTTTCCCGCGCCGGAGAACAGCGTGCCCGATCATCGACTGGATCAGTTGATTGAATTGCTCGAACAAATCGTGGGCCTGTACACCCGGCTGTGGAGCGAAGCGGCGGCGCGCGACCAGGGGCCGCTGCAGGAAGATCTTTCGCGCCGTATGGCCAAGCTGGCCGCCTGGTGGGACCAGTTCGCAGGCGCCAGCGTGCAAAGCATCGAGGCGTTCTCCGGCGCCGAGGCGTACGATTCGGCCCGCGAAGTCGCCGAAGCCCTCAAGGCGTTTCATCAGGCCGGGGCCGCCGCGGGCGATATCGCGTTTTGGCGCAAGCGGGTGGCGCATTTCAATTCGCCCAAGGCTTATGCGATCGTGGTCAACGCGCTCCGTCAAAAACCCGACCCGGTCGCGGCCATGGCGCTGCTGATGCAGTGGCTTAGCCAGGCCGGGCTGATTCCGCTCAAGCAGGGCGAGTATTCATTTCACGCCCTGGCGCAGCGTTGGTTGAGCGAAATCTGTCTGGGCGGGCGCGATCCGTCGTCTAAGGTTCGCCCGCACGAACGACAGGCGCTGGTCCGCAAGTTTTTCGAGTTGCTGGAGGCCAACGCCGAGGATTTCTGGCAGGTGCCAAGTTTGGATTTCCTGGGAACGGGCCACGAATCCACGCCCGACGATCCAGAGCGGCTCGAGGCGGACGAAGACGACGATGATCCGGATTTGTTCCGTGCCGCCTATGACGACATGGTGTATATCGACAGCACGGGCGACGGCGTCGAATCGGACATGCTCGAGTCGGGCACGGCGCCGGCCACGGATTTCGAACTGGAACACGAAGCCCGCCGCGTCGGCGAGCGGCTGGCGTTTTTGCGCACCGTGGCCTCGATGTGGAAGAAAGCGATCCTGGCCTGCGGTTTGCAATCGGATGCGCCCCTGCCGGTCGATACGCTTTCGCGGTGGCTGGAGCACGCCAGCGAAAACGAACAAGGGCTGTTGCGATTACTACGGTCGATCGACGAGCGGCGCATTCCGGCCCCCTCGTCCAGCCGCGACTCGCTGTTGGAGTTCGATCGGCGGCGCAATATCAAAGAAGCGCTGATCGAAAAGATCATAAGCACCACGATCGAAACCGCCGACGCGGCGCGCTCGATGCGGGCCGCCCTGCCCGAGGACCGGCAAGCGGCCCCCAATGCGTCGTTGATCGACGACGTGTTGCGGGCCGTGTTTCGCCAGGACCGCACCCGCGTCGAGCAACTGTGGCCCAAATTTCTGGAACACATTCGTTCGCGGCCGTTGTTGTATGTGCCCTTGAGTAAGGGGGGCGATCCGGCCCGACTGATACAGGCCCGCGTGTTGCAACAGGCTCTGCGCGACCTGTTGCAGTGGCTGCCGCGATTGGGAATGCTGAAAGAAACGTGCCAGCTGTTGGAGGCGGGCCGGCTGATGGAGTCGGCCAATCCGGTCGGCCCGGGCGCGATCAGCGAGTTCGATCGACTTTTTGGCGCCGGTTACGAAGCGATCGTCGACATGCTGGTCGCGGTTTCGCACGATTGGCCCGCCGAGGAGCAAGAACCGGACAAAAGCGACAACGATCTGGTCGAATGCCTGGAGCAAGTGACCGAGTCGCTGCTCAAGCAATGGCTGGCCCATAGCCGAACCCTGCGGCTTTCGGTGCTGGAAAAGGTCGCCGATGACAAGGCGTGGCAGGCCCTGGTCGCGTTTGTCGAACGCTATGGCCGCGATTTGTTCACGCAGCGCTTTCTCAACATGGGCAACCTTCGCGCGATTCTGCACCAGGGGGTCGACGCCTGGCTGGCGGGGCTCGAGGAGCAGCCCGCGGCCGGCGAAGAACCGGAATTCGGGCTGCTGGAAGACTTGGGCAACAAGGCGCCGCGGGCCGAGGCGGTCAAACACTTGAGCCTGGTTATCGAAGCCGTGGTCGAAAACTACGCCGAATATCGCGACTACAACAGCACCACCACGCAATCGGACCGCGGCGATCTGATTTACACGCTGCTGGATTTTCTCCGCCTGCGGGTGCACTACGATCGCGTGGCGTGGCATTTGAAGCCGGTGTTGATCGCGCATTCGATTCTCGTGCGGCGCGCCCGCAGCGGAGCGGCCGAGATGTGGCGCCGGGCGCTGGCCGAACGGACCGGCGAACTGGCCGAGTCGCTGCAAAACCGCGGCGTCGAATTGCGAAAAAAATATGCCATGCGCCTGCCGACCGTCACCAACCGCCTGGCCGAACGGTTCACGCGGCCCTTGGCAATCGATCGCGTGCGGGCGTTGATCAAGCCGGCCATGGACGAGGTGCGCCGGTGCCCCACCGGCCCGGCTGCGGCCGGCGGAGCCTTCGAACTTTTGGAACAGGAAACCGAAGAACTGACCCAAGAGCCCACCGGGGTGGGCCTCGACGTGCCCGTCTGGCTGCTCTCGCTGGAGCAAGAAGTCGAGCAGCAGCGCCGCGCCGCGATCGTTTTGGACCGCCCCGACGAATCGTACCTGCCGCTGGAGCAGACCCCGTTGACGATGGAAGACGTGCAGCGGCAATTGTCGGGCTGGGAGCTCAACCCACTTTAGGGCGGCTGTTCCTTTATTTCTTCTCCTCATTTTTTGTCGGTTCCGGCGGCAGTTTGAGGTCGGACGGGTCCACTTCGACCGGCGCTCCGCCGGCGGGCACTTCGACCCGGGCGGTCCAGAGGATGCCGTTGACCAGCATGCGGCGGAAGGCTTCGAGCTCGAAGTTTTCGTGAAAGTGCCCCAGCGTCGTGCCGAACGAACGGCCACCCTGCTGCGCTTCGCGCTCGAAGGCCCAGGCCACGGTCTGGTCTGTGCCATCCAGACGCACTTTGAGTATCGGCCGGGCGCGCGGATGGAACTTGAGGTTCAAATAGAACTCATCGTGCAGCGGATAGGGCTTCCAACCGCGACAGATCGGATGCTCCGGCACGAGTTGTTCCAGCGGCGCGGTGGTGACGTTCAAGCCCGCATGGGCAAAATTGAACCAGCCCCCCAGCGCGTTCTGGTAGGCCTCGCCCCGCTCGGTCTCGGCGGCGGTGGCCCAGTGGATGGCCACGTAGCCCACGCCCCGGGCCATGAGTTTTTCGAACGCTTCGCGATGTTTTTGGGCAAGCACGATGTCGCCGGCCGGGCGCGAGTAGTAAACGATGCTCTTGACCTCGTCGAGCGCCGCGGCGTCCCCCGGCCAATCTTGCACGACCATCGGCTCGACGCCGGGCGTCAGCCGCAAACACTGGGCCAGCATCCGGCACTCGTGCAGGTACATGTGCGAAGCCCACGGGTGATCGGGCTCGGTGCCGACCAGGACGATTTTTGTTTTGGCGGTGTCCTGGCAAAACGCGATCGCGGAGAATCCGCACAGGCCGAGCAGGGCCAGCAACGTTCGGGCAACCATGATGCATCCCCTCGAAGCCTGTTCCAGTCTCAACGGCGTGTTAACGCACCAACTCCAGCGTGCCCCACAGGCTGGGGTCGGAGGCGAAGGGAAACTCGCTGCCCAGGCTGAAGTATTGTTGGCCCAGCTCGCGATCGAACACAAAATAGGTGAAGCCTAAGCGGGGGTGATCGGCCGGATTCAAACCGGTCAGGGCCGCCGCCGGAATGAATGCCGAGAGCACGTATCCGCCCACGCGCTTCTCGTTGGCCACGCGCAGTTGGCCGGGACGGATCGGATTGGCGTTTTCCCGTGCGCGATCGACCAGCAATTGATCGGCCACCGGCTCTTCGTAATTGCGGCCGCCGCCGCCCGGCAGAAAAATGAAGCGGTGGCAGAAGCGGCTCGCGCGGTGGATATTGTGAGTATCGCGCGTGTCGATCCACACCTGCAGAGCGTCGCTGTCCTCGAGCTTGCCTTCGCGGCACCAGTTGGGATGCCGCTTGCCCTCGACGCGCACGCTGAAGCCCAGGCCCGCTTCGCTCCAGGCGGCCCGCACGTCGGCAAACGTTCGCTGGCCCTCGAGCTCTCCCAGCGATGGCAGGCGATATTCGGGCGCCAGTTCGCGGG
>JBGQKM010000346.1:0-5107 GCA_041499515.1 Planctomycetia bacterium | reverse complement strand
TCTTGGATCTGCGAGGCGTGGGCCGTCAACTGCCCCTGCAAGCCGCTGAGCATGCGCTGCGTCTCGCGCTGAATCAGGTCTGCGTCGATGCGTCCGCGGGCTTGCCGCAGAGCCAGCACGCCAATTCGCAGGGCATGCAGCGCGAACAGCTCGCGCTCTTCGCCGGCCGGATAAGAAGCCAGTTCGTCGATCGTGTCGCGGTCCGTGACGCTCAACTGCAACTCGAGCGCGTCGGCCAGGTCGGCCCCTTCGGCGGAAAACAACGTCCTGGGCCGCTCCGTCTTGTGACCGACGACTCCCGCCATGATCGACTCCCTTGCTCGGCGCTAGACATTTTGGATCCGACCGACCTCAGAAGGCCAGCCGAAACCGCCGCGGGCTGTTCCGACTGCGAAGCGGTCCGGATCGGCTTTCTCGATCGGCGTACCGTCAATATGGCGGTCTGCCGCCTGCGAATCAAGGGAGTTGCTAGCAGGGGTGCGGCGCGATCAATTGGGCGTGATGCGGGGAGTGGGACGTCCCGAGGGACGCAGCGGCGAGGTGCCGGAAGCCTGGCGGGTGGGGAATCTGCCCGAACCCTGCTTCGATTCCGCGCGGGACGCCTGGCGCACTTCGTTTTGTTCCTCGGACGCGGTAAACGCGGTGAGAGGCCGTTCGCGATAGGCTACGTCGCGCTGGTAGACGGCCATGCGTTTCTCGGCGGCGACCAGCTCCTGCCTGGTCGCCTGAGCGATCGCTTTTTCTTGGGTTTCCTTGGCTTCGGCAAAGAGTCCGGCGTTGGCCTGCGCGGCGGCCAGCGTTTCCAGATTGCGATAGTTTTCGCCGTCGATTTCAATCGCCTTGCGGGCCGCGTCGACGGCCAGCTTTTCGTTGCGATAATGTTCGTCGGGGCAGGTGGCCATGAACCAGGCCGCGCTCTGATAGGCGTGGCCCAACTTTGGGGCGACCTGCACGGCGGCGCGAAAATCTTTGGCCGCTTCGGCAAATCGTCCCAGATCGGAATACGTATCGCCGCGATTGATCAACACCGCGGCATTGCCTGGATCGAGCTTGATGGCTTCGCCATAATCGCGCAGCGCGTCGCCAAACCGCTGGAGCCGATAGAAAGCATGGCCGCGGCTGTTGAAAACCACGGCATCGGCCGGGCCCATGCGAAGGGCCGCGGTGTAGTCGTCCAGCGCGCCCTGGAAATCTCCCTGTTTGTAGTGCACTTCGCCGCGGTTGAAATATACGTTGGGATAATTCTCATGCAGCTTGATCGTGCGATCGAAATCGGCCAGAGCTTCCTTGAAGCGGCCCAGCGACGCGTAGCTGACGCCGCGGTTATGTATGGCCCGCCACGTACCGCTGGCTTCGACGGCCGCCTCGAAATCGGCCAGGGCTTCCGGATTGCGGCCGGCCTCAGCGCGCACTTCACCGCGGCGATTGTAGGCCCAGCCCAACAGGCGGCGCGAATAATCGTCGTAGCTCTTATTCAAACCTGTTTTCATGCCGCGCCGGCACAGATCGATGACTTCCGTGAAATCGTTGTCGGAAGCGGCGGCCTTGCTCTTGGCAAACGCTTCATCCACCATCGACCGACCTGCCGAAACGCGCCCAGGCGCCGGCTCGGCCTGAGCGGCGGCCGGCTGCAACTCGGCGTCCGCGGCGGCTTCGGGCTTGGCCTCGGTCTCCACCGGTTCGGTGTGCTGCGCCTGGCGCACGGCCGGCGTCTTGAAGCGGGGCTGAAAATTCGACTTGGGCGGCACGGGCCGGGCCGCAGGCGGCGCGGCCGGCTTCGCTTCAACCGCCGCCTCGTCCTCGGAAAACGGCACCAACTTGGTCGCGGGCTTCGTCCCTTCGGCCGCCCAGGCCGTCGTCGCGCCGATCAGCGCCAAAGCGACTAGCGCACGCGAAATCCGTGTCTTGGCTATGCCCATGATCGTGAACCTCCTTGTTCGCGAGAATTGCATCGGTGATCATTTACAGACGCTAATGTGGCTCCGTCATGCGCCACGGGTCGAGTGCTTCGCTGAGCACGTTATCGGGCAGAATTTTCTGTTCCTGGCAAAGCTGCCGAATGGTCTTGCCGGTTTTGAAGGCCTCTTTGGCCAGCGCGGCTGCTCGTTCATAACCGATGTGCGGATTGAGGCTCGTGACCATCGCCAGACTCTTCTCCACCGACGCTTCGCACGCTTCGCGATTGGCTTCCATTTCCAAGGCGCAAAAATCGACAAACGCCCGGGTGACGCTGGCCAGCAGGTGGCAACTCTCGAGCGTCGTGGCGCCCATGATCGGCATCATGATGTTCAGTTCGAAATTGCCGCCGGTCGCGCCACAAAACGCCACCGTCTGGTCGTTGCCGATCACGCGTGCGCAGACCTGCATCATGCTCTCGCACATGACTGGGTTGACTTTGCCGGGCATGATCGACGAGCCCGGCTGGCGATCGGGGAGCATGATTTCATAAAACCCGCAACGCGGTCCGCTGCCCAGCCAGCGAATGTTGTTGGCCACCGAAAACAGCGTCACGGCGATCGCCCGCAAGTCTCCGCTGCACTCGACCAGGGCGTCGCGATTGGCGTTGGCTTCGAAGTGATTGGCTGCCTCGACGAATGCGATGCCCGTTTCCTTGGCCAGCAATTCGGCCACTTTGGCGCCGAACTGGGGGTGGGTGTTGATGCCCGTGCCGACCGCGGTGCCGCCGGCCGGCAATTCGGCGACGGCCTTCAGGGCCAGGCCCGCGCGATGGATCGACATCGCCAACTGCCGCGCGTATCCGCTGAATTCCTGGCCCAGGCGGATCGGCGTGGCGTCGGCCAGATGGGTGCGGCCGATCTTGATGATCGTGTCCCACTGCTTCGCCTTGTCGGCCAACACGTCGTCGAGCAGGCGCAGCGCCGGGATCAGTTCGTTCTTGATCGTTTGTCCCACGGCGACGTGAATCGCGGTGGGAAACATGTCGTTGGTGCTCTGCCCCATGTTGACGTGGTCGTTGGGATGGATCGGCTTTTCGACGCTCAACCGGTCGCCGTTGAGCAGTTCTATGGCCCGGTTGGCGATCACTTCGTTGGCGTTCATGTTGCTCGATGTGCCCGAGCCGGTTTGAAACACGTCGATCGGAAACTGGTCGTCGAATTTTCCGGCGGCTACTTCGCGGCAGGCGGCCAACAGGGCCTCGACGCCGGCCGGCGCAAGCGAATTCTTGCCGGTTCCGGTCAACTTGCCCAGATCCCGATTCACGACCGCGGCGGCATACTTCACCAGACCCAGAGCGTGAATTAATGCTGCTGGGAGCGGCTGGCCCGATATCGGAAAGTTCTCCTTGGCACGCTGGGTTTGCGCTCCGTAATAGGCCCGAGCCGGAACCCGGACCTCGCCCATCGAATCACGCTCAATACGAAACTCGCTCATGCTGTCTTTCTGGAAGGCCGGGCGGCTTGCACATTGCCCGGCACGTACGCCGGGAGCCTGTTTTCCCGGCAGCGGTAGAGTCTCTGCCGGCGTTTATCATAGCCGTTGGCCCGTTTTTCACAAAGGCCGACGCATGCGGCAAACGGGCCGCACGCAGGCCTTATCGGGCCCTTTTTACAGCCGTTTCTCGGGACCAAGGCACCCAACGGCCGAATCCTTGCAAGCGTTCCGGGGCAACCGTGAAACCTCGATTGCCGCGATGCCGCGTCACACCTAAAATCGTGTGCGTCCTTGACGGCGTTCTTGTCGCACGATCGCGACGGCTGCCAGCATGTGCGTTCTCGATTTCAGCACAGTCGTTTTACCCTGCCCGCCTCGTCGCCATGGCGCAATTTGAAGGCCATCCAGAGTTCCATAAACTACTAGCCGGTCGCGGCGATATCGATCTGGTGCAGTTCATGCTCGAACTGGCCGCCGATGTCTATCCGGATCTTGACCGCGTCGGCTGTCTGTTGGAAATCGATCGCCTGGGCGTGGCCAGCGCCGATTGTCAGGCCAGGAGCACGACGTGCAGCACTCGCAAGCGGCTGGCCGCGATGAGTCGAGTGTTGTACGAGGTCGAAGGATTTCACGGCAACCGCGAAGCCTACTATGAGCCGCAGAACAGCTATCTGAATGAAGTCCTGGCGCGCCATTGCGGGATTCCGATCTCGCTGGGCATCCTCTACATGGCCGTCGCCGCGCGAAACGGCCTGAAAATGTTCGGGGTCAACGCGCCTGGCCATTTTGTCGTGGGCTGCTGGTGCGACGACGACGTGCTGCTGGTCGATCCGTTCACCAATGGCGACGTGCTGGACCGCGACGCGTGCAAACATCGCATCGACCAGATTCTCGGGCAGGCAGGGGCGGTATGCGACGATCATTTTCGCGCTGCGCCGCCGGCTGAGATCGCTGTTCGCGTGCTGCGCAATCTCAAAGCGGCGCATTCCATGCAGAACCGCTGGGAGGCCGTACTGGGAATTCAAGAGCGGCTGGCCGCCCTGCTGCCACAGATTCCGCAGGAGCGACGGGATTTGGGACTCGTCTACTTGCGGTTGGGACAGCCTGCCAAAGCCCTGCCGGTTTTGGAACAATATTCCAACGTTTGTGGCAGCCAGCAGGCGGCCGCATTGCAGCCCTCGATTCAGGCAGCGCGGCGGATGATCGCGGAACTGAATTAACCCGCCTCACACCGAGCCGGCAGGAAGCTTATGGCTCCTTCGCTACGATCGACGCGCGGGCGGCAATCGCCGCCGGGCGCGCTTCCCACGGCCAAAGCCCGGCAGCGATCCAGCGCGTTGCCGGCCGACGATTGGACCGGGCGGCGCGTCACGATCATGGGCCTTGGCCGACACGGAGGCGGGCTCGCCGCGGCGCGCTATCTGGCTCGACTCGGCGCGCGGGTCACGATCAGCGACGCGGCCGATGGCGACACGCTGAAAGAGTCAATCGAACAATTATGCGACGTGCCTATCGAGCATCTGAAACTCGGCGGCCACGATGAAGCGGATTTTCGCACGGCCGAATTCGTGGTCGTGAACCCCGCCGTACGGCGCGAACACCGGTGTTGGCAAATCGCCCGCCAAAGCGGAGCCACGCTCACCTCCGAAATCGAGCTGTTCTTGCGCCAGTGTCCGGCGATGGTGATCGGCGTGACCGGGTCGAACGGAAAATC
>JBGQKM010000345.1:0-5155 GCA_041499515.1 Planctomycetia bacterium | reverse complement strand
TGTCGTTGCTGATGGTGTTGCTGATTGAGTACACGCAAAACCGGGATGCCGTGGCGATGCACGTCAAGCTGGACGAATTGCTGCGGGGCACCCATGGCGCGCACAACGCGCTGCTGGACTTGGAAGACTTGACTGAGGATGAATTGGACTTGGTTCGGGCCGAATATCTCCAGTTGGCGAAGGAAGCCCGGCAGCAATTGCGCCAGGCGAAGTCGGATACCGGCACGCCCGAGGTCAAGACGCGGCACTAGCGCCACGCAACTCGTGGCTCGCCGCTGCCGGGTGCTCTTTGCTAGATTGAAGCACGTATGACGTGGACAGAAATCTTCGGTGTCTTTACCAAACCGCTGTTTCAACTTGGGCAGACGTGGATTTCGCTCGCGACGATGGTGCAGTTTGTCATCGTCGTCGCGCTCGCAGTCCTCATCTCACGGGTCGTGCGTCGTCTCCTGCGCCGGCGAGTGCTGGCCCACACCAAACTCGACGTCGGCCTGCAGTACGCCATCGCGCGCATCGCCAGCTACATCGTGCTCGTGCTCGGTTTGCTTATCGGGATCGAAACTCTCGGCGTCAACCTCAGCTCGCTGGCGGTCATCGCGGGCGCGCTCGGCGTCGGCATCGGGTTTGGTCTCCAGAACATCGTCAGCAACTTCGTTAGCGGCCTGATCCTTCTCGCTGAGCGGCCGATTCAAGTGGGCGACCGTCTGGATCTTGGTGGTGGCATCGTGGGCAAAGTCGTGCGGATCGGCGCACGGGCCACGCACGTGCTGACGAACGATAACATCATGATCATTGTACCGAACTCCGAGTTTGTGTCGAATCGCGTTACCAACTGGACGCACATTGATCCGCGCGTGCGGCTGCGCATCACGGTCGGCGTCAGTTACGGAAGCGATCCGCATCTGGTGGAGAAACTCCTGCTCGAAATTGCGGCCGGCAATCCGAACGTGCTCCAGAATCCTGCGCCGACCGTCGTGTTCAAGCAATTCGGCGACAGTGCACTGCTGTTCGAACTTCGCGTGTGGTCGTCCGACATGGCCCATCGGCCCGGCGCGCTCGAAAGCCAGATCAACTTCGCCATCTGGGACAAATTCAAACAGCACGACATCGAGATTCCGTTCCCGCAACGGGACCTCCACGTCAAAGAACCCCTCCGCGTGGAAGTGAAGTCGTCGTAGGCTGAATATTCCGCGCAACTCAACGTCGAAACTGGTGTTGGTGTAACTATCGAGACGAGGAGCGTGAACATGAAATATCCATTGATTGGCTTGACGACTTTATCCGCAATGCTTGTGCTGACCGGCTGCTACACGCCTGAAGGCCGACCGGACCGTACGGCGTCCGGCGCGTTGGGCGGCGGCGTCATCGGCGCCGGAACGGGCGCGATCATCGGTGGCGCGGCAGGTAACCCCGGAGCCGGTGCGGCCATTGGCGGCGCGATTGGCGCGATCACTGGCGGCATCATCGGCAACTCCATTGACCAGGCCCAGCGCGAACGTCTGGTCCAGCAGTCGCCGCAAACGATGCAACGCGTTGACCAAGGTCAACCGCTCGGACTCGCGGACATCAAAGCCTTGGCGAGAGCCGGCGTCAGCGACGAAGTCATCATTAGCCAGATTCGCAATGCGCGCACCGTCTATCGTCTCACCACCGCGGAGATTATCGAATTGAAGGACGCCGGTGTGAGCGAGAGGGTGATTGATTTCATGATCAACACGCCGAACCTCTCTTCAGCGGCGCCTCCGGGTCCTGTGGCGCAACCCGAGGAAAATGTCTATGTCGCGGAAGCGCCGCCGCCTGCGATCTACGAAGAATACGTCGCCGCGCCCGGGCCCGGATTCATTTGGATCTCGGGCAATTGGGGATGGCGCGGTGGACGATGGGTGTGGGTGGGAGGACGTTGGGCGCGACCGCCATACCGGCGCGCGTACTGGGTGCCGGGCCGATGGGTGCCGTACGGTCGCCGATATGCATGGCGACCCGGCCGCTGGAGATGACGAGCCGACACGGCGTTCTGTGTCACCACGGTGGCGGATTCAATCTGGCTTCAGTTCCGCGATCCAGACGGATAGCTCATCTTCGGTTCCCCGCCCGCCTTGCAGTAACCGCCATTCGGCCGCCTGCGGAAAGCGGTTTTTGATTCTGGCGACCGATTGGATGTAATCCTCCCGTTGGTAGAGGTTGGATACAAGCAGGACGACTCGTAGTGGCTGGGTGGAACGCAGCGGTTGATCCGAGAAATATTCGAGGTCGGTGCCATGAGAACGTCTTAGAGGCGCAGAAAAATTCGAGAGGGGGAGGAGCCGTTCGTGAATCTCGAGCCAGGCTTCCATCCCGAGCCACGGCGCCGCCGGGACCACGATGTCTCTCGGACCCAGCGATAGTTGATCGAGAAGCTGCCGAATCGGCTGCACGCCTATCGAAGACCAGGTGGGCACAAACAGGCGGTTAGACGTCATCGAGTAAGACATGCCGCGCCACCTCCAGATGTCATACCGGACGAAGCGATACACTGAAAATGAGCTTGCGGCCAGCAAGTAGATAAAGACCGCCCAGCAGACCCATCGGCAAGAACGGATCGACCAATCCTGCCGGAGGCTGAGTGCTGTTCCTGCTTTCGACTCGCTCCCTTCGCTGAGAAGCCAGATCACCAGGATCTCCAAAAAGATCCAGTACGGCAGGATGTGGCGCTCAATTTCCGAAGGGTAGGGAAAGCCCATCAGGCCGATGCAAGCTCCCAGCCCGCCCAGCGGGACAATCACAGAGAGCGTTCCGAGTAGGGCCACCGGCCTCGGCGCCAACCGCCATGATAAGTAACCGGCCGCCAACAACAGGATGAAACCCGGCACAGCAAGATACAAATTCCAATTCCACGCCACGAACGAGTCCAACGCCCGGCCAATTCGGGAAAGTCCATCGCCGGCCCCAAACAGGGCCGGACCTGCGCCCTCGACGATCGCTTTAATCGCTCCGAGGCCCGGCCCCCTATGGAGGCGAGTGACACGGACCCCGGTCAGTTCCACGTTCCAACGACCGTACGCATCGTTCAGCAGCTTCAAGCCCACGACGGGCAAGCAGAAAAGCGCCAGTCCCACCAGAATCGTTAACCACATGGCCCGCTTGCTTGCGAACGAGGGACTTAACAGCAGGATGACAACCATCGTGACCAGAACCACCGCCGCGCCGAAGATGGCGGTGTATTTCAGCCAATAGACCAATCCCAGCAACAATGACCCCATCCAGAAATTTCGTCGCAGTTCCTGCTGCCCGAGCCGAGTGGAATCAGTAGCGAAGCAAAGCGCCCAATAATAGAACCATGGTTGCACGGCAAACGAAGCGAAATCGCCTTCTTGGAGCACGACTGGCAGACGGGAGGTGATCGGATATAGCAGAATGATCAGGATGGCCACCAACCGCCAGGAGGATCGGCGTATCAGCAGAACCGCGACACGAATCCAGCCGATCACCCCGGCCAGCATCGCGAAAAAAGCGAGCACTCGTCCCGCCACGCCCACTGGCAGCCCCATGCCCAGCAAGACCGTGAAAGCCGCCGAAATAGCCGGCGGCCACCAGGAAATCCAGCTTGACCGGTCGCGGGCCAGATCCTTCGAATCCACCAGAACTAACGTATTGAGGCGCGGTGACTGTCCTTGAACGAATTGCTGGGCTGCTTTCGCTTGGTAGGCGACGTCAGATTCCACACGATACGGCCGCACGCAGGCGACCACGAAAAGCAGCACCACGCCAACGGCCCCCAACACGCACGGGCCCTTCGCCGATCTCTGTAGCAGGTCGCTGACTCGCGTCATAGAAGTGAAGTCCCGGTAGGGGACCGAGCGCGCATGCTAATTTGGCCGCTCCGTCCCTGTCAACAGCATCCCGAGACGTTCGAAGCGCAGATACAACTCGCGGCAGACCCACGCGTCAGTGGCGGCGTAGCGGATCTGCTTTTCCGAGAGACGTGGCTGCGCCCAGTTCGACGTTTGCGCGGCTTTGGTGATGCGGCCCCCGAGGAACAGTCCCGCCAAGCTGCGCAGGCCGGTTTGTTTCATTCCGCTGCGCTTCGCCACAGCGCTGAGATCCACAAAGTTCGCCGCTTCAAACGGAAAGAACTGCCGTAGCTCGGAGAGATCGCGCGCCAGAGCGACTCCGGCCTTGACGATCTTCGCGTCGCCGAACGCTTCGGCGAGAACCTGCGAGCAGTCCTGACGTGCCAGTTGGAAGAGATAGGTCGTGTGGCTCGTGGCGATCTGCACCAGAGCCGGAGCGTGTGATTGTCCCTTCTTGAATGTTGGGCGCGTCTCGGTGTCGAAACCGACGACACGTTCACGGCGAATGTCCTGCAACGCGTGCTGCAAGTCCGCCCCGGTTTTCACGAGATGAATCGGGCCGTCGTACCGGAGGACGGGAAGCTGCATCAGTTCCGCGTGAGGAATCGTGCGGCTCGAATCAAAGGGGCGATGAGTCGTCGTCACTTCATCAACCGAATCAGGGTCTCGCCGATCTCGGCGGGCGTTTTGGCGACGGCGATGCCGCAGGATTCGAGGGCTGTGATCTTGTCGGCGGCGGTGCCGGTGCCGCCGCTGATGATGGCGCCGGCGTGGCCCATGCGCCGGCCTTTCGGCGCGGTCGCGCCGGCAATGAACGCGGCGACGGGCTTGGTGAAATTGTCTTTGATCCAGCGCGCAGCCTCTTCTTCGTCGGTGCCGCCGATCTCGCCGATGATAATAACGGCCTCGGTTTGCGGATCGGTCTCGAACATGTCGAGCAGCTCGATGAAGTTCAGCCCTTTCACGGGGTCGCCGCCGATGCCGATGCACGTGGATTGCCCGACATCGCGGCTGGTGAGTTGCCAGACTGCTTCATAGGTGAGCGTGCCGCTGCGCGAGATGACGCCGACCGGGCCCGGCTTGTGAATGTAGCCGGGCATGATGCCGATTTTGCACGCGCTGGGCGTGATGATGCCCGGGCAGTTCGGGCCGATCATCTTGACGCCCGTACCTTCCAGCGCGCGTTTCGCTCGCACCATATCAATCACCGGAATGCCTTCGGTGATCGTGATGATCAATTCGATACCGGCGTCAGCAGCTTCGAGGATCGCGTCGCCCGCGAAGGGTGCCGGGACGAAGATGCAGGAAACGTTGGCGGCTGTCTC
>JBGQKM010000344.1:0-5291 GCA_041499515.1 Planctomycetia bacterium | reverse complement strand
TGCCGAACTGCTCCACGGCGGGACCGGTTGTTGCATCGACCGCGCGGGGAAAGAGAGCCGCATTGAGCGGCATACCGGAGATTGGATCGTTCGTACCCGCCACGCGAGCAAACAGGGAGCCCATGTTCGCGCCAAGCGTCGTCTTGCCGACAACCGGCTTGATGTCGTGGTTGGCATCGCCCGTGCGAAAGCTGCGGACGATCGCCAGTTTATCGGCCAAACTCGCCAGTCGCGGAAACGTAGCCCCAAATGTCACGCCCGGCAGCTTCGTTTCGACTTCGCCTGTGACGCTCCGCACACCGGCTGGCGCGTCCATTTTGGGGTCGAATGTCTCCGTCTGGCTTGGCCCGCCGTGCAAAAACAGAAAGATGACGCTTTTGCCCGTCACCGGCCGCCTGCCATCTTTTGCCCCGAACGCTGCAGTCTGCAGGAGACTTGCTAACGAAATGCCCCCCAGCCCCAAGCTGCCAATTCGCAAAAAATCACGCCGTCCCAAACCGCCGCTGGCTGGGCATATTTGGAGCATCGAGGCTCTCCTTCGGGCAGGCTCGACTTTTTCAGAGCAACACGGAATGGCGGAGGGACGTGGGTCCGTCACGCGTGCTGCTATTATGCCCCCTCCACGAATTGCCGGGCAAGGGAACACGGCTGTGATGTGCCTAAGACGTCCGGCATGGACCATGCGCCCCAATGCCCACGATGCGGAAAAAGTGATTTCGTGTTCGTTTATTCCCAGAAACGCGACTCTACGGGCATCAGAACCACCGTTGTCTATGCGTGTGTTTGCGGATGCGTGTTTTCAAAACAAAATGACCGAGACACAGAAGCGCGCCCGGTGAGCGAAGACGCCCAGAATGCGACGATAAGTGTTGCCTAGTTGCAGGGCTTTTTCATGCGCCGCTGGCTAGAGTCAGGGGCATGAAACTTTGATTGATTTTTGCAAGCTAGACCGCTACTTTTCGGTAATTGCCGACCGCACTTTTGCGGTCTAATCAGTAGTTAGGCGTGGAAGTATGAAGGCACGAACTTTCTTCGCCGTAGTAATTGCCTGTGGCCTTTGTTTCGCCGCGTACTTGGCGGTCGCACAATTCACTCGTCTTCGCATCAAACCACTGTGTGCGCCTGGATTCGATGACGTGAGCGCTTTCGGCGATGGTGCCATCTCACGGATTGATGCGTGGCTGCAAGAACAGGTTGCCCTTGCCAAATACCCGAGTCTGAGCGTCGCGATCGTGCGCGACGGCAAGATCGTTTACCTGGGCGCTTTCGGATTTGAGGACATGAAGGCGCGCAGAAAGGCGACACCAGAAACCTCGTATCATGTCGCATCTGTGACCAAGGCATTCACGGCCTCGCTTGCAGTGATACTCCATGACCGCGGTGTGGTGGACCTGGATCAACCCGTGATGAAGTATTTGCCCAAGGATGTTTCCATCGGCACCAAGCCCGGACTTGGGGCGACGATTACGTTGAGGCAACTTGCGTCCCACACGTCTGGTCTGCCACGAGGCGTGCCGGGGCCAGTTCAATCGGTCGAAGGCCGTTACGAATTGGAACCGAAGCGACTTTACGACCAACTGGCCAAGGTGACATTGGAGTCCGAACCGGGCACGCACGAACTTTATTCAAACCTCGGATTTGGGTTGCTGGGCCATGTGCTGGAGCGCGCCGCCGGCAAACCGTTCGACCGGCTTTTGCAAGAAATGGTGTGCGATCCACTGCATTTGGAAAGAACTGCGATCCAGGTTGACAAGCTTCGCATGGCGACCGGCTACGACAGCAGTATGCTGCGATTTGAGGAAAAAGAATCTTACCGGGAGCGGTTTGCGTCCTCTGGCGGTCTGGTCGCATCCGCCGAGGATCTGGCGAAATTCTTATCGGCGCAAATGATGCCGGGACTTTTCTCCAGTGAAATGCTCAAGCAGCTTCATACAGCGTCAAGGCTGTCGGACGGTTCGACCGCGCGCACGGCGCTCGGATGGTCCATAAAATCGAGCGAGACTGTTGGTCGCATCCTGAACAAGAACGGTGGCCGGAACAATTGCAGCGCGTGGATCGGTTTCGCGCCCGATCACGGAATTGGCGTCGCGGTAGTCGCCAACTGCGGCGAACCTTCTGTTGACCCAATCGGCCAATGGCTGTTGGAGCGATCCGTTCCCAGCGGCCATAAGCCGGTTACGAAGTATGGCTACGCCAAGGTGGCCCCCTACACGGGTGTCCGCTGGGAGAACAATCGGCCAATCGTCCGCGTGCGAGACCGTTGGTCCCCGCTCGTCTCGATTGATGGCATACCGATTGATCGCATCATGGAGTTTGCTCAGAAGCAGTTCGGTGAGAAGGCGCGGAAACGGTTTGCCGAAGACTTGGTGGAACTCCTATCGAGGATGGGCCACGAACCGGAATGGACAGTGACCCTGGGCCTGGCGACGAAGGATGGGCAGGTCGAGCAGTTGCAGATAAGGATGACGGAAGACAATCGCAAACTCGTTCGGGAGTGAGATGAGAGAAAGGTCGCCTAACCATGCGCTGCAGCGAACGGCGGCGGCCCGTCGCGGTTGCAATCGGCGCGCTCGTGGCCGCCGTCGCTGATCCTATTAGTGCCCTCGATGCGGCCAAGGAACGCTGCCGCTGGTTCATCAGCGGCATCTTGGGGGACGAGTTGGCCGGAGAATTCGCGTTTGAGGATGGCCTGGCGGAGGCGGACAGCGCGGGCCAGGTCGTGGTCGATGGCGGTGTCGATCTGCCCCAGGGCAATCTGTACGAAGAGCAGCAAGGTGATCTGCTCCGTGTAGCCCATGTACGACACGCCATCGTCGCGCAGGACGTGCCCGAAATTCCAGGCTTTAGAGACGCTCTGCTGCGAGAGATTGTTCACAGGCCTGCTCGCGGTTTCGGTGATTGGTCATACCGTTTGGCCAGCCGGTTACATTCGAGGCAGCACAAACACCCAAGCACAGCAAATCCGATGCATACGAGGAGCGAGACGAGAATGACTGGTGCTCCGTAAAAGTGCCATGTCGAGGGACCGAGTACCACATAGACGGCAAGGGATGCTGTGGCGGCGGGTAGTGCCGCGACGGTTATCCAGGTCAAGGCCTTTGGGAACCACTCCGGCATTGCGCCAACCCATTCGGCGAACGTGCCCGCCGAGGCGGATTGGCTGTGCGGATTGAGCCGGATGCGGTTGTTGATGTGTTGCAAAAAAGCATACAGATATAACAGAACACCGCAGATCGTCAGGGGTCCGACCCAGCCGATGTCCTCACCGCGAAATTCCATTCCGACGAATGTCGGCTTTCTCGTCTTCAGGGTATCGGTCAGTTCGCTATCCACGAGTTTAATTGCCTCTGCAATCGATTTGTCCCCCAGAGTTGTCCATCGCTTTTCGGTGCATAGCCGTGGATGGTCTTTCGAGAACCATTCTTTTGCTGTCAGAGGTTTCCTTTCGGTGCGAATATTACAGGTGACTTTTTTTGTTTCATGAGATGAAATCGTCGTTGGATTCCCCTGCACAAAATGTTGCGACTCCGCCAGCAGCTCAAGCTCGAACTCGTCGTTCGCTCCCGGCGTGATTCGGACAATTCGAACCACGTTGAGAAGCTGCCCGCCAGGGCCAAAGAACTTGTCGATGCTTTTTTCTTTTGCCCATTGCAGATCTTGGGAATCGAACTTGACTTCTTTGATGACCAGACCGTTTAACTTTTCCACCTTCGTGCGCCAGGCCGTCAATGTTTCGCTCGGCTTTGGCCACTCGTTGGCATCCCTCGCCAGCAAATCGTGGTCGAATGCCTTGGCCATGTCGATTTGTTCCTGGTTCATTCTCTCGATTGGCGTGAGAATTCCCAGCGCGTGTTCGAGCAACCGCAGGTGATTCTCGACGCGGTCGCGTTCCCAACGCGTCGGAAGCCTCTGATTTGCCATTTCTTCTGCGATCCGCCGGAGCATTTCGAGCTCGCCGCGAACCAACTGCACATCGCTCCAGGCGAACATAACGATGTACAGCACGATCACGCAGACCAAGATCAACGTGAAATGAATCAAGCGGACATGTGTCACTGCCTCGCTCAACTCTCTCGCTGTTGCCATTGCGGTTTACTCACTTTCATTTCCGGCTCTCAATACTCGGGGCAAATGCGACACGCCGCCGTCGTGCGGCATCAGGCAAGGTTCCAGGCTGCCCCACCGATTTATATGCGACGAGGTGGCCGGAGAAGGCGCGTTGAGATTGTTGTGCCGGAGGCGGGCGGCGCGGAGGGCTTTGTTGAGCTTGGTAAACGTGGACATGCCCGCCATCTTACCCGCCCGCCAAATCGAGCCGCCACAGCGTTAATGGTTAGCTGAGCGGCCGCCCGCACTGCGGACAAATGGCGGCAATTTTTGAAACCGGCCGGCCACAGCCTGGGCACGGAGTTAGATCGCCACTTTCGACCGGTCGCCGCGAAGTAACAATCGCGATGACAAAGACGGCCAACGTGCCAAATGCCATGAGCCCGAGCACCAACAGAATGATCGCTTCCCGGTGGGCAATGCCGAACATGCCGCGATTGTGCCGCTGGCGGGGCTGAAAAGCAACTGTTTGCCTGACCCCGAAACGTGACCTATGTTTGAGTTGCTGGACCGGATTCATTCCGTCCCATCGCCCAGCGTGCCGATTCCACTGGGCCTTCTTTGCGCGCATAGGTTATGCCGAAACGCAGAACAAAGGATGAAGTAGACGCAGCAATTAAAGACGTTTTAGGGATAGTCCGCAGGTCAGCCTCACCGCTGAGTCAACTCAGCATGAAGATTTCATCGCTGATCAATAGCGGATGGATGATGGACGATACAGAGCGAGTGACCTTCGGCGTTATTGAGACGTTGCTTAGAAATCGTGGCTGGAAGTATCTAAGCGAGCTCGCTGGCAAGAAAAAGCAACCATCCCCGAAACCGGCCGCGTAAGAAAAGCCTCAGCGAGCGCAAACCGCCTCGGACGTGGTTTAGGCCGTGGGAGCAAAACGCGCGCTAGCGGGCTTCTGAAAAGAGTAGGGAAGGGATTGCCGAGATTAACTCTGAATCGTTTTGCGGTGACCGCGCGTAAACTGGCCGGAACGGTCTAGCTCCGGCCAGTCGGTTTTTCCATTACGTCGCACCTATTATCGTCCAGCACTCGAATTATTCGCTTTCAATAGCTCGGCCAAAAGAGCGATCAAAACGCTAACCGAAGGATCGGTCGCACTCGACTGTTGTGGTGCCGCGACTGCCGGGCACGTCGCTGACTGGGGACAAGCCGGAGCACAAGGCGGCGCTGGGGT
>JBGQKM010000343.1:0-5296 GCA_041499515.1 Planctomycetia bacterium | reverse complement strand
CCCGATTTGCCGCCAAGGTCAAGGACATCAGCGAATTTCTCGATGGGCTGGGGCTGATCGCGCCCAAGGGCGAAATTCCGCTGACGGCCACGTATCACGACGCCTGTCATTTGGGCCATGCGCAAAAAATCCGCGACGCGCCGCGGCGCCTGCTGGCCAAGATACCCGGATTGAAGCTGCGCGACTTGCCCGAGACCGAGCTGTGCTGCGGCGCGGCCGGCACCTATAACCTGACCGAGCCGGAAATGGCCGCCAGACTGAGCCGGCGCAAGCTCAAGAATATCTTGTCGACCGGCGCTTCCGTGGTGGTCACCGGCAACGCGGGCTGCCTGCTGCAGATTGCCCGCGAGGCGCGCAACCAAGGCGAAAAACTGTGGGTCGCCCATCCGGTCGATTTGCTCGACCTCAGCTATCGTCGAGCGCCGCCGCCCGTCTGATCGCCGTGTCAGGCGGCGTCGGATGCTGAAAAACGTTCGGCGAAGGTTTCGATTTCCAGCACGGCCAGGCGATCGATCAGCTCGTGGGCCGATGGCCGGCGGAGCGGTTCCTTGGCCAACATCTGATGAATCAGCCGCGCGGCGCGCGTGGGCAAGTGCGGCACCAGGCTGCGCAAATCGCCGGGCAGTTCCTGGCGATGTTGGGTGGCCAGGTCGGCGATGTCTTCGGCATCGAAGGGCAGGCGGCCGGCGAGCATTTCGAACAGCGTGACGCCCAGGCTGTACACGTCGCTGTGCGCGTCGCCGCCCAGGGTCGAGTAGAGCATTTCCGGCGCGATGTAACTGATCGTGCCCAGGATCGGCCGGTCGGCAATCGATGTTTGCTCGTCAGCCTGGCGGGCAAAGCCCAGGTCGATCAATGTGGCGTGACCGGTGGGTGAAACGATCATGTTGCTCGGCTTGACGTCGCCGTGCATCCAGCCGGCGCGGTGCAGGGCCCCGAGCGCTTCGGCCACCTGGCGGGCAATCCAAAACGCCACCGGCAGTTCGAGTTGAAGCTGGGCGCGGGGGTATTTTTCCAGCGAGAGGCCTTCCAAGAGCGGCATGACCAGGTACTGCGGCGGCTCGGCCAATTGGGCGGACAGAATGGGCACCAGGTGCGGATGGGCCACCTGGCGGCTGACTTGCAGCTCGCGGGCAAAAATAGCCAGCCCACGCGAATCGTCCTGCCACTCGGGCCGCAGGACTTTCAGGGCATAGAGGCCGGGCTGGTCGGCCGGGCTGCCGATGGGGCGGGCCTCGTAGATGCTGGCAAGCGGGCCCTGGCTGATTACGCGCACCCATTCCCACGAGCCATGCCGCACGGGCTGCCGCAGGCCGGCGCTAGTGCGCGCAGCGCGAACGACGGTCGCCGGCGGAGATGAGAAAGTTTGCGGCATGGGCAGGCGCGGGGAGCGGAACGAGCGCGGAAACGGGGGCCTAGGGATTTCATCGGTTGTTGCGGGCCCTAAAGTTGAGCGGCGAGCGGCCCTGAAATCGAGCAAAAAAAGCTCAAGTCGGCGACGCGAGCGCTAGAATTCGTGCGTCGCTTCGCAGCGTGCTGGTCGGTCTAAGTTCGGGCGAGCCACCAACGGCGTAGCGCGACGACTGACCAAATCGCCTCGACGACGCCAAAGGGCCATGCGCCTTGCAGGAAGCCGTAGGCAGAGCCCAACGCACATGCCCCAGCAAAGGCCAGAATGTACCAATGGCTGCGGTTCTCCAGGGCGTAGCAAGCGAGCATCGCCGTTACCGCAAACAAGCCAAACAGGGTCAGTTTGTCCAACAGCATCTTTTCTCAGAATCGGAAGGGGCGGCGGCTAGCGGCGCGAGTCGGTTTTCGTTCTCGATCGCTTGTGCGGGTATTGTAGTGCGAGAAAACAACGAAACTGCAGACGCTCAGACAGCACAGTTCCGGTCGGGAATTTATGGATACTTAAGTTTGGGCTTAGCGCGGCCGCCCCGAAATACATGGCGTTAATCATCCTCATTGACCAGACATTCTGACAATGCGCCAGGTCACGTTGGCATCCGGGAACAATCGTTTCGCCTGTTCGACCTCGCGCAGTTCCTGGTGGGTCAATGCGCGCTGTTTATCGCCGATAAAGATGACTTCCAAATAGCCGAGCGGCTCCTCCCCGAAAATCCACAGAAGGCCGGGCGCCGAAAGGTCCGTGAATAACAGAAACCCATTCACGTCTTGCTCGGGCTCGACCTCCGCGGCTAAGGCTTCCTGCTTCGCCATCAACGCATGGCGCTGGCGAATCCAGTTCAACTCATACGCAAGCCAGCCCAGGCAAATCCCAGCCACCGTTACGACCACGAACAGCGCCCGCAGACTGAAGGCAAACCGGAACCAGCGGCGGTTAACGGCGGTGGCTGCTTTTGCGTCTGGTTCGCTCATTGCGGTATTGTAACCGGGGAGGGTAGCGAAGCCGCAGGGGATTCGGCCCCACGGCGGCGGTCGACACGGCGGTCGGTCGGGCCCTTGCGAGAGGTGAAGGGCCGTCTTAGAATTTGGGTTTTCGTACTTGGGGCGATGCGGTATCCGGAAGGAAACTAAGGAAATCATCATGCATTTCAAGACGAGTCTGCTGTGGGGCGTGTTGGTGCTGGGTCTGGTGGGCACGATGGTCGGCTGTGGAAAGCCGGCGGGCGCAGGCAAGGGAGCCTCGGGGGGACCGGGCCAGGTGCCGCCCAATACGACCGATTCGAAATAGTTCGACGTGGGGACACGCTTGCCGGCCCATGGCGACGCCCGATTCAAGACGCTTTCTAACGACCAACGGACGACACTAAGCTCATGTCGATCGAGCGCAAGCGTATGTCGATTCATCGAGTCTGGCCTGCGCTATTGATGCTCCTGCTGGCGGGCTGCGGCAGCCAGGCCGGCGATGCGAAACCGCAAGCGGGTGGGGCGGATTCGAACGCCCGAGTTGACAGCCAGGCCGGCGCGGGCAAGCGGATTATTCTGCTGACCAACGGCGCCGATCCGTTTTGGGATGCGATGCGGGCCGGCATGCAAGATGCCGAAAGGGATTTCCAGCTCAAGGCGGCCGGGCTGCGGACCGTGATGGATGTCAACGACGGCACGCCCAAGGGGCAGGTCGATCGGCTGCGACAGTACGTCAATCAGTCCGACATCGCGGCCGTGGCCATTTCGGTGACCGATTCGAAAAACCTGGCGATCATCAAGGCCATGGAAGCCTGCCGCGCCTCGGGCATCCGGGTGATCGCGATCGATTCGGACGTCGAGCGCACCACCAGCCGCGCCGCGCGGTTCGCCTATCTGGGCACCGACAACGTGGTCGGCGGCCAAGAGCTGGGCAAGGCCGCGGCCGGCATCCGGCCCCAAGGCGGCAAGTACGCGACGTTCGTGGGACTCAAAGGCACGGCCAACGCCCGCGAGCGCATCGCCGGCTTTGCCGAGGGGGCGGGGTCCAAGTTCGTGCAGGCCGAGAGCCTGGGCGACGACATGGACTTGAGCACGGCCTTGAAGAACGTCAAGGACGCTTTGGATCGCAATCCAGATCTCGATGTCCTGGTCGGCATTTGGGCCTACAACGCGCACGCCATCGTCGAGGTAGTCAAGCAGCGCAACATCCGCAACAAAACGGCCGTGGTGGTGTTTGATGCGGCGCCCAAGGCGATCGGACACATGACCGACGGATATATCGACGCCATGATCGTGCAGAATCCGTACGACATGGGCTATCGCGGCACGCGGCTGATGAAAGCCCTGTATGAAGACGATCACGCCACGATCCACGAGATGCTGCCGGCTTACGATCCGCAGACGCACGCCTTTACCGATCCCGACGGCGATTTGCTGGTCACGGGCCTGCGCGTGGTGCATCCCGATTCGGGCTCTCCGCTCAAGCCGGAAATGTTCGCCCCCGGCACCCAGTTCTTGTCCTTGAGCGAGTTCAAGAAGTGGTTATCCGAGCATAACCTCACCGGATCATGAAGCCCTCGCTTGGCGGCGATTCGAGCGGTCTGGTGCGGCGGCTGGCAGGGCAGCATTCCAACGAGCTCGGCTTGCTGGCCGCGATCGTGGTGGTGGTGGGGGTGACCACGGTTTTCAGCGACGCCTATCGCGAAAAAACCCTGCAAAACGCCCAGGAAATCCTGCGACAGACGTCGCTGCTGGGGGTGTTTGCCCTGGGCGCGGCGATCGTCATTATCTCCGGCGGCATCGATCTATCGAGCGGGGCGGTGATCGCGTTTAGCGGTTCGGTGTGCGGCGCGATTCTGTTGGCCCTGGCGCCGGTCGACGCGCTGGGCAATCAGATCATCAGCCCGGCGGTGTTTGCCGCGGCAATCGGCGGCACGCTGTTGACCGGTTTTTTGATCGGCACGCTGCACGCCTGGCTGATTACCGTGGTCGGGCTGCCGCCGTTTGTGGCCACGCTGGCCTCCCTGGTTGGATTGCGCAGCTTGGCCCGGGTGTTCGTGCAGGAAGTCACCGCCGCGCTGACCAAGACCGGCAAGACGACGCAGATCTATGTGTACAACGAGACCTTCAGCTCCTTGGGCACGACCTGGTGGATTCCGCTGGGCATTTTTCTAGCGTTGAGTTTTCTGGCTTGGGTGCTGATGAGCCGCACGGTCGTGGGCCGTCATCTGTATGCGATGGGGGGCAACGAGGCCGCGGCCCGGCTGAGCGGCATTCGCACCGATCAACTCAAGTGGCTGGCCTATTGCCTGGGCGCGATGACCGCGTCGATCGCGGGGATTCTTTACACGGCCGAAGTCGCCACGGCCAACCCGGCGGTGCAAGGCCGCGGATACGAGCTCAACGCGATCGCCGCGGCCGTGGTGGGCGGGTGCAGTTTGCAGGGGGGCGTGGGGCTGGTGTCGGGCACTATGTTGGGCGTGGTGTTTCTGCGGGTGGTGATCGATTCGGTGGCCAAGCTGGTCCGAGTCGGCGCCGACGATTACGAAGGCATCATCGTCGGATTTCTGGTGGTGCTGGCCGTGGCATTCAACGAATTGCGCCAAGCCGGCCGAGGCGCTGGCAAACAGTTCTTTCCCGGCATGCTCGGTGTGATGGCCATCGGCATTTTGGCGCTGCTGGCCGGCGTATTGACCACGATCATGGTCGGCAAGCAGGCCGGCATCGCGGTCTTTACCGTGTCGCTTGTGGGTTTGGCTTTGATTAAAGTCGCCGAACGCCGGGCCGCCGGCCGCCGCGTGGCCGGGCCCGACGGGCAACCGCCATGAACGCCCTGCCGCTGATTTCAATCCGCCACGTTTCCAAGCGCTATCCGGGCGTGCTGGCCCTGGCCGATATTTTGCTGGACGTCGCGGCGGGCGAACTG
>JBGQKM010000342.1:0-5308 GCA_041499515.1 Planctomycetia bacterium | reverse complement strand
TCCTCGTGCAGCATCGTGTGGCGACGCAGCGACGTGCGGAACTTGGACAGTTGTTCGGCGTTGGGCAATTCGCCGTAGATCAGCAAGTAGCTGGTTTCGACGAAATCGGAGCGCTCGGCGATGACTTCGATCGGATAGCCGCGGTAGCGCAAAATGCCCTGGTCGCCGTCGAGAAACGTGATCGCGCTGGTCGTCGATCCGGTGTTGACGTAGCCCTCGTCGAGCGTGATATAGCCGGATTGGGCCCGCAGTTTGGAGATGTCGAGTGCTCGTTCGTTTTCCGTGCCGACCACGACCGGCAATTCGATTTGCTCGTCTCCAATTCGCAGTTTGGCCACCTCGCTCATCGAGGCATTCCTTTCTACAGCGCTACTGGAAGGCATCCAAAACTCGGCCACGCGTCCGCAGCTTGCAGCCACGGCGGCAACTTAGTCTAGCGGCTCCGTGCGCGTCGCACAATTGTCGTTGGACCGACGGACGCGGGGCCCATGAATTATAGGCCAAGATGACCCCGGCGGTTCGCAAACCGTCAAGGGCCGGCAAGAATGGCTAGCGCGTCGCGGTGGGTTCGCCGGTCGGGTTTGAGCGGTCGGGGGAGTCTTGATCAAAAACCGTCCAGACGGGTATGTATCCGCGAAGTTTCGCCAGGTACTCCCGCCGCTGCTGGTCTTTGCCCCCGTCGTGCATCTTCAATTTGATCTCGGGTTGTACTTCGGAAAACGGAGTGCGCTTGGCTTCCTGGCGTTCGATCACGCGGACGATGTGGAAGCCATCGTCGTCTTCGATCACCTGGCTTAAGGCTGCCGGAGGCAGCACGAACAGGGCCTGGTCCAAGATCGTCGAGCGCAGACTTCCTCGCGTGGCCCAGTCGTGCAGCCCGCCTTCTTCGCCGGCAAAATCCTGCGAATGGGCCTTGGCCACTTGGGCAAACGGCACGCCGCGGACCACGATGTCGTTGCCCCAAAGCGCCAGACTGGCGTAGGCCTGCTCCTTGGAATCGAAGTTAGTGAATTTCGCGGTCAATTGTTCCCAACGAACGCGAGCGGGCGTTTCCCAGTCCACGGCGTGCTCGCGATAGTAATCCAGCATCTGCTCCAGCGAGGGCTCCTTGTCCTCTTTTTTGACTTGCTCCTTTAACCAATAGCTGGCCAATTGTTGTTCCATGAACACGGTCCGCTGGGCTTCCAGCGAGCTGCCAAGGGAGCGCAGCTTGTTGTCCAGGTCGACGATGCTCGTGGCCTTGTAATCCGCTTTCAGATGATTGATTCCTTCGGAATTGAAATAATCGCGCACCTGCTTATCGGACTTTTTGAGGCCTTCCTCGGGCACCCGACGGCGCAATTCCGAGAGCAACAACTTGGTCGAAATCATTTCGTTCACCGCCTGCTTCATGTAGTTGCGCCGGGCCCGATTGAGCTCCCGTTCGCGCACGTCCGGCGCCAGGGCGGCAATTTCGGCGGCATGTGGGGCGATGTTCGCCTCCAGCGCCCGGTTGACCATCGGCAACAACTCGTTGGCTTGGATGACCTCGGAACCAACGCGCGCAAGGATGGACGCCGGATCGTAAGGCGGATCGGCCGGCGACTTCCCACTTCCGATGCCGGCAGCGCTAAGCGCCGACGAGGGCATGGCCGTTGCGACCCGAGCAGCGCCCGGCGGACCGGCCGCGGTGGGCCTTGTGGGGTCCTGACTTCCGCCCGGCCAGGTTGGAGGTCGAACCGGAGAGGTCGGCCGCAGTGGCGCGGTGGGCCCTAGCGTCGTGGGGAAGTTGGGATTGCCGCCGTAACCGCCCATGCCGCCGCCGGCGCCGAGGCCATAGGTGGTCGCATTGGGATCGCCGAAGCCGGGATCGGGGATGCGCTGTGCCAGCGCCAGACCGCTGCGCCCGAGCGCGGGCCAGGTGACGTGCAATTCGGCGCGCAGGTGCTCGATGACAACTGCCAGTGCAATCGCGATCAGAAAGCGAAGATACGTTCGCGCCACGCTTTGCCTTTGGGGCCGGTTTTCCGGGGAAAGCCAGCCGCCCGCACGAAGAATGCTTGGGAAGAACACCCAACGACCGATGGGAACGCACGCCGCACGAGTGTCGAAAACTCGGGCTCGGCGCGGCGGGATTATAGGGAGGAATTAATCGGGCCGCAACAGAGATTGCACAGCTTGCAGGATCTGGTTCGGTTCCGTAAAGCCCGGTTCTAGCGGGAGATACGCACTCTGGTCGTCCACGATTCGCAGGCGTCCACCGCTCTTTTTGGCCAATTGTTCGATCCGTCGCCGCTGGGTATAGCCCAGCACCACAAAACCGTCTTCCAGATGCATCGACTCGATCTGCCACGCGTAGGCCCAAATCCGCATTTTCGCCAGCAGCAGCATGCGGTCGACTTCCGCCGGTCGGGCTCCAAAACGATCGACCAACTCGGCCGACAGATCCTCCCATTCCTCGATGCTGGCCAGCCGCGCCACGCGGCGATACAAGTCGATCTTCAGCCGCATGTCGGGCACGTACGCGCGTGGAATATACGCTTCGCAGGGCAGATCGACGCTGACCTCGACCGAAACTTTTGGCGGCAGTTGCTTGAGCTTGCGCACCGCCTGCTCCAGCAGTTCGCAGTACAGTTCGTAGCCGACCATGGTGATGTGCCCGCTCTGTTGCGTTCCCAGAATGTTTCCGGCGCCGCGCAGCTCCAGATCGCGCATCGCGATGGCAAAGCCCGCGCCCATCTGGCTGAACTCTTCAATCGCCCGCAGCCGCCGCGCGGCCGTGGCCGAAAGATGTTTGTTCGGGTCGATCAGCAAGTAACAATACGCTCGATGCTTGTAGCGTCCGACGCGGCCGCGCAGTTGGTGCAAATCGGCCAGGCCGTAGCGGTCGGCTTCGTCGATGAAGATCGTATTGGCGTTCGGTATATCCAAGCCGCTCTCGACGATCGTGGTGGCCAACAGCAGATCGAAGCGGTGGTCGACGAAGTCGAGCATCACGCGTTCCAGTTGTCCCTCGGGCATTTGCCCGTGGCCGATGGCGATGCGGGCTTCCGGCACGATCTGTTCGAGTCGTTGCTGGACTTTCTCGATGTCCTGCACCCGGTTGTGGACGAAAAAGATCTGTCCGCCGCGGTTGAGCTCGCGCATGATCGCGTGGCGAACCAGCTCGGGCTCGAAGCGGGTGACGCGGGTCTCGATCGCCAGGCGATCGTCGGGGGGCGTCTCGAGATTCGAGATATCGCGCACGCCCAACAGCGACAAGTGCAGCGTCCGTGGAATGGGCGTGGCCGTCATCGTCAGCACGTCGACCGTCTGCCGCAGCGCCTTGAGTCGTTCCTTGACCTCGACGCCGAACCGCTGCTCCTCGTCGATCACGACCAGGCCCAGGTTGTGGAACGTGACGTCGTGTTGCGCCAAACGATGCGTGCCGATCACGATGTCGATGGTGCCTTGGGCCGAGCCCTCGATGATCCCGCGCATTTCTTTCGGCGTGCAGAAACGGGACAACGAGGCGATCGTGATGGGAAATTCGGCCATGCGGGCTTTGAAAGTGCGCAGGTGTTGCTCGGCCAGAATCGTGGTCGGCACCAACACGGCCACCTGGTAGCCGTTGTCGACGACCTGAAAAGACGCTCGCATCGCCAACTCGGTCTTGCCGAAGCCCACGTCGCCGCACAGCAGGCGGTCCATCGGCCGGGCCTGTCCCATGTCTTTTTTGATGGCGGACATGGAGGTCAGTTGGTCGGGCGTTTCCATGTACGGAAACGAGGCGTCGAATTCCCGCTGCCAGGCCGTATCGCCCCGGAACTGGATGCCCGGCCGCGAGGAGCGCGCCGCCTGCAGCGCGAGCATGTCGGCCGCCAGATCGGTGACCGCCTGGCGCGCAGCCTCCTTGTGTTTGCTCCACAGCCGTCCGCCGACGTGGGCCAGCGCCGGACGGCTCTTTTTGTTTCCGCCGACATATTTTTGGACCAACTCGATTTTCGAGGCCGGCACGAAGATTTTCGTGTCGCCGTGAAACTCGATCACCAGGTGTTCTTCGGCCTGCTGCGCCTTTTCAAGAAGCTGCAAGCCGCGATAGCGGCCGATGCCGTGCGACAAGTGCACGACGTAGTCCCCTTCGCGCAGCTCGAGAAAACTGTCGATGACGCGTCCCAGCCGGCGGCGCGAGGGGCGATTCAGATCGGACCGGTGGAACAGCTCGCTGCCGCTGATCAGGGCGATCCGGTCGGCCACCAGCCGGAAGCCCGCCTTGAGCCGACCGATCGGATAATGCAAGCGCCCGGCGGCTGCGAGTTTGGTGGGCGCAAAGATTTCTTGCAACCGTTGCGACTCGGCCTCGGTCTGACAGACAACGAACACTTGCTGAGAGCTGTCCTGTTTGGCGCCCATCGAGGCGTCCAGCTCGTCGCGAACTTTGGCGATGTCGCCGCTAAAGCGTTCCACCGATTCGATGCCCAGGTGACACGTGGTTTCCATCGAGCCGGTGGGCACGCCGGCGGCGGTCACCGAGGCAAAACGGGTCACTTGTCGCATGGTGCTCGACACGCTGTGAAAATTCTGGGGCCGTTCGAGCCGGTCCAAATAACGCCGGCCTTCTTCTTCCAGGTCGGTCGGCTCGATCAGATAGATCCAGGCGTTGGCCGGGAGATAGCCGGTGATGTGTTCGCGGTCGTCTTCGGCGCGGGGCAAGATCGTGATCTCGATT
Organism: Planctomycetia bacterium; assembly: GCA_041499515.1. Classification (GTDB taxonomy): domain Bacteria; phylum Planctomycetota; class Planctomycetia; order Pirellulales; family PALSA-1355; genus PALSA-1355. The sequence continues at coordinate 621 of JBGQKM010000342.1, read as the reverse complement.
TCATCGAGCGTGGCCAGGCTGCGCTGCGTGGCGACCTCGAAGCGGCGAATCGACTCGACTTCGTCGCCAAAAAACTCGATCCGCACCGGGTCGTACCAGTCGGGGGCGAACACGTCGAGAATGCCGCCGCGCGGCGAGAATTCGCCCGGCAGCTCGACGGCGCTGGTGCCGTGAAATCCATGCTGGACGAGCCAGGCGAGCAATTCGCTGACGTCCAGCGTGTCGCCACGGCGGAGGCGGCGCGTGTGGCGCGCGAGCTTTTCGCGGCTGGGAACCGGCTGGAGCAGGCTCTGGATGCTAGTGACCACCAATTGCGGCGGCCGTGGACCGCAGAGCAATTTCAACAGTCGCAACCGCTCGCCATAGGTCTCGTCGTAGGCGATGACCTCGGGCGATTCGCGTTCCCAGGGGGGAAATCGCTCGGGCTGGACGGCCGTGAAGAGCGCCAGGTCGTCGCAAAAGTCGTCCAGGTCGTCCATGTGCGGCCAGACGACCACCAGCGGACCCGGGGCATGGCGCACCAGCGAGGCCGCCACCAGCGCGCAGCTTGAGCCCCAGACTCCGCCCAGCGTGGAGGCATGTCCGGCCTGCAGACTGGCGATCACCTCGGCGAAGCCTTGC